>JBEIGB010000003.1:0-99832 GCA_040382095.1 Lewinellaceae bacterium
AAAGTTGCTATTGAGGATACGGGTGATGATTTCGCGGTAGATGGGATTGGCAAACTGGACTGGGTTGCCCTGGTTGATGATGCCCAGGTCGCGACAGTAGCGGACGGCGTCGTTATATCCATCAAAAGATGGTGCTTCGCCATTGATGATGCTCATGATGATGGGTCGCACGCGGGGCTCGTCTATTTTATCGGCGAGGCTGTCGAGGTGGGTCTGGCGCTGTTCGATGAGGCGTTCTTTGGCCGTTTCGACCATATCTTGGGTGATTTCGCGGGAGTAGTCGTTTTGTAGCATTTCGGCCACGATTTCGTTGGCCAGGGCATTGGTGAGCCACGGCTGTCCACCGGAATAGGCATAAAGTTTTTCCAATACTTCTGCGGAAAATACCTGTCCGGTATCCTGGATATGTTGATCGAGGAGCCCGCGCACCTCTTCACGGGAAAAGGTAGGCAGGAAAAAAGACTTTGCTTTGATATTAAAAGGCGACCCGGCCCCGATGGAGGGGTTATCGGCACGTGCGCGCAGGCGATACTCGCGGATGTCGCGCAATCCCACAAGGGCGATGGACTGGGGGAAGTTTCGGGGGCGAGTCTGGAAGCCGTCGCGGAGTTGGCGCAGGGTAGAGATGAGGACGTCGTCGCAGAGGGAGTCCACCTCGTCGAGCAGGAGGACGAGGGGTTTGGGCAGCATTTGGCACCAATCGCTGAGATACTGCCCAAGGAGAGATTCGCCTGCGCTGTATTGGTTGGGGTCGGGCGGCAAATACTGTTTTTCAAGAAAAAAATCGGCCATGCGGTACATGGTCTTGATGAAGACCATATTGGCCTTCTCCACCGATATACTGGGATATCCTGCCGATTCGAGAGAGCATACTACGGAGATGTATTGCCCCTCGCGATTGAGTCGGTGGGCCAGGGCATGGAGGAAGGTGGTTTTGCCTGTTTGCCGGGGTGCATGGATAAGGAAGTACTGTTGATCGTCAATCAGGTGCATTATGTTGACGTACAGATGCCGGAAAGGATCCACCATATAGTGTCTTTCCGGGGTACACAGGCCAGTAGTGTTGAAAAAACGTCTCATGGGGCAAAGATAAGGGGTTTTTAGGTAAAAAGTGGGGGAGAGCGCTGCTGAACTGGGTTAGCTTTTGAACTCCGAGGGGCTTTTGTTGAAGCGTTTCTTAAAAGCAGCGTTTAAGAAACATTCTGGGGTTGTGTAAAAAGCCTCCGGTACGTCCTTTGGCGGCTTACGCCGCCAAAGAATATTTTTTAGCGCGCGGATTTTGTTGATTTTGCAAAGCAAAATCAACAAAATCGGCGTTCTGGAAAATATTCTTTGGCGGCGTAAGCTGCCAAAGGACCAAATGACAGGCTGGAGGCAGTTTACACAAACTCGGGTCAGCGTAAAGGGAAAGAAGAGCTGTTTTTCGTCCACGAAAAAGAAAAAATATCCGGTCGCTGGTAATGCCCGGCGACATCAAAATCCATCCTGGATTTGATGACTTCTTCAAGGTCAATCTGAGCGGTAAGGAGACCTTCCTGGTCCCACAATGGTCCTGCGAGGATTTCGCCCATTGGGGAGATAATAGCACTACCCCCCCGTGAAAGGATATTTGGCTGCCCTTCAAGTTCGTTTTGAAAACGTTCGGGATACATGTTTTTTTGTACAAACTGATTGGCGGAAAGTACAAAACAACGGCCTTCGCATGCGATATGGCGGATGGTCGCCTGCCAGCTTTCCCTTTGATCGGCGGTAGGGGCGAGATATACCTGGATACCCTGCTCATACAGGGCCATCCGGGCGAGGGGCATATAATTTTCCCAACAGATCAATCCCCCGAGGCGTCCTGAGGGGGTATCCAGGACTAAGAGGTCATCGCCCTGTCCTTCGCCCCAGATGATCCGCTCGGCAGCGGTCGGTTTTATTTTTCGGTGGCGGTGCAGGAGCTGGCCATCCGGACCGAAATATAGTAAGGTGCAAAAGAGTGTGCCCCCGCTTTCCCCGGTTTCCGTTACACCGATTACCAACGTTACCCTAAAGTTACGGGCGATATCCGCCAGGATATCGGTTGCAGGCCCGGGCACCTTGACCGCACTCTTATAATAGTGTAGCCAGTCCGCCCTGCCCTCTGCCGAACGGCTGCCGACGACCGTACCAAAGGACAGGCCCCTGGGGTATCCCGACAGAAAGACTTCCGGGAATAAGACGAGTGTAGCGCCTTCCCCGGCGGCCAGTGCGGTCCAGTGCCTGACTTTTTCGAGGCTTCCTTCCAGGTCGAATAATACCGGGGCAGCTTGTACGACGGCAACCTTGGGCATGGTCATGAAGCGGTAACGGTAAGTTTCTCCTGTAAATACGCTTCCAGATGCGCTATGAAATCCTGTTGAAGCTGTTTACTGACCGGTCCGGGTTTTCCATCCCCTACCGGGCGGCCGTCTATTTGGATCACAGGGAAAATACCCTTTGTGGAACTGGTGAAGAATGCTTCTTTGGCCTTAGCGATCTCCGAAACGTGGACTTCGCGCTCTTCGACCGTATAGCGTTGCCTGGCCAGGTGTAAAACTTGTTTGCGGGTTACCCCCAACAGAATTTTTTGGGCAGGGGTGACAACGCGGTCTCCTTCCAGGACAAGGAAGAAATTAGAGCGGACGGATTCACGGATCCACTCGCCGTCGAGATAGAGCAGGTCGTCGGCACCGTGTTTTTTTAGTTCGGGTAGCAGGCTGATCCCGGTGATGTAGTTTGTGGTCTTGATCTCGGGCAGCTCGCGGAGATGCCGGTGGGTGATTAGTTTCAGGGTAGCCGTTGTGTCCCAGGCTTGTGCGGGCAGTGGATATTGAAGAATAAGCACGTTGGGTTCAGAAGGGGTATATCCATCTGCGGAGTACCCACCAGTGAGGAGCAGGCGGATACTTCCTTCCTGCTGGCCATTGGCTTCGATGAGTTGTAAGATTTGCGCGGCAAATGCTTCCCTGGAGAAAGGGATATCCAGGTGAAGGAGTTTTGCAGAGCGGTAAAACCGGTCCAGGTAGTCTTCGAGGAAAAGGGGTTGCCCTTTCAGAAACAGAAAGAAATCAAAAATCCCATAACCCCGCAGGATCGAAAGGTCGCTGACATGTAAAGATAACGCCTCCGCACGGGAAAGGTGGCCGTTAAGCATGGCGTGGGTGATCATTGTCATTGGTAGTTTGTAAGTAATTCAGGAAAATAGTGGCCGGTTTAATAACCGACTGAATCATTAGCTGAAAGGTACGCCAACTTTTAAATTATTCGAAACTATTTTATGGGGGCGTATCTCAAAAGCTATTTTTCAGCACTACATACCAAATTATCATTCGAAAGAGGCCGTCTCAATTTGTATTTCGCGGCCTTCTGCGGTAAGGAGAATAAAATTTGAAATGTGGGGATCGTGTAAAAAGTCAAATTCTTTTAGATGGACGCCATCTGCTTTGATTTTATGAAGCGAAATCAAAGCAGATGGTATCCATTCAAGATTTTCTGTGCTGTAGGCGGCAAACGTCTTTTGCGATAGGCTCATTTATATGGTTAATTTGAAAAAAAAATATACATAATTGTAAAAAATGCTTATATTCAGAACGAAAATTTGCAAAGCCCTTTTTTGTTAGAACAATAGACTTTTCAGATGTGCTGGCTTGATGGGGAAATGCGGTTTTTCTGTTCATGCTAAAGCTTATTAGGAAGCATGGCCTGGCTACGCGACCTAAAAAAGGCGTGTATGGGTGGGAAAGACCATTTGAGCCCTTGATGATTCCGGTACAACAAGTCTGATCATCGAAAAGGGGGTTTTTTCACCAAATAAACATTTACGGATATGGGTTTTGACACCAGGGACATCAGGAACGTCGTGCTGCTCGGGCATTCAGGCTCGGGCAAGACCACATTTGCCGAGACCATGCTGTTTGAGGCGGGGGAGATTAGCCGCAGGGGCAGCGTAGAGGAGGGAAACACCGTCTCGGATTATACCGACCTTGAAAAGGAAAGGGGTGGGTCTGTATTCAGTGCTTTGATGCATGTAACTTGGAGAGGCTCGAAAATCAATATTCTTGACACGCCAGGTTTGGACGATTTTGTAGGTGAGGTTGTCTCTTCGATGAAAGTCGGCTCTACGGGGGTGATTATGCTGAATTCCAAGAGTGGTGTGGAGGTTGGTACCGAGTTGGTCTGGGACTATCTGGATAAGTTCCAGGCGCCTGCTATTTTTGTGATCAACCAAATGGACCATGAAAAAGCGGACTTTGAAAATACCCTTTCCCAGGCGATTGCGCGTTTTGGCAACCACGTCCTGCCTTTTCAATACCCCCTGAATGCTGGCAGTGCATTCAATACAATCATTGATGCGCTCCGTATGGTGATGTACGTTTTTCCTGCAGGGGGTGGCAAGCCGGAGAAAAAAGAGATTCCGGCTGCTGAATTGGAACGGGCGATGGAAATGCACAATGCGATTGTGGAGGCTGCTGCTGAAAACGATGAGGGTTTGATGGAGCAATATTTTGAAAAGGGCACCCTCGGCGAAGACGAGCTCGCCCGCGGCTTGCGGATCGGGATTGCCAACCATCAGATTTTCCCGGTTTTTTGTTGTTCTGCCGCAAAAAATATGGGCAGTGGCCGGATCATGGGCTTTATCAATGACGTTTGCCCTACACCGCACGACCGCAGGCCCGTGCTACTGACCAATGGAGGGACACTGGCCTGTAACAGCAGCGATCCCACAACGGTATTTATTTACAAGACGATTTCAGAGCCGCGGGTTGGTCTGGTCTCCTATTTTAAAGTGTATTCAGGCCTGCTGAAACCGGGCGATGAGTTGGTCAATTCTGTTAACCGCAGCACGGAGCGTTTTGGCCAGATTTTTATCGCGAATGGCAAAGAGCGCATTCAGGTGGACGAGATTCGGGCCGGCGATATCGGGGTTACGGTGAAGCTGAAAAATTCTCACACCAATAATACCCTGAATGCAAAGGGAACCGACCGGACCCTGGAGCCGATGCACTTTCCGGAAACGCGGGTGACGGTCGCCATTGAACAGCAAAACAAGGCAGATATGGAAAAACTCATGAAAGCCTTGCATACCCTTAATGAGGAAGACCCCACCCTTATCGTGGAACAATCTGCTGCAGCGCGGCAGATATGGCTGCACGGCCAGGGGGAATTACATCTCGACCTGGTCAGGCACCGGGTTGAAATGCTGCATGGGGTGTCTATGGGCTTTATCCCCCCCCGGATTGTTTACCGGGAGACGATCACCAAACCGGCCAATACGCAGTATCGGCATAAAAAACAGACTGGTGGAGCGGGGCAGTTTGCAGAGGTGCACATGCGCCTCGAACCATACCATGAGGGGATGACGGATCCCGCAGGCCTTACCGTGCGCCAGAAAGAAGTAGAAGACCTGCCCTGGGGCGGAAAACTCGCTTTTTACTGGTGTATCGTTGGCGGGTCAATTGATTCCAAATTTTCGAATGCGATCAAAAAAGGTATTTTACAAAAAATGGAGCAGGGCCCGCTTACCGGATCGTACTGCCAGGATATCCGGGTCAGTGTTTATGACGGCAAAATGCACCCCGTAGATTCGAATGACCAGGCCTTTATGACTGCGTCCTCAATGGCGTTCCGGCAGGCATTCCGCGAGGCTTCGCCCCAGGTGATGGAGCCGATTATGAACCTCGAAATCCTTTGTCCGGACGAGGCTACCGGGGATATTATGGGCGATCTCCAAACGCGGCGGGCAATGATTATGGGCATGGATTCCGAGGGGCATTTTCAGAAAATCATTGCGAGGGCACCGCAGGCGGAGTTATATCTCTACTCCAGTACCCTTCGCTCCATTTCCCAGGGAAGGGCCCATTTCCACCAGGAATTTGCTGATTTCAACCCTGTGCCTGCCGATGTACAGCAGAAATTGATTGACGGCCACCACGATGAAGGAGAAGATTAAGTAAGGGGTTGTGTGAAAATCCTCCGGATAAAATTCTTTTAAAACGGCGATTTTGTTGACTTTGCTTCGCAAAGTCAACAAAATCGCCGTTTCAAAAGAACATTTTTCGGTGGCGAATGCTGCCAGAGGACTTATGCGGCAGCCCCATCAAAAATTCAGGCAGGTCAGTTGCATTCCGAGTGCCCACAGCTCTTGCAGATCAGGCAACCTTCTTTATAGAGGAGCCCATCGGGGTCTCCACAATCCGGGCATGCTGCTTTGGTCGCTTTTGTGCCATCGGGGATAAAAAGCTTTAAAGCCCGGACGACACCGTTTTTCCAGGTATTGATGTAATCCTGTTCGGCATTGAGGCCTTCGACCAATTCCACGACGTGTTCGAGGGGCATTCCATGGCGCAGGACACCGGAGATGAGCTTGGCATAGTTCCAGTACTCTTTATTGAAGGAGCGGGAAAGGCCTTCTATGGTGATGCGGTATCCATCGCGGTCCATGAACTGGAAGTCATAGCGGTTTTTGCTATTTTCGTCCTTAGCTTTGATAATCCAGCCATTCTGGACATAATCGGGAAGACGGAACGTATCCACGGCCGCACCGGTGAAGATTTCGTAAGGGCGGTTTTGGTAGAGGCCGAGCACAGCGATCCAGGGTTTGTCGGCGTTCATGAAGCGCACGATTTTGGCCTCCAGGCGTTCCGGGCGTTTTGGGGCGCCGGTTTCGTGGAAATGACCATTTTGCTCGGCTTTAGGTTTGATTTTTTTCTCTTTATCCTCGGCGATAAGGACACCTGAGCGGGAACCATCCCTGTAGATGGTACATCCTTTGCAGCCGACTTCCCAGGCCGTCTGATAAATTTTCTTGACCATATCCACTGAAGTTTCCTGCGGGACATTTACGGTGACGCTGATGGAATGGTCCACCCATTTTTGGATGGAGCCTTGCATTTTCACTTTCTGCACCCAGTCCACATCATTGGCGGTCGCTTTGAAATAGGGCGATTTTTCGATAATTTTTTGTAATTCCTCTGAAGGGAGTTTTGTGACTTCTCCCACGTTGAAGTTGTTGATGCGCAGCCAGTCGGTGAATTTATGGTGGAATACGTGGTATTCTTCCCAGTGGTCGCCGACTTCGTCCACAAAAGAGACTTTAACGTCCTTATCATTGGGGTTGACTTTTCTTCTGCGCTTGTAGCTGATCAGGAAAACCGGTTCGATCCCGGAGGTAGTCTGGGACATCAGGCTGGTTGTACCGGTAGGGGCGATGGTCAGCAGGGCGATATTACGGCGGCCGTACTTTGCCATATCTTCGTATAAGGCGGGGTCTGCGTCACGAAGGCGGTTGATGAACGGGTTTTCCTTTTCCCGTTCGGCGTCGTAAATGAGGAAGGGCCCCCGTTCGCGTGCCATCTCTACGGAGGAGCGGTAGGCGTTTAGGGCGAGGTTTTTATGCACTTCGGTTGTAAACGCGATTGCCTTATCGCTGCCATATTGGATACCTAATGCGGCGAGCATATCGCCTTCGGCGGTAATACCCACACCGGTGCGGCGTCCTTCCAGACATGTTTTGCGGACTTTTTTCCAAAGCTGCAGCTCGACGGCTTTGATCGTGTCGGCTTCCGGATCATCGGCAATTTTTTCGATGATGCGCTCGATTTTTTCCAGTTCCATATCAATGATGTCATCCATAATACGCTGGGCGTACTGAACGTGGCGGCCGAACTTATTGAAGTCGAAAGTTGCCTGTGGCGTGAACGGATTTTCGACATAGCTGTACAGATTGATTGCCAGCAGCCTGCAGCTGTCGTAAGGGCAGAGCGGGATTTCCCCGCAGGGGTTCGTAGAAATGGTGCGATAGCCCAGATCGGCATAACAATCGGGCACGGATTCCCGGATAACTGTATCCCAGAAAAGTACTCCGGGCTCGGCAGATTTCCATGCATTATAGATGATTTTGCTCCATAATCCGGCGGCATCTACTTCTTTGGTGATTAATGGATCCGGGGCATCAACGGGGAATTGCTGGCGGTATTTTTTTCCTGCCAGGGCGGCTTTCATGAATGCATCGTCTATGCGTACAGAGACATTTGCGCCGGTTACCTTGCCCTGTTCCAGTTTGGCATCAATAAATGTCTCGGCATCCGGGTGTTTGATAGATACCGTGAGCATCAGGGCTCCGCGGCGTCCATCCTGGGCCACTTCGCGCGTAGAGTTGGAGTAGCGTTCCATGAAAGGCACGATACCGGTGGAGGAGAGCGCAGAGTTCATCACTGGTGTCCCTTTGGGACGGATATGGGAAAGGTCGTGGCCAACACCGCCCCGTCGCTTCATAAGCTGCACCTGCTCCTCGTCCGTACGGATAATCCCGCCATACGAATCGGCATTATTGCCGATAACGAAGCAATTGGAAAGGGACGAGACCTGGTAGTTGTTGCCGATACCCGCCATTGGGCTTCCCTGCGGGATAATGTACTGGAAATTACGCAGGAGTTCGTAGGCATCAGCTTCAGAGATCGGATTGGGGTACTTAGCTTCGATCCGGGCGATTTCTTTGGCGATTCTGCGATGCATATCGTCAGGGGAGCGCTCGTAAATATGGCCGAAAGAGTCTTTGAGTGCATACTTGTTTACCCAAACATTGGCCGCCAGCTCGTCCCCGCCGAAATATTCCGTAGCTGTCTTAAATGCTTCCTCGTAACTGTAGGTCTTTGACCCGCTTTTGGTAGCCTGCCCGGCTTTCAGCGTGTGGTTCATAGTAATGAAAAGTTTTAAAAGTAAGGAATGAGGTTATTCTAAATGATCCGTCAGACGTAGTTTTCCGCTGTGCGATTCGAAGTTACAAGGTATTCCCTAATTCTGAAAAGTCAAAATCTGATGCGACAAAGTTACTCACATGGTGTGGATAACTTTATCGTGTGTTTTTTATGATTTCGTGTTAAAATAAAATATTTATTATATTTATGTGAAATTCAAGGTTTTATTTTTATTTTAAAAATTAAATTAAAAAATCAAGCAGAAAAAGCTAAAAATGAAAAATGTGGATAATTGAAAATTAAATGTGGAAAACTTTTTTGTGCGGGCACTTTAAAAATTGGAAATCATAAAAGGAACGCATAAGCGCCGAAAAAAATTTGCGTGAAGGCAAATTTTTAACCTATCTGTAAAAATATAACAATATGTTTTAAAGATAAATAAAAAAGGGATGCATGTCAAGGGAAAAATGCGTTGAAAGGGATAAAAAACGACGCATTTTTCCTGGCATGGCATCCCTGGCGAAGCGTTTGTCGGCTGCTTACCGCTTCTTACTTATCCTTTTGACCGGGAGCGGTCGTATCTTTTTTCTCGTTGAGTTTTTCGAGTACGTCATTTGTGACGTCGAGGGCATCATTGACCATCAGCACACCTGTACCCGGGCCATAGCTAAGGATAAAGTCATAGCCCTTTTCCCTGCGCAGTTCGGTGAGGATATCTTTGATTTGTTTTTCGAGTACTTCGAGAATCTTCTGGCGTTCCTCCATGAGCTGTTTGCCCACTTTTTCCTGCTCGGCGGCAAGGCTTTGCTGTTTGAGCATGAGGCGTTGCTCTTCCTGCTGGACCTGATTGGGCGTCAGTAAACCTTGCTGGACTTTTTGCTGGGTCTGCAGGAAGTCTCTTTCCAGGGATTTGCTCCGGGAAACGAGGGCGGCTTCGGCATCCTGACCTTTTTTGTCGAGTTCTTTAACTTTTGCCTGATAATCGTCAAAATTTTTGAGCAGGCTGTCGGAGTTGACATAGACGATATTCGGCGCACCGTTATTGCCCTGTTCGGTCTTTGTTTTGGGAGCGGTTTGTCCCGTGCTGCTCTTTTCTTTGAGGTGGGCACCGAGCAGATAGCCTGTGACGACGAACAATACCGCGTTGAGGATAAGGGAAAGGTTGGTTTTCATGCGTGTACTTATATAATTAAGGTGAAGGTTCGGAAAGCGGCTTTTTGCCACTGTAGGTACAAAATTAGTAATTTGTGCGCGAAAACGTGAAGTAATGCCGGATTCGTCAAATTTTCCCCTCGGCCTGAAGCGGTCTGCTGCCATGGTCGTATTGAAGCACCGGGAGCATTTCCTGTTGCTGCGTCGTGCAAAGCCGCCTTTTGTAGGGCATTATCTTCCTGTTGGCGGAAAGTTGGAACCTTTTGAAGATCCTTACAGTGCAGCTCTGAGGGAGCTGAAGGAGGAAGTGGGGTTGTGTCTGGAAGCCTTGTCTTTTGGCGGCATCCTGACAGAGACCTCGCCATTGGATTATAACTGGCAGAGCCATATTTACTGGGCGGAAATTGAGTTTATCCCTCCGCCTGCGTGTCCGGAAGGAGAATTGGAATGGATCTCCTTCGACCAGCTCGGGGACATCCCCACGCCGCCCACAGATCTGCTGATTTACCAGTACCTTCGCGCAGGCAGGCCGTTTGTGTTCAATGCCGTGTACGACGATTCCATGTGTATGCGCTGGATGTCCGAGGAGATTGAGGGGATAAAAGTTTGGTAAGCGCATTTTTTAGCGTGGATAGGGCAATTCCCCGTTACTTCCAGGATAGCGGATACCCCGGGCTTTCCTTAGGGGCAGGGATAGCAAAGGGTCACTTCGTGTCCAGGTGTGCCAGGTACCCTGCAGCCACATCTCTAATCGTTTTTTCTATCGTGGTATATGTGAACCCAAGCTGCTCTATGGACTTTGAATTGTCATAAAAAAATTCGAGGGAAGACTGGCGTACCGTTTCTGCGGTGATGAACCGGCGTTCACTGCTCCAGATACCTTTTAGCTGGCCGTAACGCATCGCCAGATGCTGCAGGATCGGAGAGAGTTTAACCTTTGGGGCCGGACGTCCCAATGCCGTGGCAATTTGTTTGAAAAAATCCTTGTATGACAAATGTCCGGCAGATGCGATAAACCGCTGCCCTGCAACCGGGCTTTCCATCATCATCAGCATCATCCTGGCGACGTCCCTGGCGTCAACAAGGGCGGTAGCACCCGCAGGGTAAAACGGAAATCCACCGTGCAGCAGTGGGAAGAACCTGCCCGGCCCGTCGGTCCATCGGCCACTTCCGAGAACGATCGAAGGGTTGATGATGACGGCATTCAGGCCTTCTTCAATACCGCGCCATACTTCCTGCTCCCCCAAAAATTTACTGGTGCCGTATCGGGTATTGAAATGGCTACGTTCCCATTTGCTGGATTCCGATATGGTTTGACCTGGCTTTGTCCTTCCTAAAGCAGCGACAGAACTGA
This sequence comes from Lewinellaceae bacterium, assembly GCA_040382095.1. GTDB lineage: Bacteria > Bacteroidota > Bacteroidia > Chitinophagales > Saprospiraceae > JADJPL01. Next base: position 11,206 of record JBEIGB010000003.1, read on the forward strand.
CATGAAGCAATTTCCCGACGCCCATAAAAAGACAAAGGTTGACGATATTGGCTGTACCGGCGATATTAATTTCCCGTAATAAACCGGCATCTCTTGGATCAAACGAAACCAACCCTGCACAATGGAATACCCACTCTGCCCCCTCCATGGCTTCTTCAAGTGCGGGAAGGTCGAGGATATCGGCTTCTACCCAGGTAATCTTTCCTGCAAATCCGTCGTAAGGAGAGACTGTTTTTTCGGCAGGCCGTCGCAGCGCACGGATATGCGTATAGCCCTGGTCCAGCAGATGGCCGACGAGGTGCGCCCCCAGAAGACCAGAAGCACCGGTAACGAGGATTTTTTTTCCTGTATGCGGATTTTGCACGTTAGGCGGGGTTCATTTGAGTTCCAGGGTATATTTTGCAACTGCTTTGATCTTATCGGGCGTAAGCAGGGCTTTGAAGCCGGTCATCGTATTGCGTCCGTTGGTGATAACCTTGATCCGCTCATCCAGGGGAAGGTTGGACTTAGCGAGGTTGGCCGCCCCGCTGGCCCCCATATCGCCATAAAGGCCATGGCAGGTAACGCAGTAGGTCTTATAAATTTTTTGTCCGTCGGGCTTGGGGGTGGAAGATCCTGTTGCGGTCCCCGCGCCGGGGGAGAATGCAGTTGCCCCGAAAACGATCAGGGCAATAGACAAAAATACCAGTAACTGCTTCATGCGTTATGCTGTTTTTTTGCAAAAATAGTGAAAAAAACAGCGTAAAGTGTCCTTTTTTAGCGGCAACAACGGTTATCGGGCGGTTGCGACAATCGCATTGTTGCACTATGGCAAGGGGGTCGGCCCTGGAGTAAAAATGAAATTGGCCACACTGGAAGGAAAAATAATGCTTTCTGTCCATTTTTTTTGTGCGGACAACGATAAAAAGACTAAATTACCCTACTAATAAACCAACTTAATTTATGAGTGAACCAAGAATGCAGCGTCCTGCCCAAGGACGGATCATCACTACGCTTGTATTGGTATTTGTCGGTATTATCGTAGTCCTGATTTTTTCCAATGCGACTTTTCTGACTATCGAAGCCGGCAACAAGGGGGTTTTATTCAGGCGCTTTACAGGTGGATTGGATAAAAAAAATATTTATCAGCCCGGCTTCCACATGCTCGCGCCGTGGAACACCATGTACGTGTACAATGTCCGGGAAAAGCAGATCGAAGAGGAAATGGAAGTATTGTCGAGTAACGGTCTGAATATCCAGGTGGACGTGACGGTGCGGGTCAACCCGCGTTTCGACAAAATTGGCTTCCTGCACGAGAGCTTTGGCCAGGACTACCTCAACTCACTGGTCAGACCGGAAATCAGGTCTTCCGTCCGGAAAATTATCGGGCGCTTCACGCCGGAGGAGTTATATTCTACACGCCGGGACGAAGTACAGCAGATGATCCAGAAAGACCTGCAGGCAACGCTGGAGCGTAATTTTATTGACCTGCGTGCTACCCTGATCCGCGGGATCAGCCTGCCGGATAAGGTGCGTATGGCCATTGAAGAAAAAATTGAGGCCGAGCAGAGCGCTCTAAAATATGAATATATCCTTCAGCAGGAACGCAAAGAAGCAGAGCGGCGGATTATCGAAGCGGAGGCCAAGGCCAAGGCAAATTCCATCCTAAGTGCCAGTTTGTCAGATAAAATTCTGAAGGACAAAGGTATAGAGGCAACGCTACAATTAGCAAATTCGCCGAATTCCAAGGTCATTATTGTTGGCTCCGGATCAGACGGCCTGCCACTGATCCTGGGGGGCAATCAATAGACACAAGGTATATGCACCAAACGGATATTTGTATCCTTGGCGCGGGGCCCGGGGGTGCGGGCACGGCCCTGCGCCTGAGTTATCTGGGTATTCCGTGCCTGCTGCTGGATAAAGCGGTGTTCCCGCGGGATAAAATCTGCGGTGATGCGATTAGCGGGAAGGTAACTACTTTGCTGAACCGGCTGGACCCTGAAATCCTCCAGCGTTTCCTCGGCCACCATATCCAGCAGGATATCTGGGGTATCCGGTTTTATGCGCCCAACAATAAGGCGGTCGAAGTCCCTTTTCAGTTTACCGGAAAAAGGGAAATGCCTTTTGCACCGGGCTATGTGAGCAAGCGGATGGATTTTGACCACTTTCTTGTAGAAGAAGTCAAGCGAAGGGAAAATATCCGGTTTTGGGAAGGCACCGCATGTCTGGGCTATAAAAAAACTGCACAGGGTTTCCTGCTCCAGACGGAAGCAGGGCCTGTAGAGGCCCGCCTGCTGATTGTAGCCGATGGCGCCCATTCTGCTTTTAGCCGTCAGTATGCAGGCCTTGCAAAAGACTCCGGGCATCATGCAGGGGCGGTACGGGCTTATTACCGGAATGTACAGGGTTTCGAAGGGGAGGGTGCAATCGAGATGCATTTCCTGAAGGCGCTTTGTCCCGGGTACTTCTGGATGTTCCCCCTTCCCGGAGGATGGGCAAATGTGGGGGTTGGTATGCGTACGGACGTGGTGAAAAAGAAAAAACTCAACCTGGCGAAAGTACTTGAAGAGATCGTAGCACACCATCCTTCGATCGGCCCAAGGTTTGAAGGGGCAGAAAGGGTGGGGGATATCCGCGGGTATGGGTTGCCCTTAGGCTCTAAGGTACGCCCGGTATCCGGGGATAATTATATGCTTGTAGGGGATGCAGGCCATTTGATTGATCCGCTAACAGGAGAAGGCATAGGTAATGCTATGTATAGCGGGTTCATCGCAGCAGAACAGGCTGCACAATGCCTGTCCCAGCAAAATTTTAGCGCAGCGTTCTTAAAGGCTTATGATGTGCGCGTACAGCGGGTCCTGGGCTCTGAGATGCAGCTAAGCTACCGTATGCAAAAGGCAGGGGCCTATCCGTTTCTGCTTAATTTCCTGGCTTTCGTTATTTCAGGAAACCAAAAAATCATTGATTACTTTTCGGGCATGTACACCGATCTTCAACTTCGGGAACAACTAATCAATCCTTGGTTTTGGATAAAAATGCTGGTAGGCAATAAAGAAAAGCGCACAGACAACCAACCATAAGACGATTCTATTAGTCCTTATGATGATCACTGTGGAACGTTCCAGCGTAGTTGAATATGGAGCGCGCTAACTTAAAAGGGGTCAGTTTTTCGTGAACGGCTTCCTGGCATTGGCCTGGTGCTTTTTTATTTTGGTTTCTCAGAATATGTTGGGCAAATGGCAATAAAAAAGCCGGATTTGTTGTTAATAAAAAAATAACTTCATAAACTAGTGAGTGTATAGTAGTGGCCTTCCGAAAGGAAGGTCATTTTTTTTTTCTAACGCTATCCGGTGTCAAAACGCTGCCGGGCATCAAAAATTTTCTTACGGATCAGTTTTGGGAGCATGTATTTCAGAGAAAGATTCACTTCGGCGGAAGTTGAGTGTGGATAGCTGCTGAAAATGATATGCCACATTTTGCCCGTAAAATATTTTTTCAGGTAAAAATGATCGAGCGATTTGAATGGGAGGGCCCGGAGCCTGTCCCGATTGAGTTCCTGCATATCGAAGCGACCGAGCCGGGGACTTTAGGGACGTACTGGTTGGAAGTAATCCAGAACGGTATTGGTACGCCTGTGAGGATACCGGTTTTGGTTGCCAGGGGTATGGCACCTGGCCCGGTTTTGGGGATAACGGCTGCGATCCACGGCAACGAACTCAATGGGATTGCCGTAATACAAAAGCTTTTTGCCAGTTTGGAGGTCACACGATTACGAGGGGCCATAGTGGGGGTACCCGTTTTGAATATCCCGGGGTTATTACAGGAAAAACGGCAGTTTAACGATGGGACAGATTTAAACCGCATTTCGCCAGGCCGGCCGGACGGCAATATCAGCGAGGTATATATCAACCGGTTGGTACAGCGTCTGCTGCCTTGCATACATTATCTGATAGATCTGCACACGGCGAGTTTTGGAAGGATCAATTCCTGGTATATCCGTGCGGATATGCATTCGCCAAAAGCAGCGCGGATGGCAAGGCTACAAAACCCGGAGATTATCCTTCACAACAAGGCAAACGACGGGACCTTCCGGGGAACGGCGGGCGCATTGGGCATACAGGCGATTACCCTTGAGCTGCGCGACCCTCATGTGTTCCAACAACCAGTCATCCAGGATGCATTGGCAGGTATTTTAAATGTGTTGTATGATCTGGGGATGTTGGAGGGTACCCTCATGGACAAAGGCACACCGCCGGTAATATGCGAGGCGTCATCGTGGATCTACACGGATAAAGGGGGTATTTTAGAGGTTTTCCCTCCTTTAGGCGCCTGGTTGGAAAAGGGGGAGCTGATTGCGGAGGTCCGCGATATATTTGGTCATTTGTACCGTCGTTATTATGCCCCGGAGCGCGGTATAGTGATCGGCAAGAGTGTTGACCCGATTAGTCCGACGGGCTCAAGGATAATCCATCTTGGACTGCGGCCAGCATTTTTAAGTGATCTGCCTGCTAAAGGATGACATGCAGGCCCAGTCCCAGGACGTTACCCCTGCGGATGGCACCTATACCGGGTTCAAAGAAAAACGCATTGACCTGGGCATCGGGGCCTGCGCTTCCGGAATCGCCGGTACGCCATATATAATGGAGGAGCAGTTTCATTTTTTTCTCTTGCAAATGCCAGTTGATGCCCAGATCATAGGCATATTCACTGCCTGAAGATAATTTTAGGGCAGCGGCGTCTGCTTGTTCCAGTGCATCTTTTGCACCGTTAAAAAACATCAGCATTGCGCTTGGTTCGATCAGGTATTTATGTGCAAGGGTGAGGTTGATGCTGCTGCGGATATGCCCGGTGGTATATCCGGAACGATTGGTAGGAGATATACCGTTTCGTGTCCCTTCACGCCACAGCCAGTTGTGTTCGGCATCAAAATTAAAAGGCCCGGTATTCCACAGGATATCGTATTGAAAGCCATAATTAGCAGTGAACAGATCGGTTGTACCTTGATAAACCCCACTGAAGCCCAGGGAAAGCCCATTTCGCCTGCCATAAAAATTCAGGTCGTAATTGATTTTATAGGTGGTGGATTCCGGGTCGCCGAGTTCAAGCACGATACGGCCTACCCAGAGGGGGGAAAAAAGCATACCCGCACTCAGGCCACCAGAGGTAAAATATTGTGGGGTAAAAATGCCAAGATTATAGTTGACGCCTACCCGCCCTTGTCCTGCCCTCAAAAGGCCACCCAGGTTAAGCCCCATGGCCCTGCCCGGGCCATAGCCGACGAGCTGTTTGCGCAGGTAGTTTTGCGACATGGATTTTTCCAGGGATGGCACTGCCCATGCACCAGTGATACTTTCCCTGCTGAATTGTGGGCGGAAATACCCGGCGACCAGCCACATGGATTCCTTTTCGGGGAGGATCCGCCATTCCATATAAGCATCCCAGATACCAATATCCGGTAGGGCAAGATTATTGGTGCCCCCCTGTGTCCCCGTATTTGCATCCCTGCCTAATACATCGTAAGCACCGATGAGGGTGAAACGGAAATTGCTGAAAGGCTGGGCGCGAAATCCAAAACGAGCCCTTCGGAACTGAAAATTGGGCCGGCCCTCAACCTGCTGGTAGCTTTGTGTGGATTGCTGGTAGGTTTCCTGGCCATGGCTGTGCAGCGCCCATATTTGCCACATGAGCAGGGGTTCTATCCGGAAGCCTGCGCTGTATTTGAGCCAGTTGTCGAATGCCCTGTGGGTGCTGTCCTGTCCAGGAAGCATAATGGTAGTAAAGAATAACAATCCGGGCAGTAAGATCTTTTTCACGACTGGATCAATGAGGCAGTTTGTCCTTAATCAGCCCATAGGCAAAAGTGCCCAGGATAGCGCTTAGCACCAGGAGGCCTGCAATCCAGTAGCCGTTACCCAGCAGGATGTACATAGGGCCGGGGCATGCACCGATCAGCCCCCATCCCAGACCGAAAACCGAGCCTGCCAGAATATGGCGCGTCAGGCGCAGTTGCATGGGCTTATATTCGACGAATGTGCCGCGTAAGGTTTTCATGCCGCTGCGCTTCATGAGCTGGAGACCAATTGCACCGATGAATACAGCAGTACCTATAATGCCATACATGTGGAAGCTTTCGAAGCGGAACATCTCGTGTATGCGATACCAGGAGAGCGCCTCGGACTTGGTCATGACAATCCCAAAAAAGATACCGACAAGGAGAAATGGAATATTTTTCATGATTTTGATGAAAACTGGTTGAAAATGACTGGACAGGTTACCTGGCTGCCGGCAGCCTGTGCCCGGAATAAGTTGCTGTTCAAGGGGATTAACCGAAGATCAAGGGCATAATGATATGCGTCATCGCCAGGCCTCCTGCAAAAAAACCAATTACGGTAATGAGGGAGGGCAGCTGCAGGTGGGAGAGACCGGTTATTGCATGGCCTGAAGTACACCCATCTGCATAGCGCGCACCAAAGCCGACCAGGAAACCTCCAATCACCGTTAATAAAATCCCTTTTACGCTTGAGAAATTAAAAACAGCGGTATTCATGAGTCCCATACCTTTAGCGTCGGATTCCGGATAGGCGATGCCCCAGGTGGCGAGATGGTCAATAGTAGCTTGTGAAATATTGACTGGCTCCGGGCTTTTCAAAAAGTGCCCTGCGATGATCCCGCCGATGAGCCCACCGGCAACAAAGACCATCCGCCAATTTTCCATAGACCAATCCACTTTGAAAAAGTCGCTGATTTTATCAGCGCCTGCGACCGAACAAAGATTTTTGAAGGTTAACGATATCCCGAATGTATGACCCATCCAGGTCAGCAGGAACATCGTGGCGGCGATAGCGGCCCCGGATACAGCCCAATGCCAGGGTTGGCTGATAAATTCTAACATCATACCAGTTACATTTGAATCAGACCTGTTGCATCAAGTCTGTTTGGTCAAAAAATCAATTTGTATGCGCTTCGATAACCGTTTTTAGCTGGTGGGCCGATTGCATCCCCGACTGTCTCCATATCACTTTCCCTTCCTTGAACAGGACAAAGGTAGGGACACTGACGATTTGCATTTGCTGTGCCAGGGCGGGGTTGCGGTCCACATCAATTTTTATGATCGCGGCCTTCGCTCCGATAGCACCTGCAACTTCTTTTAAAACAGGTGCCATGGCTTTACACGGTCCACACCATTCGGCAGAAAAATCTACTAAGACGGGCTTCTCGCCGTTGATGAGCTCTTTGAAAGACACTTTCTTTTCCATTGCAGTTTTAACTTTTTATTTATTTTCACCTGACCGGGAAACGAATAATCCGGAATGTATTCATAGCGTTGAGCATAGTGCCCGGAATTATTGCAAAATAGATTCATTTATGCTTTTTTGTAGCGCTATTCACCAAAAAAGTATTCAGTGCGAAAATTTTTTATAGTCTTTTGCCACTTGTTGGGCAGCATAAATTAACGCGCAAAATGATTTTTCCTGATCTTGCTCCGCGAAGGCAATAAAAACTTATGGGGTTGTGTAAAAAAAGAGGCTGTCCCATAAGTATTCTTCTGCCGGAGACGGCGAAAGACTTATGAGAAAACCTCTTTTTTGAAGAAAATACGATTGGTTAAGTGGTAAGCACCTGTTTTATGGAAAAATGGCTATTGAAAGGAAAGAAAGCGCTAATCACGGGCGCATCCAAGGGGATAGGCTTTGCTGCGGCCCTGGAAATGGCGGCACTTGGCGCCGAAGTGTGCCTTGTCGCGCGCAATAAAGCCGAACTTGATACGGCTCTTGCGGCTGTTGCCGAACATGGCAACCCATGCTGGGGTATTGCTGCTGATACGGCCGTTGCCGCCGACCAACATCGCTTGGGGGATATGGTTGCGGAAAAGTGGGGGCACCTCGACATACTGGTGAACAATGTCGGGACAAACATCCGGAAACTTTTCACGGAATATACAGAAGACGAATACCGAAAGGTTTTTGAAACCAACCTGTTTGGTACAATTGCATTGACGCGGCTGTTTTTCCCACTGCTGAAGCAAGCTTCCCGGGCAACGGTAATTAACGTCGCTTCGGTAGCGGGTATGGTTGACGTACACAGCGGGGCACCGTACGGAATGACCAAAGCGGCGATGCTGCAAATGACCCGCCACCTTGCGGTGGAGTGGGCGCCCTTCGGCATACGGGTGAATGCCGTATCGCCCTGGTACACCCGTACCCCACTCGCAGAACCCGTCCTGCAGCAACCAGACCGCCTGCAACGTATCCTGGAGAACACCCCATTGAGAAGGGTGGCCGAAGCGGAAGAAGTAGCAACCGCGATTGCTTTTCTTGCGATGGACAGCTCATCCTATATAACCGGGCATAATCTCGTAGTGGACGGCGGTATGACCGCACAGGGAATGCATACGCCACTGACTTTCAATGATTAGGCGATTAAATAATTTTTGTTTGGGGTAGCGACAGGGCTTCCTGCAGAACCTCAGCAAAGATTAATACCATTTCGCCAGGAAGAGAAAGAATTTTTCTTTCAACCCGGAATAAATTTTTCGAAAATCTGCCATGCGCCTGCGCATTTCGGTATGCCCTTCAAGAAGGGAATCGTTAAGCGGCTGCTCTTTTTTTATTTTCAGGCTAAGGGCTTGTTCATGGACGTGGATGTCCCGCGTAAGCTTGTCGAGTACTTCTTTTTGGCGGATAAATTGGTTTTGGAATTGCTCCAACTGGGCGAGTACCTCAATGCTGCGGTAACGCATGACGAGGTCACCGAGGCGGTTTTCAAAAAACCTGAGCTCGCCTTCGAAAAAATCGAGTTCTTTGATCCATAAAATATGTTCAAAGTGCAGGTCTTGTGCCTGGCTTTCCTGGTTAGCTACGATCATGGCGATGGGTTTTTTTAATTAGAAGATATTTGGTTTTATTTGGAAAACAAGCTGAGGGACAACAGCAGGTGCTACGTAAGGGCCTGGGGTTCACTACAGCAATAGTTGATCAGATCGTGCGTGGTGACCATTCCGATCAGGAAATGTTTATCCACAACTGGTAATGCCTGGAACAGGTTTTCTTTGAAAAAGTCGGCCACAACGGCCAGGGTATCTTCCGGGCCTATAGTGGCTAATTGCCTGGTCATGATTTCTTCTGCAGTTAGCGAACGGTAAAGCATATCGTTGTAGGTGCGGTATTTCTCCCCGTCGAGTAAAGTCAGGATGTGGTTGACCCGGTTAAAATCGCTTTTGCTGATCAACCCGACGAGTTTGCCCTGCTTGTCCACGACCGGCACATGGTGCAGTCTGTTGGACTGGAAGATATCGCGTACTTTTTCCAGGGTATCCCCGGGTTCGACGATGAGTAAATCCCGGGTCATGATTTCAGTAACGGGAACATTGAGGGAGCGGAGCATGGCCACAGTTTTTGAGTATAAACAAATCAATTTAGAGGGCAGTGCAGATACAGGCGGGAGCCGGCCAGGATGGCCAATACCGCGGAGGTACGGTAAAGCATACCGCGCCTCCTGCGGTATTGCAAACGCTTTTCACGTTACAAAACCTCTTCTTTCCATTCAGATTGCCGCAAAATTGCTGCGTCATGCGATTGCCACCTTTTTGACTTTAGGCGGGTTTTTCTCCAGTTTGGGGAGGTCAATCAACAACAAGCCGTCTTTGTAGTTGGCTTTGATTTTGTCGTGATCGACATTTTCCGGGAGGGTAAAGGAACGGGTGAATTTGTTGTAGCTAAATTCTTTGCGCATGAACTGCTCTGTTTTTTCCTCTTTCTCCTCTTTTTGTTCAGAGCTGATAGTCAGGACACCGTCCTTTACTTCGATGTTGAAGTCTTCTTTCTTTTTTCCTGGTGCGGCCACTTCTACTACGAACATCTCTTCCGTTTCGCGGATATTGATGGCAGGAGCCAGGCTGGCGCCATCGCCCGGAAAAAGTTTAAAGTCGCTGAAGAAATCTTCGACCCAGGACCGCAAATTGGGGGTAAATGCAGGTTGCCAACGAACGATTGACATGGCGATAGTTTTTTGAGGTGAAACCATAGTTTGATTAACATCCCTAAGTTGCACCTTTTTCGCCTGGCAGGAAATGACCTTTTACAGCCGGAATGGTGATAAAAATCACGCTGACAGAAAAAGGTTGGTATTTCAAATGGTATCTGTTACCGTCCTTACCAGGGTTGTATAAAAAACCTCTCGCTGCTCCTGGTAAAAAGTATAATTTGTCGCATAACACGAAAAAAAGGCTTATGGGAAAGCTTCATTCATTGACTTTTTACAACAAGTCTGGTTTATTTCGCCGTTGGAGGCAGGAATAATCTGTTACACGACTTCCATTGCCAGTTGATCTCATTGGTTATCAGGTGCCGCGAGGGCATCAACTGCTTCCTGGATCGTGAGGAAGATCCGGTTTTGGCCGATTACCGCCATCAAACCGCTTTTGACGAGTGCGTCGCGGATGGGGCCTTTGACATTGGAAAAAGCAATATCCAGGCCCCTCTGACGATAGTCCCTGACGAGGTCTTCGATCATTTGGGAAGCACTGCTGTCCACGTTGCTGATACTTTCTGTACTGATAACGACTACTTTCAGCGCCGGTCCTTTTGCCTGCACGAATTCCTCCAGGGATTCTTTGAAGAAATTGGCATTGGCAAAATACAGATCGGCATCAAAGCGGTAAACGAGCAGATGAGGCCGCTCGATGAGGTGGTCAAAACGTTTGAGGTTGCGGTAAATCGTGGTGCCGGGAGCCTGTCCCAAAGCAGCGACATGTGGCCGGGTGGACCGGTAAATAACCATCGCCAGGGAAAGGATGACGCCGAGGCCAATACCTTTTTCTATCCCCAGGGTGAGGGTTGCCAGAAAAGTGGCCAGCAGCATATAAAAATCCGCCCGGTTGCTGTGCCACAAGTGTCTTGGCGCTTTGAGGTCAATCAACCCAAAAACAGCGACCATAACGACAGATGCGAGGATGGTGTTGGGCAGATGGTAGAACAAAGGGGTAAGAAACGACAGGGTCATCACGATTACCCCGGCACTTAATACCGAGGCCATACCGGTCTGTGCGCCAGCCTGGTCATTGACGGCCGTCCGCGAAAATCCACCAGTTACCGGAAACCCTTTGAACATCCCCGCTGCGAGATTGGCTACGCCGAGCGCAATGAGCTCCTGGTTGGCATCTACCTGATAATTCCGCCTTCGGGATTGGATGGCTTTGGCAACGGCAATACTTTCCATAAACCCCACCAATGAGATGGTCAGTGTAAGGGGAAGGAGTGCCTGCCATTCCCTGGAACTGATGTCAGGCAAAAAGAAGGTGGGTAGGCCACCGGGAACTTGCCCTACTGTTTTAATCCCATACCTGGAAAGGTCGAGTATAATAACTGCGGTAACCCCCAGGACGACGGCCAGCAATGGGCCGGGCAGTGAAGGGTGGATCTTCCTGGCACCAATAATGACGGTAATTCCGATAAGCCCAAGCGTCACGGAATAAAGATTTGTTTCCCCGATGTGCCTGGCTGTAGCGAGGATGATTTCATGAAAGTACTCAAAGGAGGGCATATTTACCCCCAGAAGATGCTTCAACTGCGAGAACCCGATAATCAGGGCTGCTGCCGAGGTGAAGCCACTGATAACCGGATGGGAGAGGAAGTTGACGAGGTAACCCAGGCGAAAAATGCCCAGAAGCAATTGCATAGCCCCTGAAAGTAATGCCAACGCTACCGCTAGCTGGAAATATTGCCAGCTTCCCGGGGATGCGATTGCCCCAAGGCCGGAAGCAGTGATCAGAGCGATCATAGCAACTGGCCCAACCGCCAATTGCCGGGAAGTGCCCAGTAAACCATACATGATCAGGGGAACCGTGACGGCGTAAAGCCCGTGGATCGGGTTCAACCCTGCAAGCATTGCATAAGCCATCCCTTGTGGGATGAGCATTACCCCAACCGTAAGGCCTGCCGATAAATCGCCCTTGAATTGTTGCCGCGAATATTGTGGCAACCATTCCAGGACGGGAAAAAATCTCTTCCAGTTCATGTTGAAGGTTCTTATTAGATTGGTTGCGACGGGTCAGGGAAATGTGGAGAATAATCCTGATAACGCCCAGGGCAGCAAATCTATTCGTTTTTTCTGCTAAACACTCCGTGTCAGATCAAGCGTCTTGAACAAAGTCCGATGAATAATGGTACATTATAGACTTGTTGTAACGGTACAATGCGAAGAAATACCTATCGGATGAGTTGCGACGGGATTATCGGGGGTCGAAAGGGGGTATTGTTCCCATATTCCCACTACACGCACCCATCGCAACAGATTTATTTTTACCCGTGATAATCGTCCCGTGCCAACAAGTTTAACGATTTTTCTGATTATCTGCAATATCCAGGAGCCATGTACCAGAATATCCGGCGTAAAGCCACGCTGACCGGCCACCAGGCTTCGGTTTTTGCATTGGGCGCATCCCGCGGCAGCGGGGTAGTCATCTCCGGAGCAGGAGATGGTTGGCTTGTAGAATGGGACCTGGCCGACCCGGAAACGGGTAAGCTACTGGCGCGCGTGGACCGCCAGGTTTTTTCCCTGCTGCTTGTTCCCGGAACGTCCATCCTGGTCGCTGGGAATATGGACGGGGGCTTACATTGGGTGGACCTGGACGATCCGTCCCGCTCCCGCGATATCGCGCATCACCAAAAAGGGGCGTTTGCCCTTCTGGCCGTTGACGGATATTTGCTCAGCGGTGGTGGCGATGGCCGGATTACCCGTTGGTCTGTCGCAGAGCGGCGTTCCATGGAAAGCCTTCAGCTATGTTATGGCAGTATCCGTGCAATGGATTATTCGCCGACCCGCAATGAAATTGCAGTAGGGGGAGGCGATGGAAATATCTACCTGCTTGATGCCGAAAGTTTTGATCTTCGGCATACCATTACAGGCGCACATCAAAGTACCGTCTTTTCTTTGCGCTATGCACCGGACGGGTACTTCCTGCTGAGCGGTGGCCGCGATGCCTTTTTGCGTGCATGGGATAGTAATCATGCCTGGCAGGAGGTCATGGCGCAGCCCGCCCATTGGTTTACCATCAACGCCATTGCTTTTCATCCGGCGAAACCACTTTTTGCCACGGCAAGCAGGGATAAGACCATTAAGATCTGGGATGCCGGAAGTTTCAGCTTGCTCAGGGTACTCGACAGCATACGCTACAAAGGGCATATCAATTCGGTGAATTGCCTCTTCTGGGATCCCGCCACCGGCCTGCTGGTTTCCGGTAGCGACGACCGCAGCCTGATCTTATGGGAACATGTACTTTAAGAGGCTGTCTCACAAGTCCTTTGGCAGCATTCGCAGAATGCTTGAGGTTGTGTAAAAAGTATTCCGCCGCCTACGGCGGCGAAAGAAAGTTTTGAAAGAGCATTTTGATACAAGTCTATGCGCTTAGACTTTGATGAATATTTTATTCCGGTAGAGTACCCATGCACAAAGAAAGATAAAGGCGATATGGAATAGAGCAAACGCCAGGGACGCATTTATCGGCTCGAAGTATGGGGTGAAAAGCGTCTGGTATAACCATCCGCGAACGGTCTGGACGTTCTCAGCGTCCACCTGCCATTTGATTGCCGACATCAGTTTTGCCAATATCCCCGAAAGTACAAATGCAAAAAGGGCATTTACCCCAAAGATCCCGAAAGGTTTCCCCCATTTTTTCCATCCCTGGACATCTATCAGCCAGTAACATAGTCCAAGGAAAATTTGTGCCAGCCCGGCGGTATAGAGGACAAAGGAACTTGTCCAAATGCTTTTGTTGATGGGGAAGACCAGGTTCCACACCTGGCCGGCCAGCACAAGTACAATCCCTGAAACGAGGAGCCCGAGTACTTTTTTATCACTTTTGCGGGGGGAGCGCAGCCACACGCCGGAGCGTACACCTATAAGGGCAGTAGCGATGGCTGGCAGCGTACTGAGGATACCCTCGGGGTCCCATGTTTTGGATTGGCTCCAGAGATGGTTGGTTCCGAGGACTGTTCGGTCAAGCCATGACCCCAGGTTTGTCTCGGGTTCAAGGTTAGGGGTAACCCCCCCCGGTACCGGCACGAGGGTCATTAATACCCAATAGCCCAGGAGCAATATTGCGGCGGCACTGGTCTGGGCACGTGGCGAAAAGTGGATGAACAGTAATGACGCGATACCATAAACTACGGCAATGCGCTGTAAAACCCCCGGGATACGGAGTGTACTGAGCTGATAATGCCCCAGCCCGATAATGAACATCCCCAGGGCTGCGCCCAATGCTGCAAACCCCAGCCATTTCCGGATATTGCGATGACGGGCGTGTTCAAACTGCCTCTGATTCAGCACTTCCCGCATAAAAACAGCGGTGGTGGCGATACCCAGCAATACATAGTGGACCCTCAACAGCCCTTCGGCGCCTTCAAACTTAAATTTTGGAAAAGCGGCGAGGAATAACCCTAAGCCAAATATGACGGCCGTCCGATAGGCAATTTTCCGATGGATGGAACTGCCGGCGTCCACGTTGTCTTTCCGCCGGCCAAGTGCCATAGAAATCGAAACCCCTACAATAAATAGAAAGAAAGGGAAAATCCAGTCGGTAGGCGTACAGCCATGCCAAACGGCGTGCTTCAATGGTGGGTAAATATTGCCCCAGTCGCCGGGGTTATTGACCAGGATCATCCCTGCAATCGTCATGCCGCGGAATACGTCGAGCGATAAAAGGCGGGTATTGATGGTTTCCATACGTCTCTTTTAGGTTTTGGAGTGGTTTAAGGCTCAATAGACTTATTCGGATTGTATAAAAAGAAATTCCTTACCCCTGAGGGGGATTGAGGCTGTCTCACAAGTCCTGGGGATGTGTAAAAAGCCTCCGGCATATCATTTGGCGGCTTGCGCTCCAAAGAATTTTATTCTGCCACCGCAGGTGGCAGAATAAAATTCTTTTAAACGCCGGTTTTGTTGATGTTGCGAAGCAAAATCAACAAAACCGGCGTTTAAAAAATATTCTGAGGTTGTGTAAAAAGTATTCCGCCGCTTACGGCGGCGAAAAAAAGTTTTGAAAGAACACTGTTTTCACTGATTTCGCGAAGCGAAATCAGTGAAAACAGTGTTCTTTCAAAATGTTACCTGGTGGCGTCAGCCGCCAAATGAAAGCCTCCGGCCTTTTTACACAACCCCATACTTGTGAGGGTTTAGAATAATATTTTGTGCCCGGGCCAGCGAGAGGACTTTTTACAAAAGTGCGGGTTAAAAATAGTTATTTTTTGCCCATAGATGCCTTTTTTCCATTGCGTAGCCGGGCTACGCTCCCTCAAAAGAGCCTTTGTACGGACAAAAAAACGTGTTTGCCCCGCCATACGGAACTATCGGCGCAGGTTTAATCCTTAATATTCCGTTAAAGCAACCGGGTGTAACCATAGCGAAAGCAACTTTTTATGTCTGGAGGCCGTCTATTATATAGGTTGTGTAGTTTTTACCGGCTCATTTTGATGGAGAGATAGGGGGGTAAAAAAAGGTACTTTTTTTTTCGGGCCGCCCTGCTGCAACAATCGCTTTGGGAAGTACCTTCAGGTGGGCCTTTCCGAACGTATTTAAGTTCAAAACAAATCGCTTAAAACCGCCACGATTATGAAAAAAGCAATGCTGATCAGTATTCTGGTATGTAGTCTTTCCTTGCTGTTGTTTGGGCAGATTGGTTTTGGCCAGACGGCCAGGGTAGCTACGGAAACGCTATCGCTTCCCGAGTTTCGCGGTATCAGCCTTGGGATCAATGCTGTGGTAAGCATCCGGCAGGGGGAATTCCAGGAGGTGGTGGCCCAGGGGCCGGGAGCGGCATTGCAGGATATCAGCCTTGAAGTAAAGGACGGTATCTGGGATATCCGCTACTCCAGCCGCGGCCAGTGGGCAGATACTATCAGGATAAGTATTGTTGTAAAACGGCTTACCTCACTTGCGATTGGGGGTTCCGGGGCGATTATTTCGGATCGGCCTTTAAAATTATCCACGGCACTGGAATTATCCCTCGGGGGATCCGGGAGTATCGAATTGAGCGGTACGGCACCTGAGCTGCGGGTAAACCTTGCGGGGAGCGGAAAGATTAACGTGGAGGGCCTGGAAGTACAAAAAGCGACCATTAGCGTTGCCGGAGCGGGAGAAGCACGGCTGACGGTAATCAATATGCTGGAAGCCTCTATTGCCGGGAGTGGGAAGGTATGGTACAACGGCCCTGCACAGGTCAAATCTTCAGTTGCAGGTTCGGGATTTGTACGTCAGATCAACTAATTCTGCTCCAGCCCTCCCAGGATTTTTGCTGTTTTTGGATGAACCTGCGCATTGGTTCATGCCCGGGTTGCTGTAAAAGGGGGTCATTTTCCAATATTTTTTCTGCTACCATACGAGCGGTTTGTAATATCGCGCTATCCTGTGAGAGATCGGCAATGGCCAGTTGGACGATCCCGCTTTGCTGGGTGCCCTGGAGGTCTCCTGGTCCCCGGAGGCGTAAGTCCGCTTCGGCGATTTCAAAGCCGTTGTTGGTACGTACCATTGTGGCGATCCGTTCCCTGCTTTCTGCGCTGAGCTTGTGCCCGGTCATGAGGATACAGAATGACTGCTCTGCGCCCCTGCCTACGCGTCCGCGCAATTGATGGAGCTGGGAGAGGCCGAATCGGTCGGTATTTTCGACAATCATGACAGTGGCATTCGGGACGTTGACACCCACTTCGATGACGGTAGTTGCGACCATGATTTGGGTTTCGCCCCTGGCGAAGCGCACCATCTCCAGGTTTTTGTCGGCAGGTTTCATTTTGCCGTGGACGATGCTGAGTTGATAGGTTGGCTGGGGGAACTCCCGCTGCAGTGCCTCGTACCCCTCCATGAGATTGAGCAGATCCAATTTTTCGGATTCTTCGATCATTGGATATACGACATAGATTTGGCGTCCGAGGGCAATTTGTTCGCGCATAAATTCGATGGTGCGCAGGCGGTGATTTTCGTTGCGGTGGAGGGTTACGATTTCCTTTCGGCCTGGGGGCAATTCATCAATCACCGAGATATCGAGGTCGCCGTAGAGGGTCATGGCGAGGGTCCGGGGAATGGGCGTTGCGGTCATGACGAGTACGTGCGGGGGTAGGGGCTTGCTTTTGGCCCACAGCTTTGCCCTTTGGGCTACGCCGAAGCGGTGTTGTTCGTCGGTTATAGCAAGTCCGAGGTTCAGGAACTCCACATTTTCCTCGAGCAGTGCGTGGGTCCCGATGAGGATGTGGGTATGGCCTGATTTCAGGCGATCCAAAACGGCTTTTCGGGTTTTGCCACGAATGCTTCCGGAGAGGAAATCTACCTGAATGGGGGAATCTTTCAGGTAGGCGGTAATGGAATGGAAGTGTTGTTGTGCGAGGATTTCGGTAGGGGCCATCATAGCAGCCTGAAAGCCGTTATCGAGCGCCATAAGCATGGTCAGCAGGGCAACCATTGTTTTGCCGCTGCCGACATCGCCCTGCAGCAGGCGGTTCATCTGAACCCCTGTGCCGAGGTCGCGGCGGATTTCCCGTAGTACGCGTTTTTGTGCATTGGTGAGCGCGAAAGGAATATGGTGGTGATAGAACCCGTTGAAAAAGTCGCCGATTTTTTCAAAAATATATCCGCGCACTTCGGCCTTGCGCATGCGTTTGAGCTGGAGGAGGCGGAGCTGTAGGAAAAAGAGTTCTTCAAATTTGAGTCGGTTGCGGGCTTTGTCGAGTTCTTCCTGGGTCCTGGGGAAATGGATACATTGAAAGGCTTCCCACCTGGAAGGGAATTTGAACCGTTGGACGATTTCAGGGGAGAGGGTTTCCGGAAGGTCTTCGGGGGTCAGTCGTTCCAGGAGGGATTTCATGAGGCGACGCCTTGCCTTATGGTCGAGTCCTTGTGCGTTGAGTTTTTCTGTACTTGGATAAACGGGTGCGAACGAAGTGGCGGCTTGTAGATTCTCTTCAGCGGCAGGCTCTATTTCGGGATGGCTGATGCTCCACTGGTCGCGGAACTCCTGGGGTTTTCCATAAATGACATATTCCTTACCGATCTCGAGGGTGCGTTGGAGAAAGTAAAATCCGGAAAACCATACGAGCTCCAGTGCCCCGGATTCGTCTCGAAACTGCCCGACCAAACGGCGCTTTCGACCTTCCCCTGCAAACTCCAGCCTACGGAGGACTCCCCTGAGCTGAACTGCGCCCGATTCTTCCTGGATGTCGCGGATACGGTGAAACTTGGTTTTGTCTATATAACGGAAGGGGAATTGATAAAGCAAGTCCCTGAACATAAAAATTTTGAGTTCTTTGTTCAGTAGCTCGGCTTTTTTGGGGCCGACGCCTTTGAGATACCCGATCGGGCTTGCCAGCAAATCCTCCATCGTCTTAAGGTTTTTGGGGGGTGGGACGTTGTATTCCCCTGTCGAGGGAATCATAGAAGGATGCGAGATAAGCAAGCATATCGTTTTTTGATGGACGGCCCAGGTATTTAAAGCCCATTATTGTTGCTTCGAAGGCTTTTCGCTTGCTTTTGAACTGCTCGATAGCCGGGTACAGGGAGGTATCCGGGATATCGGTCTGAATGAATATCCGTTCGCGGATGTTGGCCTGCCCATAGTCGGCATTTGGCCGGGCATAAGAAGCGTTTACCAATCCGGAAAAGTCAAAGTCGAACGGCACGATGATTGGGGGGCTACCACTTTTGGGCTTTAGCATGAGCAGGTTCCGCAGCAGCATCAGCGACCAGTCGGTGTTTCCGATAAAATATTGAAAGAGAACAACCTGCTCGGGATTGCCTTCCTGGAACTGGTCAGGCTTCATCGCATAGCAATCCGCACAGATTTTTGCATCGAACCGTTTGGCAAGGGCAGCTTCGTCTTCCATCAGGATCGCCCAGGCAGAGATTTTTTCCCCGGTTTTAGGGTCAAGGTAGCGGACTTTGCAAAGTTGTACACGAAAGTGAAACGGGCTGAGTTGTTCGTAAAGTTTATAAACAAGGTATTCGCGGAGGAGGTATTCTTTGCCGGCCGCTCCATTCAGGCAATGCGTAATGAGCTTGTACTCATCGTCACCAGACAATCCCCGCGCTTTGAGGTCAGCTTTGGGAAAGTTGAGTTTCAGCGGGGGGAATTGGCAGACTCTCCGGCGATATTTCCCCCTTGATCTGATTTTGATTTCCCAGGCTTCGCGTTGTTTTTTTTCCGCTGAAAAAGTCAGGGTGGCTGGTTGGTAATCGTTGGTATTCCGTTGTGCGCGCAACGACTGCAGGTCTGTTGCAAGGTCTATTTCCAGCAGGTCCGTACGGCCGATGTAGTCGAAAAAGGAGATGGCCTGCTGCGTCCATACTGATTGTAGCGGACAAGTCAAACAAATGAGTGTACAAACGAAGCGGGCGAAAAAGTTCATACTTGACTTTTTTGGCAAAACCAATTAGGTATTGATTAGGTTCATTAACAGACTTGTTGCGCCAGGTCGGTGTAGTGGGAAAAATACGATATTTTTTGTCCACACGAAGGCTTTTTTAAGGAAAAGTGCCAGGCTATTTGACCGGAAAAAGGCATCATGTGGGTGGAAAATGGCCATCAAAATCATTTTGGAATGCGATAAATTATTGATTGTGTAAAAAATCTTTCGCTGCCTTTGGAGGTGAAAGATTTTTTACACAACCCCGGCCTTTTCCCGCAGCCCCGGGCAAAAAAGAGGTGTGGTAACTGCGATAATCGCAACGCAAGAAGGCTAATGATTCGTCTCATCGGAAACGATAATAATTGCGTTGTACTTGTGAAGCTGTTCAGGTCGGTATTCTGCGACAAACATTAGGGAAGAGTTTTGCTTTTTCATGGTTAACTGGTTTTTAGCAAAAATCAGCGTTTTTAGCTAAAAAAGAAGCCATTTTTCACGGTGTCGGTACTCCCTTTATAATCCCGGTTCAAAGTCGTTTTTGTGATTCAAAATTTTGAAAACCAATTTTTTAAAAATGAACTTTGCGGTGTGTTTTTTTCATTTTCAAGAAACGGCATAGCCTTTGCCGGATAAATATTTTTCCTTCTGAGCGTTGGCGATGGAACGATAGCATCCTTAAAAATTATACTTTTGCAGGAAAAGAAACTCACATCTATGTTCACCATCAATATTTACCTGCGTTTTGCCATCATGGGCCTGCTAATGGCCATTGGTATTGCCCTTGCCATTTTATTTGGATTCTGGTATGCTTTCCCGCTATTTCTTGGTTTCGTGATATTACTGGTGGGGTATCTGCTGCTGGGTACGGTACAATCGGCAGCCATGGTCATGCAAGCGGGCGACCTTGCCGCAGCCGAGAAGCGCCTGGCCCTTACCCTAACGCCCCGTTTACTGTACGTGACAAACCGCGCGTATTATTTTTTGCTCAAAGGTTCGATTGCGATGGCCAATAAGCAGACCGAAGCCGGGGAGGCATGGCTGCGGAAAGCTCAGATGCTGAAGCTGCCGTCCGATAATGAGAAGGCGATGATCGAGCTGCAGTTTGCCAGTGTACATTTAAACAAGAGCCACTGGAAGCAGGCCGAGACGCATTTGCGGAACATCAAGCAACTGAAAGTAACGGAACCGATGCTCAAAGAACAGATTGTCCAACTGGAGAAGGTGCTTCAGCAGCAGGGCCAGATTAAAGCGGCCAACCGCATGGGAATGACACGTGGTGGGCAAATGCCCCTGAAGCCCGGAGGCAAGCGCCGCAGGCCACCAATCCGTTGAAGCCGGAAATGTAAAAAGGGACGGGGCATTTTGCCTTATCGCATCGGGATTACAGGAGGTGAAAAATTACTTCACCACGAAACCATTTCCAAAGGGTTGAGCAGGGCAAACAAACATGAGCTCCCCTTTCTCGTTTTCAGCGGTGAGGATCATGCCCTGGGATTCTATGCCCCGCAGTTTGCGTGGTGCAAGGTTAGCAACGACAAGTACCTGCCGGCCAATGATTTTTGCCGGATCAAAGTGCTGTGCGATGCCCGAAACGATGGTGCGCTCCTCGCTACCCAGGTCCACTTTCAGTTTGAGTAGTTTATCTGCCTGTGGCACTTTTTCCGCTTCGAGGATCGTCGCGGTGCGGATATCGAGCCGGGCAAAATCATCATATTGAATCTCTGCTTTGAAGGGTTCTCTTTCCTGTGCTTTTTCCTGTTCCATGATATTTTTGAGTATGTCTTTTTGACGTTCGATAATCGCCAGTCGGCTGAGGTCTTTCCGGTCGTGTATTTTGGGAAACAAGACTTCGGGGATGCCGATTTGATGCCCCGACGGTATGATGGGGCGCCCGGCTGCGATGTTTTGCAGCACTTGTTCCAGCTCCCCACGCTGGACTGGCGGCATACCGACCAGTTTACGGATGCGTGGCGAAGTGAAGGGGATAAACGGTTCGCACAACAGCCCGAGAAGGGCGACGACTTCGAGGCAGACCGACATCGTTTCAGCGATGCGGGGGTCGCCGGGGTTTTCCTTATACACTGCCCAGGGTGCACGTTCCTGAAGGAAAGTATTGCCAAAGGATGAGATTTCCATGAGTGTCTGGCAAGCGGATTTGAAGTTGAAGGCTTCGAGTTCGTCGGCGAGGCGCTGAGCGAGGGAATATGCGTCGCCGAGCAGTTCGGGCAGATTTACCGGGGTTTGCGGAGTGATGCCGCCAAAGTATTTTTCTGTTAGGACGACCGCACGGTTGACGAAATTCCCCAGGTTATCTGCCAGTTCTTTATCGTGGAAATCCACAAATTCGTCCCATTTGAAATCCGCATCCCGGTTTTCGGGCAGGTTTCGGATGAGGGCGTAGCGCAGGGCATCCTCTTTATTCGGAAAATCTTTGAATGCTTCGAGGTAATCGTGCTGTTCGATGCCCCAACCCTTGGACTTGGAAAATTTTCTGCCTTCGAAGTTTAGGAATTGGTTCGCGGGTACGTTCCGGGGAAGGGCAAACCCTCCGTACGCTTTTAGCATCGCCGGGAAAACGATACAGTGGAAAACGATATTGTCTTTGCCGATAAAGTGGATGAGTTCGACATGATCCCCTTTCCAGTAGCTTTCCCAGTCCTTTCCATTTTCCAGTGCCCATTGCCGGGTAGAAGAGATGTATCCGATAGGAGCATCGAACCAGACATAGAGGACTTTACCCTTTGCTTCCTCATCTTGGAGTGGTACAGGAATACCCCAGTCGAGGTCCCGGGTAATTGCCCTGGGTTGCAGGCCGCTGTCCAGCCATGACAGGCACTGACCCAGGACATGGTTCTTCCATTTGGCAGGATTGTGATGCGGTAGGCCGTCGAGTACTCCTTTCTCGAGCCATTCCCGTAGCCATGTCTCGTGTATGTCGAGCCGAAAATACCAGTGTTTAGTGGGGCGGAGTACCGGTGGTTCGCCGCTCAGGGTGGACTTTGGTGCGATGAGTTCGAGTGGGGAAAGGGCAGTGCCGCAACTTTCGCATTGATCTCCATAAGCTTCAGGATGGCCACACTTCGGGCAGGTACCGGTGATATAGCGGTCTGCAAGGAATTGCTGAAACGCTTCATCGTAGTATTGCTCTATGACCCTTTCCTCAAACTGGTTGCCCTGGGCATATAGTTTGAGGAAAAAATCCTGGGAGGTCTCGTGGTGGAGCACGGCGCTTGTTCGGTGGTAATAATCAAAGGAAATGCCCAGGCGTTCGAACGTATCCTTGTTGAGGGTATGGTATTTATCAATAATCTCCTGAGGCCCTACCCCTTCTTTTTTTGCCCGGATGGTAATGGCGGCGCCGTGTTCATCGGAGCCACAGACCCACAGGACATTTCTGCCCATCAGCCGGAGGTAGCGCACGTAAATATCTGCGGGCAGATAAGCACCGGCCAGGTGGCCAAGGTGCAGGGCACCGTTGGCGTATGGTAGTGCCGAGGTAATCATATAGGTCTTTTGCATGATTCCGGTTTTAGTCTGTAAACGAGTGCGAATATAATTCAATCCCTGCTTTCCGGTTGTGCATTAAGGCACGTTTCGGCACAAAAGCATATCTTTGTACCCGAAAAGCCATTAGAGCTGCTGTTCTGGGATCATCGTGGGCTAAAAAGGGCTGTCTTTTGTCCACACCGCATCTTTTTCGGTTGCGGCTGTCTCATAAGTATGCTGCCGCCTGCGGCGACAGCATAAAATTTTTTGGGGTTGTGTAAAAAGCCGGAGGCCTTCATTCGCCGCCGTAGGCGGTGGAATATTTTTCACACAACCTCAAAAAAATATTCTTTGGTGGCGAATGCCGCTAAATGCCTTTTGAGATAGCCCCAAAACTTTTTAAAACTTCGATTTTATTGATTTTGCGAAGCAAAATCAATAAAATCGAAGTTTTAAAAAATATTCTTTGGTGGCGAATGCCGCCAAAGAGTATTGAGACAACAATAGCTTGATTTTCCGACTACGCTGACCCGTTGCAACAGGCCTATTCAAACCGGCATTATGCGGATTAATCCCTTTCAAGCGTTTCTTCCGGTCCTGGACGGGGCAGTGGTTGATGAATCGCTGTTCACGTTGTTCAAGACTTCATTTGCGCAGTTGAGCCAGACCGGTCATTTCAGGATGCTGGACAGGCAGGGTGTTTTTATCTATGAAATAGAAAGGCCGCCACGGGTTTTCCGTGGCCTGATTGCTTGTGTCGCCATGGACGATTATCTGGAGGGCAACATCAAGAAGCACGAAATGACGATTTTGGCGAAAGAGCGGCTTCAAATGCAGCTTTTCGAAGCGCAACAGGCAATCATCAAGCCGGTTCTGGTGACGTATCCTTCGGATCAGGCTATTCAGGCGTGGTTTAAAGGCCTTGCCAACGGGGTGGAGCCTATCCTGGAAATAATGGTTTTGCCACAAATGGAAAAGCACCGGCTTTTTTTTATTCATGACGAGCCGAAAATCGGGGAGATTCAGGCACTTTTTTTAAACCGCCTGCGCGATGTGTATATCGCGGATGGGCACCATCGCTTCGCGGCGGCATCCCGGTTGTTTTTAGAGTCTCCTGAAAAACCTTTCGACCGGGTGATGTGCGCTTTTTTTGATGCTGATGATCTGGATATTCATAGCTACAACCGGATTATCTCAGGGCTCAACGGCCTTTCTGCCAAAGATTTCCTGCAACGTATTTCCCGGTATTGCGAAGTACGGCCCGTAGCCACCCCCGAGCCTCCGCACGCAAGGCACTCGATGCTGATGATACTTGGTGAAAAGTATTATGATTTGTGCTGGCGGAACGAATTGTTGAGGGTATATAGCGATAATCCGTTACTGCTCGATGTCCAATTGCTGAATGAGAAGATATTATTGGATATCCTTGGGATCGAAGATGTGCGCAAAGATCCAAGGATTGTTTATATAGAAGGCCCCGCAGGTATAGGGGCACTCCAAGAAGGTATCTTGGAAATCGGAGAGGGAGTGGCTTTTTTGCTATATCCTATTGATTTTGATCATCTTATTTCAATGTGTGACACGGGCGCGATACTGCCGCCCAAGTCCACCTGGTTTGAGCCCCGGCTGAAACCCGGTTTGATCGGATGTTCTTTACAGGCGTCAAAAAAAGGTCATTATGCGTAAGATAAGTGCTGATTTCATTTGCCCGGTAAATGTACCCCCAATTCCGGAGGGAGTGTTGATTACCGATAATGATGGACGTATCCTCGCAGTAGAACCGTCGCGGTCCGGGCATGACCCTGCAAGCCTGGAGGTCCATCGGGGGATTATTGTCCCGGGTTTTGTCAATACCCACTGCCATCTGGAATTATCCCACTTGAAAGGACGCGTAGCGACAGGTACCTCCCTGCTGCCCTTCCTTTATAATGTAGTCGCACTCAGGGAAACTGAAATGCAGGAAATCCTCGAAGCGATTGCAAGGGCAGATGCAGAAATGTTTGAAGGGGGGATTGTGGCCGTAGGCGATATTTCAAATAAAACGGATACCGTTGCCCTGAAAGACAAGAGCCGCCTACGGTATTATACCTTCGTGGAAATGTTCGATTTTCTTCAGGATCACCAGGCAGAGGATACTTTCTCCAGCTATTTTGAAGTTTTCGAACAACAGAGTACAGCCAACGGCAACCAGAAAAGCTGTGTCCCGCACGCACCTTATACGGTTTCCAGGAAGTTATTTGAGAAAACAAATGCAGCCAACCAGGCCGGACAGACAATCAGCATCCACAATCAGGAAACACCACACGAAAATGCACTTTTCCTGGACAAAAGCGGCGGGTTCATTGATTTTTATGCGCGCTTCGGATTTTCACTGGATCATTTTCAACCTGGCGGCAAAACTTCGATCCATTATGCGATGGAAAACCTCCGGCAAGATACCCGTACGTTGTTTGTCCATAATACCACTACTTCCATAGCAGATATTCAGGCCGCACAGGCCTGGAACCCACAGGTCTTCTGGGCCACCTGCCCCAATGCCAATCTGTATATCGAAAACCGGCTGCCAGTTTATCAGTATTTTCTCGATACAGGGGCCAAAGTGACCATCGGTACCGATAGCCTGACTTCCAACTGGCAGCTCTCCATACTGGAGGAAATGAAAACGATTGCCCGCTTCCAGTCATACGTAACTTTTGACACCTTGCTGCGCTGGGCGACCCTCAACGGTGCGGAAGCCCTGGGTTTTGAGCAGGATTTCGGGAGTCTGGAGCCGGGCAAAAAGCCAGGCGTCTTGCTGCTTGAAGGCATGGAACCTGCTTTCAGGTTGACTACAGGCACTTCAGTCCGCCGTCTGCTGTAAAGCCCCCGGGCATCAGACTTGTTGTGACGGAGCAGCGCAAGAGGAACGACACGCGGATTTTGCCCCCACAAAGGCTTTTGAGGCGGCATCTTTAGGCTATGCTGCCTCGAAAGACCTTGGATAGGCAAGAAACAGTCATCCCGGCCCGCGATGAACCTCCAGCCGCAATAAGTCTATCGGACGGCGAGTTTGCCGGCCCATACTCCCTGCGTCGAGCGTGCCCGCAGAACGTAGATGCCGGGGGGTAGGCCAATAAGGGATATTTGAGGCAATGCCTCCTGGACTTGTCCATAATTCCTGACAGGCCTGCCGGCCAGGTCATATATTTCGACGTGGGCATCGGCTGGTAGTTGTTCCAAATATACCGATTCCGTCGCCGGATTGGGATACATGCGCAAAGGCCTGGCAGGTGCTGCACCGGCCAGGTCGGTTTGGATACTCTGGTAAAAGCTGAAGAAGATAATCGTAGAAAACAGCGCAGGCTGTACACACTGACCGTGGTTGAACGATGGGTTCAGGTCGGATGCTGCGACATCCCGGGCACCTAATGCCCTCATCACAGAATCTGCTACTGTACTATTGGTATAAATGACCTGGTCATCGCCTTTGCAATAATACAGACGGGTAGGCGTATTCGGGGCCCAACGATAGGTGTCATTGTCGAGCATGGCAAGATTGACCGGGTGATTAGGGTTATTCCGCATGGCCTGTACCACGCTATCCTGAAAAATAAAGCGCGGGATGACCTTTCCTTTTTGTTGGATCAGGGTGCGGGCCAGGCGGTTGTGGATGGTGTCGAGTATCGTTTCCGTCCCGGAGTAAAATGCTTTTGCCGTTTCCAAATATGGCGGGTTGATAAATTGCTCGAGGTTGTCGTATATTTTATACACCATATTATAGGATAACATGGTATAAAGGGTATATGCCGGAAAAAAATACTCTGCGTCACTGAGCATGCGTGCCTTCATGTCGCCTGAAATACTGTATGGCCCGGAAAGATGGGCTGCGGCAGCAAGCTTGAATTCGCCGGAAAGCTTTTGTTCTATCTCGCGGTGAAGGGCCATTCCGGCATGGCCACCCTGAGAATAGCCAGTGATGAAGATTTGTCCGTTCAGGGAAAAAGTACCATTGGTGGCCAGTTGTCGGACTGCCCGCACCATGTCAATCGCCGCAGATGCCTGAGAAGCGGCATGTACATAAGGATGGAAGCCCCGCGAATCCCCCAGGCCGAGATAATCGGGCAAAACCGAAACATATCCGAGGGTAGCGCCGATCAGCCCTATTGAGGCTTCCGAACTCATCCTGGACGGAACAGCTACGCGAGATCCGGCGGTACCGTGCTGGTACACCATTACAGGCCAGGAACTATTTGCAGCGAGGGGCTGTGCGAGCAGCCCGGAAGCAGTATCCCGTACGCCCCTGATATCCGGGGTAGTGTACCGGATCTTATACACCCGCACATCATAACGGGCAAGGCCGGGAATCGGAAGAAAAGCACTTACCTGCTCTTTGGTGTAATTGCCAAGGACGGTCGCGCTGACCAACTGTTGTGCGGATGCCCCTGCCGATATCATGAGCAGCAGGCACATCAGGGCAAACCATTGTATTTCTTTTTTCATCTTTTCATTATTACTTTTACCCAACACATAATCGCAGTGATTGTTTCGGGGGGAAACAACAGAAGATACCGCTTCTGTGTAAGGATAACGCGGGTAGTTATCACGCAGGGAATTTATTTGACAATAAAGGCAATTGCCAATGAATGGTCTAACATGAGGTTCTTCGATCGTTTAGCCCGGATGATGGGCAAGAGCAACCATGTGCCGATGATAAAAATGGGGAGGTACAGCGATGCGTACAAGCACCCCGGGAACTATGCTGCCTGGGAAAGCGCATTGGCGCTTTTCGACGAAGGGAAATACCTCGATGCATACAGCAGGTTCTTAGAGTATTTGCGCGATCCCGTCGAAGACAATGTGCGTTATTCCTGCAATGAAGAAACTGTTCATTTTGAGCTGTTTCAGGGTTCTAAGCGGGTGATCGGTACTGCAGGTGCGCACAAAGTCAGGGTGGAAGCAAAAATTGCCAGGCCACAGGAGCTTTTGGTCGGATTGATGCATAGTCTGGTGGAAAAAAACTATGCCCTTAAATTCTGTCGCTTCGCACTTGACGGAGATGGGGACGTTTGCATTATTTTTGATTCATTTACCCTGGACGGATCGCCCTATAAACTATACCATGCACTGAAGGAACTGGCTTCCAATGCGGATAAACTGGACGATCTCCTGCTGGATGAATTCTCCCGGTTGCAAAAAATATCCGATGCACCAATAGAAGAAATCCCTCTGGCAGAAAAAGAAGTGAAATACCGCTTTGTCGTCGGGGAGATACAAAAAATAAAAGCAGCGATGGAAGACGGCCCGGTTAATAAATCCCAATACCCGGGGGCTTACGCGTACCTGCTGCTTCACCTGATGTACAAACTCGATTATCTGACAGAACCACAGGGGGTAATGATGGAGACCCTCGAGCGGATGCACCGGATTTTTTTCTCAAGCGATGGCAAATCCCCGATCGAAAAAAACCGCATCCTGGATAAAGAACTGGATGGCCTGGTCGCGCGTACCAGGGATTTATATTTCAAAGAAATGTATAATGTGCGTTGTACTTTTGGAATTACTACCCCCGTACACCATGAGCGGATTGTCCATTTCATCGAAGCGGAACTGCCCAATATGGACTGGTACCTCGATAACGGACATGAAGCGATCGCACTGGCAATTCCGGGGTATATCGTTGGCTATTCCCTGTTCAACTATGCACCGCCCAGGCCCGTCAAAAATCTGCTCCAACTTTTCTATGCCGTTACCGAACCGAAATACTTCGCCGATCTCGGCTATACGTTCGTTTTTTATTCCCCTGATACCAGGGTGTTACACGCCAGGGCAATAAAAAAAGCAGTGGCGCAGATCATCGAAGAGAATAGAATCGCCTTTCCAAAACTAAGGGCGGCCTCAGATAGTTTAAATTTTGTTTCCTTGTCCGCTTTTGCTAAGTCGTTTTTGCTGATGATAAAGGATTTGCAGGGTTTATGACCTGATGCGCTAAAGCTAATGGTGCCGTATGGAGATGTTGTTGACAGAAAAACAGATTTTTGAATGGTTGGAAGCCGTTTGTGATCCGGAGATCCCGGTGCTTTCCGTCCTCGATCTGGGGATTGTCCGGGGGGTCAATATTAGTGAGGAGGGCGTAGAAGTGATTATTACCCCGACTTACTCTGGCTGCCCGGCAATGAACACCATCGAGGTGAATATCAAGGCTGTATTGCAGGAACGGGGCATTGCCAGCGTAAAAGTCTCTTCCGTCCTTAGCCCTGCATGGACGACGGATTGGATCGGTGAGGCTGGCCGGAACAAACTGCTGCAATATGGTATAGCACCCCCGCAAAGGGAAACAGCAGATAAAAATGCACTGTTTCAGACCGTTCGCAATGTGCCCTGCCCCCTTTGCGGCAGTACGGATACAGAAATGATCAGTCAGTTTGGCTCCACTGCATGCAAATCCCTGTTTCGCTGCCGGGACTGCCGGGAACCTTTTGATTACTTTAAATGCCATTGAACATGGATCCAATTTTATTTGCTGTGGAGGGGAAGGTTGCCCGTATTACCCTCAACCGGCCGGAAGCTTTCAACAGCTTTAACCGGGAAATGGCCTTGCAGCTTCAGGCGGTTTTGGACGATTGCCAGTCAAATACGGATATCAGGGCAGTTTATCTGACCGGGGCGGGCAAGGCATTCTCTGCTGGCCAGGACCTCAAGGCAGTCATGGCCAATCCCTCGACAGATTTCACGACGGTGCTGAGTGAATGTTACAATCCAATCATCCATAAGATACGCCATCTAGAAAAACCAATCATTGCTGCGGTCAATGGTGTTGCGGCGGGTGCAGGGGCAAATATCGCATTGGCCTGTGATCTGGTGGTGGCTTCTGCCGCTGCGGGGTTTGTACAGGCATTCAGCAAGATCGGGCTTGTGCCCGATTGCGGGGGGACATTCTTCCTCCCGCGGCTGATTGGTTTCCAGCGGGCAAGTGCCCTGATGATGCTGGGCGATCGGGTGGGCGCGCAGGAAGCTGTGGAAATGGGGATGATTTTCAAGTGTTTCCCTGATGATGAATTTGCCCAGGCTTCCTGGGAACTGGCAGTGCGTATGGCCGCTATGCCCACTTATGGGCTCTGGTTGACTAAGCAGGCGCTGAATCAATCCATGGGGAATCCCCTCGCCGCACAACTCGACCTCGAAGAGTCGCTTCAGCAGCGCGCAGGGTACTCCGAGGATTTTATGGAAGGCGTTCAGGCTTTCCTGGAAAAGCGCACCCCTGTATTTTCCGGAAAAAAAGGTTTATGAGTAAGCAACGCCCCGGAACAGATACCGCTGCAATCCAGGTAAGCAAAGGGGTCGCCCCACAGGGACAGTTCAACCCGGCGATCGAAAGGTTTTTCCACCGTCGTCCGATGCCCAGTGCGGATATTCTGGAAAAAGGAATACAAAGAGGGGACCGGGTCATGCTTGGCAGGGCAATTACCCTGATAGAGAGCAGGCTCCCTCAACAGCAGGCTACTGCCCAGGAACTAATCGGACGCTGTATTCCCAGGAGCGGGAATGCACTCCGGATTGGGATTTCCGGCTCCCCAGGGGTAGGCAAAAGTACTTTTATCGAAGCGTTTGGGAAGGCCATCGTCGGGGAAGGACATCGGGTTGCCGTCCTGGCAATAGACCCCACCAGCCAATTGAGCAAGGGGAGTATTCTGGGCGACAAAACCCGCATGCAGGGACTCGCAACACTGGACCAGGTATTTATCCGCCCTTCCCCTTCCGGAGGTTCCATCGGCGGGGTGGCACGTAAAACACGGGAAGCAATCGTCCTTTGTGAAGCAGCAGGTTTCGATGTGATTATCGTAGAAACAGTAGGGGTGGGCCAGTCCGAAACTGCTGTGCATTCTATGGTGGACTTCTTTCTGCTACTGCTCCTTCCGGGAGCCGGGGATGAGCTCCAGGGAATCAAACGCGGTATCGTGGAAATGGCCGATGGATTGGCCGTCAATAAAGCTGATGGGGACAACCTACAGCGTGCCCACATAGCAATGACGGAGTACACTGCCGCGTTACATCTCTTTCCACCCAAATCCAGTGGCTGGTATCCCCCGGTCCAGCTATGCTCTGCAGTCAGCGGGGATGGTATCCCGCAAATATGGCAGCGTATCCTGGATTACGTGGCACATACCCGTAAAAATGGCTTTTTTGAAGAAAAACGCCGTGTCCAGTCCCGCTATTGGATGCACGAAACGATCACCGAGCTGTTACACAATACATTTTTTAGCCACCCTTCCGTACAGTCGGCTCTTGGACCCCTGGAAACCCAGGTGCAGAATGGCACGCTCAGCCCCTTCCATGCAGCCGAAGGCCTTCTGAAGGTCTTCCTGAAAAGTATGGACGGGACCCCGCAACGATAATCCCCGCGATACCGGCTTCTTTTTCCGACAAAATATTCTTACATGAAAAAAATACTTCTCCTGACGATCCCCTTCATTTTTAACTGTGTGTCATTGAACGCACAAGGAATTTCGGGCGATTGGAACGGTTTGCTGGAAATCTCCGGGGTTAAACTGCGGCTCGTCTTCCATCTCTTGCAGGAGGAGGGGAAGTGGACGGCCTCTATGGATAGTCCCGATCAGGGGGCATTCGATATACCAGCAACCGAGGCGGCCTTTGATCCGCCGCTGCTACGGATAAAAATTGCCGCTCTGCTCCTCGAATACTCCGGTACACTCTCCGATAACGGGGAGGAAGTACGGGGTACCTTTATACAAGGAGGGGCCTCCTTTCCCTTGAAGCTGCAGCGGGCAGCCATTGAAGCACCGGAGCCACCTGGCAGGCCGCAGGAACCTATCCCACCATTTCCTTATTATACCGAAGAGGTCGTCTTTCAAAATACAGATGCAGGTATTTCCCTCGCAGGCACCCTTTCCCTGCCACAAAAGACGGGTAAGTACCCGGTCGCTGTACTGGTTTCCGGTTCCGGCCCGCAAGACCGGGATGAAGAAATTATGGGCCATAAGCCATTTCTGGTGCTGTCCGATTTTTTGACCCGCAATGGATTTGCCGTCCTGCGCTTTGACGACCGTGGTGTAGGGGCATCTGCCGGCGATTTTCAATCCGCCACTTCTGAAGATTTTGCTTCCGATGTTCTCGCTGCGATCGCTTTTTTGAAAACCCGCCCTGAAGTGCTCCCGGGCAAAATAGGGATTATCGGTCACAGCGAAGGTGGCTTGATCGCGCCAATGGTCGCTGTTATGGTTCCGGATGATGTCGCTTTTATCGTTAGCCTCGCAGGGCCTGGAGTGGATGGCGAACAAATCCTCTACCGCCAGCAGGAACTCCTGGGGAGAGCCTCCGGGGCCACAGCGGCAGATTTGAAAACATCCCGTGTATTTAACGAAAAAGCATATCAACTCATTAAGGCAAATGTTGGCCAGGATAGTGCCGAATCGGTCCTGTACCGAGATTTTACCGCACTGATGCCTGCCGCTTTACCTAAAGACCAGTTAGACCTTGCTTTTTCAAGTGTTATGACTACATTATATAGCCCGTGGTTCCGCTTTTTTATCGGGTTTGACCCCGCGACCGTTTGGTGCCGGGTGAAATGCCCGGTACTCGCCCTCAATGGCGGGAAGGATTTACAAGTGGACCCTTCCCAAAATCTTCCGGCAATCGGGGCTGCCCTGAAAAAAGCCCGGAATAAAAAAGTGACCGTCAAGGTTTTTCCGGAACTTAACCATCTGTTCCAGCACGCCGGGACTGGCGCGGTTGGTGAATATGAATCTATCGAAGAAACGTTTGCACCCGCCGTTATGGAGGTAATTGCGGAATGGCTCCGAAAAAGGAAATAGATTCGTCGCAATAAGGTTACTAAACACAAGCGTATGCAGTTGAAAATAATTTCGGCCGGTGCCGGAAGTGGTAAGACTTACCGCCTGACCCAGGAAATGGTCGCTTTGCTGAAAAAGGATGTCAGGCCCGGCGGGATTATCGCTACGACCTTTACAAAAAAAGCGGCGGCGGAACTCCAGGAAAGGGTCAGGGTGCAGTTGCTGAAAGAGGGAATGTCCGATGCTGCCGAGGCAATCGGCAGTGCAATGATCGGGACGGTCCATAGCCTGGGGGTAAAACTACTTCAGCGTTTTGCGTACGAAGCCGGTGTTTCACCCGAAGTGGCCATAATTGCCGAGGAGGATCATCAAATGCTTTTCAATCTTTCCCTGGCTACCGTCCTTACGGAGGAGCATGTACAAAAAATGGAGGCTTTCCGGGAAATATTCTCGCTGGACGGCTCCGAGGATTTTGACTGGCGCAAAGAGGTCAGGCTCCTTACAGAAATCGCCAGGGCAAATGGATTTGATGCAGCAGCACTATTGGAGAGCGCAAAGCGTTCGTTTGCTTCTTTTCGGGAATTGCTGGACGAACCCGATACAGCCGTGGCAAATACGGCAAAAGAAGCGTTGCCGTTATTGCTGGCCGATACAATCGGGCGGTTACTTGAGAACGGAGATACAACGAAGACGACCTCAGATGTAATACAAAAGCTGAAAATGATGCTCCGGGAGCTCGAACTGCGCGGCCGTTTACCCTGGAAGTATTATGCCGAATTAGAGAAACTGGAGCCCGCAAAAAAGAGTAAGGAAGAGATGGCGGAGTTGCGCGCGCTCACCAGAGCCCACCTTTGCTTCCCGGAGTTACATGCGGATATACAAGGGTTTACAGACGAATTGTTCGGCCTGGTGGCCGCGGCCATGCGGGAATACGCCGCATATAAGCAGCGGCGTGGCTTAATTGATTATACGGATATGGAAGTCCTGGTGGACCAATTACTCGACCGGCCGGATGTCCGTGCAGTCCTGCTGGAAGAACTCGACCTGCTCATGGTGGACGAATTCCAGGATACCAGTCCAATCCAGCTCGAAATATTCCTCAAGCTTTCCCGCTTATCCCGATACTCCGTTTGGGTCGGTGACCCCAAGCAATCTATTTATGGCTTCAGGGGCGCTGCACCCGAGCTGATGCAGGCGATTATTGCCCACACCGGGGGTATCCGCAAAGAAGATATCCAATCGGATTCCTGGCGCTCCCGGGAAGACCTCGTGGCGGCTACTAATGCGGTCTTTTGTAAAGCTTTTCCCGATATGGAACCCGATCAGGTGGCTTTGAACCCTAAAAGGCTTAAAACAAATGACCCTGCAGGTATGGGCCCGGCCTTGAATTTATGGAAATTCGACCTCGACCCGGAAGAAGCGAA
Source organism: Lewinellaceae bacterium (assembly GCA_040382095.1). Taxonomy (GTDB): domain Bacteria; phylum Bacteroidota; class Bacteroidia; order Chitinophagales; family Saprospiraceae; genus JADJPL01. The sequence continues at coordinate 45,265 of JBEIGB010000003.1, forward strand.
AAAACGCGCACAGGCTCCGGGAAAGCCATGGATGGAAAACGGTATCGCATTTGCACTTCGGGATTTCCTGGGCAGTGGGGTATATGTCGTTCCCAAAGGCGAGCCCGTTCCGCGGTCAGTGCGCCCAGGTGATGTCGCGGTTCTTTGCCGCACAAACAAAGAATGCACATTATTGGCCGAAGCCTTAAATACTGCCGGCCTGAAAGTTGCGATTTCCCGTACCGGACTAATGCAAACGGCAGAGGCCCGGCTAATCCTTGCCTGCCTGAAATATCTGCTCCACGTTCAGGATACGCTTTCCGTAGCGGAAATCCTCCTGCTCGCCGAAAACCTCCCGGTGGAAGAAATGATCGAGGATCGTCTTGCCTATCTGGAAAAGCAGGACACCGGAAGTTCGCCGAGGGAACGCTGGGGGGGGCATTATCCTATGATCCGGATGCTACAAGGCCTCAGGCCCCGGGTGGCGGAGCTCTCCTGTGCCGAAACCCTGGATCTCCTGCTCGGCGAGCTTGACCTGCGCCGGATTATCGCGGGCTGGGGCAATGTTTCCCAACGCCTGGACAATGTGGAAGTATTCAGAAAGCTGGCAGCACAATATGAAGATTCCCGCAACCGCCTGCAGGCCGCTTCCGCACTGGGTGGGTTCCTGCTTTGGCTCAACCGGCTGGAAGCCGAAAAAAAAGACTTTCAAAGTGCCGGTGAAAGCCAGGATGCGGTGAATGTGCTTACTTACCACAGCAGTAAAGGCCTCGAGTGGCCAGTGGTAATCTGCCACAACCTCGATGCCTCCCTTCGGGCAGAGGTCTGGGGCGCCGATATACGCTCCGATCATCCGACAGTGGACCTGGACAACCTCCTGGGTAATCGTTACCTTTATTACTGGGTGAACCCATACGGCAAGCAGAGTCAGAAAACAACACTGGCTGGTCGGATTGCCGCTCATCCCGTGCAGGCACTCAGAAAAATGCGCGCATTGGCCGAGGAACGGCGTCTTTTATATGTCGGGCTGACGCGGGCAAGAGATTATCTTGTCTTCCCCGTTGGCCATCAGCCTACAAGCTGGCTCAACCGGACCTGGCATGAGGGGCAGGGGGATTTTCCAACCTTCGACCCCCAATCGCCAGAATCTCCCTGGGTCTGGGATGGGAAAACCTCGCCGCTTGCGGTAAAGACGTGGTTTTTTGGGCGGACATTCCTGCCCTGCACCGTCGAAGAACAGGAAATCCTGTTTCTTGCCCCACCTGCTGGCAAAAAAACGTTTCCGCCGCTGTTTATCCAGCCACTACAAGAGAGATGGGATGTAAAACCGCATACCGATGGCCCTTTTATTTATAGTCATCTGCCCCTCCCGGGCCTGCCAGATGACCTTTTGGGTGAAGCGGTCATCGCTTATTTACAGGCCCTTCACCCCGATTATCCGCAGACCGTACAACTGGAAATCGCAGGCTGCCTGATCACTGACTTTGGCCTGCAGGACACCCTTCAGCCTGATCAGCTTCAGGCGCTTGGTACAGCGTGGCTGAATTGCCTTCAAGCCCGTTTCCCCGCTACAGATACATGCAGACAATATGTCCTGAGGCATCGCGAAAACGGGCGTATTTTTGAAACGGAAATTGACTTGCTGCTCTATTTACCTCAGGGCAGGGCTGCCATCGTCCAACATGCCGCTTTTTCAGGCGAACTACAGGCACTACCGGTAAAAGTAGTAGAATATTTTGGGTCCTGGGCCGGCTTATGCCGGCGATCTATTCAAAAAACAGAGGGCTTGGATGGAGTCCGGATATTTATACATTGTGTGGTACAAAAAGCCCTGGTCGAATTGGTCTGGGCGGATCCAGTGCCGTGATGAATTCTTTTTGCACTCCCGGAAGATTGGACTTTTGCATAAAGTTTAATGCCCTGACTGTTGACTTTATCCCTTATATTTTGTACATTTAGAAGCTGGAAAAACTGATGACGGCAAAGCGGTCTAATAAAACCCGGCGTAAGCGGTCAAAGAATATTTGAGGTCGTGCCATACGAATTTTTTGAGGAGGCGGTCCGATGAGTATTCTGCCGCTGAAGGCGGCAAAATACTTTTCACACAACCCCATACCTTATGCGACGGCCTGTTTTCACTCCTATTCTCTCCCGAAGGATTATTTTTTTGTTAAAAACCGCATAGCAGGTCAAAAAAAATAATTTCGCAAAGTCTGTACTTTTCACACGATTTTTTTCCCGTACATCCGAATACTTGTTTTTTTATCTGCCACAGGTGGAAAGCAGCATTTTTTGCTTCGTTATGCTTTGTCTGCGCAGCGAAAAAATAAGGCTTAATTATTGATAATCAATTTTGTGGAATTTTTTTTTGATCTATATTTGCAACATAGTGTAAAAAATACACGAACCTAATTTAGATTATTGTTCAACTGTTAAATCATTTAGACATGCTGAAAAAACAATTTTTGAAGAACAAACCGGTATGCAAGGTGACGTTCAGCCTTCCGGCAGAGGCCGTAACGGCTGGGAGTGACGTACGTGTTGTCGGGGATTTCAACGATTGGAACTGGGAGCAGGGCTTGGCGATGCAATTGAAGAAAAGCGAATACACTGCGGTAGCAGAGCTTGCCACCGGACGCGCTTACGAATTCCGTTACCTGGTGAACAATATGGATTGGGAGAATGACTGGCAGGCGGACGGCTATGCGCCCTCACCTTACTTTGGTGCGGACAATTCCGTTCTTCTGCTCCTGGAACACGAGAATGCTGCTGCATCCGTTGCAGAGGTTAAGCCCGCTGCCGCTCCTGTTGCGAAAAAAGCTGCTACATCGGCTGCCAGGCCAGCAAAGGACGACCTGAAAAAGATCGAAGGGATCGGCCCCAAGATTGAAGCGCTACTGGGAGAAGCCGGTATTATCAGCTTTTCGGACCTTGCCAAAGCAGATGTGAAAACCCTTAAAGTGGTTTTGGAAAAAGCGGGTAGCCGTTATAAAATGCACGATCCTGGCTCATGGCCCCAGCAGGCTAAGCTTGCGCTTGCCGGCAACTGGGAGGCCCTGGCAACACTCCAGGCGGAGTTGAAAGGTGGGAAGTAAAATACCAAAGAAAGCCGTCTGAAATGTGGCCGTCCCCAGGAAATCTTCCAACGGATGGGGCAGAGCTGCATGTACAAACCTCCAAAGCCGCAGTTATATGTAATAAATCCTGTCTGAGTGACAGGATTTATTATTTTTACGGGCACCATTACAGCAAATCTTATGCGCACAGTAATTCCATATAGTCTTTTTTCTGAATACGACATTTATTTGTTCAAGCAGGGCAAGCACTTTCGTATCTATGAAAAAATGGGTAGCCATGTCACGACGGTCGAAGGGCAATCAGGCGTTTACTTTTCTGTTTGGGCGCCTAATGCACAAAGTGTTTCGGTAGTCGGTAATTTCAATAACTGGAATTCGGGTGCCCACTCCTTATTTATCCGGCTGGACGAATCGGGGATATGGGAAGGCTTCATCCCTGGATTAGATAAAGGGGCTTTATATAAATATAGTATCAAGACGGCACGTGGCCAGGTATTTGAGAAAGGCGATCCCTACGCATTATTATGGGAGATACCGCCCCGGACGGCCTCGGTCGTATGGGATCTTGGCTATCATTGGAACGATCATGAATGGATGGAGCAAAGGAAGACCACTTCGGCCAGCACCCGTCCTTATGCTGTTTATGAAGTCCATCTGCCTTCCTGGCGAAAAAAGCCGGGTACGACGTATTCGCTCAATTATCGGGAGCTTGCCGGGGAGCTGGTTCCCTATATCAAAGACCTGGGCTTCACGCATGTGGAATTCCTTCCGGTGATGGAACATCCTTACTACCCTTCCTGGGGGTACCAGGTCACGGGTTATTTTGCTTGCACCAGCCGTCTGGGCACACCCCAGGATTTTATGTACCTGGTAGATGCCTTTCATCAGGCAGGGATTGGCGTAATCCTGGATTGGGTGCCATCACATTTCCCGACAGATGCTTTTGGCCTGGCTCAGTTCGACGGGACTTTCCTGTATGAGCACGAAGATCCGCGTAAAGGATTTCATCCTGACTGGAAGAGTGCTATTTTTAATTATGGGAGGAATGAAGTGCGCAATTTCTTGATTTCCAATGCAATTTTCTGGCTGGAGCGCTTTCATGCCGATGGTTTGCGGGTGGATGCAGTGGCGTCTATGTTGTATCTCGATTACTCGCGTGAAGGAGATCAGTGGATACCCAATGAATTCGGCGGGAAAGAGAACCTGGAAGCCATTGCCTTCCTTCGGGAATTCAACGAAGTGGCCTACCAGGAAGTCCCGGATTGTATCACGATTGCAGAAGAATCAACAGCCTGGTCGGGGGTTTCGCGGCCGACATTTACGGGCGGACTGGGTTTCGGGCAAAAATGGATGATGGGTTGGATGCACGATACGTTGAATTATTTCAAGGAAGATCCGGTCCACCGAAAGTATCACCATGGCCAGATTACCTTCAGCCTGATTTATGCTTTTACCGAAAATTTTATGCTTCCCCTGTCCCACGATGAAGTAGTCCATGGCAAAGGGAGCCTGATCAACAGGATGCCAGGGGACGAGTGGCAGCGTTTTGCAAATCTCCGGTTGTTGTATGGCTATATGTATGCACATCCAGGTACGAAGTTGCTGTTCATGGGAGGGGAATTTGCTCAGACTTCCGAATGGAACATCGAAACAGGCCTGGTATGGGATCTGACCGCCCTTCGCTATCACGCCGGGGTACAAGACTGGATCCGCACGCTCAATGATTTTTATACGTCACATCCGGCATTATATGACCTTCAGTTTTCTGGTGAAGGGTTTGAGTGGATAGACCATGGAGATGCAGATCATTCTATCATCTCTTTTTTGCGCAAAGGGAAAGACAGCGACAGGCCCTTACTGGTGGTATGTAATTTTACTCCGGTACCCAGGACGGTATTCCGGGTCGGCGTACCTGCACCGGGCAAGTGGCGGGAAATCATCAATAGCGACCGTGCCAGCTATGGAGGTGCAGGGCATCATATCAATACGGTCACCGACAGCGAGCCGATCGAATGGAACGGCAGAACCGACTCCATCGGTATTCAGGTAGCCCCTCTGGCAGTAATGATTTTTGAGCGTGAAGATTGAAAACGCTCTTACGACGAAGGAAGGGGGGTCAACTTCCGGAAATACCCAGGAAAAATACCAGCCCTTCGAGTTTGTAGCTCGTTTTGCTCTTTGGGATAGATTCCTTGGGGCTGACCTTTTGGCGGATAAGCCGGTAAACACCCTTATATAGCTCTCCGTTGAACTCGTATTCTCCTTGCTTTCCGCCGATAGAATCCCCGACACAAAAGACCAGGATATAACCAAACTCCCCGTATATGGGTCGGTCCAGAAATGCGCCTGCCTGGATTGCCTCTTCCATACCCAGAGGACGGATAGGGTCTTTGAACTGGCTTTTTGATCCGCCGGATCCCGTAGTGAGCGGGCTGTCTTTGCCTCCATAAGTGCCATCTGTCACGATTACCGTAAGCCCTTTGCCGCTGGGTTGTCCTTTGAACTGTCCGAAAGCGGCCAATGGTCCGAGTGTACATAAGATGACAAAGAATGCAGTTCTTAACATATAACTGGTTTTAAAAAATATTGGTACACAAATATTTACGAGGCGCACAGGTAATCGTGCCGAAAGACAATCAGACCTATTGCGAAAGCATCGGCATGGTGAAAAAGGCGATTTTCGGCCCACTACTATATGTCGTCGCAACAATACGGTTCCATTTTGCGCTTCATGGCCCACTAAACCTATCATTGTATTTATACAAAACAACATTACTAAAAGTTGCTTTTTCAGGCCATTGGGTAAATATACCGTTTCTTCGGAAAATTCCAAAAGTGCATGAGCCGGATAATTTTTTGAAAACTGCCGCATCATTCCATTATGACAATTCCGGTGTTATTCGTCTATATAATCTGGTTGTTGGGGCTTTTTTTGGGCATGGTTGAAACAATTCCGGGGGTTTTTCTATTTACAAGGGTTTTAATGTCACTATTTTGTAAAAATTCAGAATACCCAATGATGAAACTGTTTGCTACTGCACTGATTCTTATAACATTCCAGTCGTTGTTTGCCCAGCGGCCTACCACGGGAGGTCCGCCTTCAATGGGCGCGCCCACCATCACCGGCCGCATCACAGGTCAATTGCTGGATTCCGGGGATAAATCACCTGTAGAATTCGCATCTGTTGTACTGCTGGATGCCCAGACCAAAACCCAGAAAGGCGGGGCCGTAACAGATGAAAAAGGTCAATTCAAATTCAACGATGTGCGCCTGGGTAAATATAGCCTCCAAATATCTTTTATCGGTTATCAATCGCAAACGATCGCAGATATCGAGCTTACACCGAAAAACCCCGATTTCGATGCCGGTAAAGTGATGTTCGTCGCAGAAGGCATAGACCTCGCTGCGGTCGAAGTGACCGGCCAGGCAGGCACCTATGAAAATAAAATAGACAAGATCGTCTATAACGCCGAAAAAGACGTGAACACGAGTATTGGTAATGCAACTGATCTTCTGCAGCGCGTACCGCTCCTTGCTGTGGATGCGGAAGGTAACCTCTCGCTTCGCGGTTCTACGCAGGTGATGATCCTCATCAACGGTCGTCCGTCGGGGATGTTCGCTGCGAATCCTGCAGATGCCCTGCGCTCCATCCCTGCAGATCAAATCAAAAGCGTCGAAGTGATTACGGCACCGACGGCCAAGTATGATGGCGAAGGCTCGGCAGGGATCGTCAATATTATTACCAAAAAGAAGTCGGCAGAAGGGTTCACCGGGTCTGTTGGCGGTGCCGTGGGTACACGGAATGCGAATACCAATATCAACCTCAACCTGGTACGCGGCCGCTTTGGATTGAATTTCGGGGCTGGGGGGTGGTCTTCTTTCTCCAGGCCTTCAACCGCAGACTTTATCCGCAAGGACTATATCGGCAGCCAGACGCGCACCCTCGAACAATTCAGTACTGGCGACGGCACGTTTTTTGGCCCGCGTGCCAATCTCGGCCTGACCTACGATTTCAATGCCTACAATAGCATCAGCAGCAATTTTTCTATGCGGGCATTTGGCAGAACTTCAGAAAACGATACCGAATCTACCTTTAATGATCCTGTCAACAAGCTCTATCAAACCTATGACCGCTACGCTAAGGGCAGCTCGATCAACGGTGGGTTTGACTGGACGACCGACTACCGGCGTACCTTCAAAAAACCGGAGCAGGAGTTCTCCCTGGCCCTGCAAATGAACGGCGATGTGAGCCTTCAGAAAAACGAAATCCTGCAGCAGGGTAGCGATCCTTCCCTGTATCGCAACGAAAACAACCGGAACGACGGGATTAATGTCGAAACGACCCTCCAGGCAGACTATGTCCATCCTTTTTCCAAAAAACTCAAACTTGAAACTGGCGCCAAAGCCATCTATCGCGTCATCGAGAGCGATTTTCAATATCAGGACTTCAATACCGCGCTGGGTAGGTATATTCTGGATAAAAACCGTTCGGACGTGCTGAATTACGAGCAAAATGTCTATGCAGGCTATCTGTCGTTCAATATCGCCCTCAGCGAAAAATATGGTATGGTAATCGGAAGCCGGTATGAGCATACGTCTATTTTTGGCGATTTCAATACCAACGAAACAGAATTCAACTTCGACTACGACAACTTGCTGCCCAGTGTAATCCTGAGCCGCAAAATGGGGCAGTTTTCCAGCCTCCGTCTTAGCTACAGCCAGCGCATCCAGCGTCCCAGCCTGCGTTTTATTAACCCCTATATCCCGCTCGACGACCCCCGCAATATTACCGTGGGGAACCCCGAGCTGCTGCCCGAAACGACCAACGCTTTTGAAATCGGTTACAATACATTCGTGAAAGGCATCGTCCTCAACGTCTCGACCTTCGTCAGGCATACCGGTGACGTAATCGAAAATTATCTGGAAGTGGATGCGGCAGGGACTTCTATTACAACCTACCAGAATATCGGTACTAACTATACCTATGGCATAGACTTGTTTACCTCCCTGAACCTGAAGGACAAACTGAATATCCGCGGCGGGGTCAATGCGGCCAACTATTATACCGAAGCAACGATAAACGGCCAGCGCCTGAGCAATAACGGCCTGCAATACCGCGGCAACCTGAACGTCACCTACAGCTTTACGCCAACGTTCAGGGCAGAAGTTTCCGGGTTTTATAATTCGCCCAGATATTCCCTGCAGGGATACCGCGCCTCCCACTCCCGCTCGAGCTTCGGCGTGAGGAAAGACTTTGCAAACAAAAAGGCCAGTCTGGGCATAATCATTGACCAGCCTTTCCGCAGGGATCTGCGCTTCCCCAACCGCCTGGAAGGACCGACCTTCTTTCAGGAAAATAACTTCGCAACGGCACAGCGCTCCTTCGGTATCAGCTTTAACTATCGCTTCGGCCAGCTCGATTTTAACGGCAACCGTCGCGAACGTAGAAGTAAAATCAATAACTCCGACCTGAAAGAGGGAGGGGATAGCAATTTCTAAGCGGATAGGATTTTTATCAAGGAATTCCTTTGCCTCCGGCAGGAAAATTTCGTCGCCCAAAGGGCCTGCCCTCATACGGCGCATAAGTACTTGGGGTTGTATAAAAGACTTTTGCCGCCCTCGGCGGCAGGACGATATTTTTTAAAACGCCGATTTTGTTCGTTTCGCTTCGCGAAACGAACAAAATCGGCGTTTTAAAAAATATCCTGAGGCTGTGTAAAAAGTATTCCGCCGCCGTAGGCGGCGGAAGAATATTTTTTAAAAACGCAGAACAACACTTTCATCAGGACACATCGAAAGACTTTACCGGCGGGATGGGCTGATCGTCCTCTTCTTTTGCAGAAGGCGGCGTTGTAAGCACTTTATAGAAAAAATATACCGTGAAGGCGGTAACCGTAATGACGGATCCCAGGAACATAATTAATGCAGTCGTATTCATATTTTGAGAGTTTGTGGTCTTGAATAAAATCAGGCAGTTGTTGTAAACCTACCTTCCCTTTGGCGCTTGCGGTATGCGACGGCCACGAGTACTGCGATGCCAATCCACATGCCGAGCAGTGCAAAACGGGCGATATTTCTCAATAAAATAGTCTTGTTAAGCTCCGCGATGGTTGCTTCACTGATTGTAGAGTCCATCAGTTGTTTATGTATCGCAGTATTATTGATGGTATCTATAATAGAAGGGAGGCTAAAGACAAAAATAGCGATAAGGATAAGTGGCGTGATAAATTTGATAATAAATTTGAATGCGATCGGCACCTTGATATCTGCGCCCAGGGTAATTTCCTTCCATCCCCGGTTGACGCCGAAAACCCATGCAAAGAGGATAGTTTCGAAAAGGGCGAACACGACGAGGGAGACGGTACCTGCCCAGTAATCATATTCATCGAAAACACCATAGTTGAAGAAAACGACCGTCGGCAGGCCCAGGAGGAAAACCAATGCGCCGAAGAGCCAGGCGGCTTGTTCGCGCCGCCAGCCAAATTCATCCCGCATGAAGCCCATGATCGGGGTGCCCATGGCCAGTGAGGAGGTAATCCCTGCAAAGAAGAGCAGGCCAAACCACATCACTCCGGCAAAGACCGCAATAATGGGTCCCCATTGCTGGAAGAGGTAGGGGAGGGTGCGGAAGCCCAGTCCCAGTCCGCCCGCCTTGTTGACCAGCTCGGTCATGCCGTCAATGCCGAAATAACCCACTGTAATCGGGATGACGATCGCACCGCCCAGGACGACCTCTACAAACTCATTCATCCAGCCTGCCGACATGGCATTGAGCGCGATGTCGTCGCGGGAGCGCATGTAAGAAGCGTAACACTGGATACTGCCCATTCCGACCGAGAGGGTGAAAAAGATTTGTCCTGCGGCGGCAAGCCATACCTTGCCCGACCATATCGTGTCGAAATTCGGTGTCCAGAGGAAATTCAGCCCTTCCGTACCATCAAAGATTGCCCCGTCGTTGCCTGCTTTCAGCGAAATCCCGCGGATGGCAAGGATAATTCCAAATAGGATCAGGAGGGGCATACCGACTTTTGCTACTTTTTCCACCCCGCCGCTAAGCCCGCGGGACAGGATCCAGGTATTGAGGAGCAGACAGATTATCCAAAAGATTATTGGCTGTATATTGCTAAGGCTCGTATAGTCCCCAAAAAATTGGGATACCTGATCGCTCGTCTGGCCACCGAAAACGCCCGTAAGCGAATGCCAGACATAGCCCAGTGCCCAGCTTTCGAGGTAACAGTAGTATGCAGCTACTGCCAGGTTGGTAAAAATACCGAATACCCCGATGTATTTCCAAAAAGCAAATTTTGACATCGAGTCCAGGATAAACGGTGTGCTGTGGTGCCCATGCCGGCCCCCGAAGCGGCCCATTGACCATTCGATGAACAAGAGTGGTATCCCCATCAGAAAGAAACATACCAAATAGGGGATAATGAAGGAGCCACCGCCATTTTGTATGGCTTGTACCGGAAAACGCAGGAAGTTACCCAACCCCACTGCATTGCCGGCCATCGCCAGTACTAAACCTACGCGCGAGCCCCATGATTCGTTGTGACTTGACATAAATCAGGTTAATTAAATAGTGAACAAATCATTGATCTTCTTATTTCCGGGATCCGGCTCATAAACAGGGCTGTACTGCTTCAGAATGCCTTCGTATGGACGAAAATTATGCTTTTCCTCCTTCACGCTGGCTCGTCCCGACAGGTCTGACCGTGTTAAAGTAAGCCAATTGTCCTTTGGCGGCTTAAGATATAACTAATCTGCTTTACTGCAAATACATTTAAAGTTAGACTTGTTACTACAGGTCTTTGTAGTGGAAAAAAAGCGCTGTTTTTCACCTGCGATAATCCCTGGGTTATGTAAAATTCCTTTTGCTGCCCCTGGTGCAAAATATTATTCCGAGACTGCCCGGAAGGTCCTTTGGTCGTGCAAGCCGCTGAATTTGATTTGAGTGAGGCTGTCGCAAAAGTATTGCTGAGCTTTTATGAAAAGGTGTTTTTGCCACCCAAAACCCAAAGTAGCCCGCGTTGCCAAATGATGTTGTTTTAATAACGCTATGTTGTTTATTTTTAAAATAAAATTAACATAAAATCAATTAATTTAAAATTTTATTTTGAAAAAGAAGCGAATAAAGAATTTCTTGCACAATTTTGGTATAATCTTTATTGCCGGCGCAGCGGCAGGACTTTTTATACGGCCCCCTGTTTACTAATTTCAGAATTTTTTAAAAGCCCGTGCTTTGAACCGGGGATAATTTTATTATTTTCAATAAATGTCTAATATTTTTTCAAATAATATAATTAAATAAAAAAAATCATAAAATATTTGTAAAAAAAAGCACGGTGTTTTAAATTTGTGATATCAGAGCGATCGAAAGCTGATCGCTATAATTAATAATGTGAGGTGATGAAACAGGCAGCCAGGCCCTCTTGTCTCGGGGGTAGGGATCCGGCTTCGGCCGGGACTGGATAAACTTGGGATAAGTCTCAGCGACCTCGCCTTGCCTGGCTTGGCGAGGCCGGCTCCAAGACTGGGGTTGACCACCGCGAAACTGTTCCTATGCTAACTTCCCTTTGAAGGTTCGAATCCTTCCCTCACAGCGACTAAAATTTTAAAGGCCTTGTAAACCAATGTTTTACAAGGCCTTTTTTTATCCTGGCAATAAAACTTACCACTTGATTACAGGCGGCTGTCCCATGCGTACCGGAGCTGTATAAAAAGATGAACGGGTGCTGCCAGTATTATTTTAAACAGGGTTGTCTCACAAGTCCTTTGGCGGATGTCCCACAAGTCCTTTGCTACCGAAGGCGGCAGAATCTTTTCGGATAGTTTCAACCAGCCGGGGGCTTTTTACACAACCCCCGGCGCTTTACACGGTGAGGTATCAGAGTCGGGTCCGGTTGTTTTTTGATTTAGGCATTTTCTTGATTGCTTTATTATCAAAGGGGGATGGGTCGTTGACAGGCAACTGTACCCTGCCCTTGTACAGCTGGTTAAAGTTTTGCGCATAAACTTTGCTGTGCAGGGAATCGAGGGCCATGGTCCATAGGTCTTCATAGGGGATGACTTCAAAGTGCCGTCCTTTCTGGGCCATTTCCAGGGGCAGACCCTCGAGTTTTTCTTTCCAGGGCTGGACCTGCCGGGCTACGGCTGTGCGATGGAATCCGACCTGGGGGATTTCGAGGAGCATTCTTATGAAAAGGTTGCTCCGATAAGTATCGTCTTTTTGCAAATAGCGGGTGCAGTATTTTTTGATTGCTTCGATACGGTCCAAAGCCATTTCATAGCGCCGTTGGGCAATGGTAAACATGATCTGCAAGATGAGGATGGGAATATTCATCCCTTGTTTATCGCGGGAAAAGATCGGCACTTCGTTGAGGAATTTACCCAGGCGGAAGTTGTTGCCGATTTCCTCCGGGGTCGTTTCTACTTTTCCAATCGTTTTCAGGTACATCACATACGCTTCAAAGATTTTCCATTGTTCGACAATGGACATATCCATGCGCTTGAATTCCAGATGGTGTACCACCTGGAGGTAGATATGGTAGGCTTGCTGGTAATTGCCGGTATGCATTGCGAGGATAAACGACAGCTCCCTGTTCTTGAACCAATTGAGGCTCCCGTTCTTTTCCTGGAGGAGGTTGATTTCTGCGATTTTCAAGCCTTCTGTATAATCCCGGAGATAAGTACAGCATGCAATCATCTGGAAGTGGAAAAAGGTTTTTACGCTCGGGGCATTGAACGGTTTGGTATGTATCCAATCGAGCGCTTCCTGTGAAACCTGGCGTGCTTTGCGGTAGTCGTTCTGGCACATGGCCACAAGGGTAACGATCTGCAGGTAATAGCGTTGAAAGTGAAAGGAGGGTTTATCCCGGGATTCTTCCTGAAGTGCCTGGATAAATTCTTTGGCCTGTTCCAGGGTTGTCGCGCTGGAAGCTTTGGAGTGTGCGAAATTTGCGGCCAGGAGCAGGTAGCATCCCTGTGCCTGGGACTCCAGGTCGCATTGCCTGGTCAGTGTTTTGGTGAGGGAATGGTAATGGGAAAATTTTCTGGCATCCGGCATCCGGGTCGCATACAGCGAACGCAGCATTTTACAGGCATCCAGGGATAATTCGGTAAATTCAAAGAGGGTGCTTTGCTTTAATACCCGGTGGGCAAGTTCCATCGCCATATTGACCGCGCCCCGGTTGAACAGAATCCTTACCGCATACATTTGCTTGAGGCAGATAAGGTAGGCCCTATTAGCCTCCGTATAGTTCGACTGTTTGACATTCAGGAAAAACAGGGTATTCAGCAGCCGGTTTTTGAACCTGGTTTTTAGCTTCCGGTAAGCTTGTTCTGACGGATCGGATTGGAAAAAGTACTGTGCGGCATCGCTATCGCTGCGAATATTTCCGGAAAGCATTTGGGTATAAAAATCATTGAGCATAGAGGGTATCAGCCCGCGCCCATATCCGATGACATCAATATGCCTGGCTTTATTGCGTTCGAGTAACTGGATCAATTCTTTTATGTTTTCCATTTTTTGGGTGTTTTGCTTAGTTTTAACTATTCAGGCCGACGGGTTCAAAGGGCAGCGGCGGGGCCTGTTTTCAAAGGTAAATCGGCCCTCGGGTATTTTATAAACTGGCCGTTGCTTCTTGCTTGTTATTTACAATTTTTGTGCAAATGGATATTGGGTGGGATTATGCTATGGGTGGCTGGGCCTGCCTTCCAGGCCGGTGGAGCAGTGGGTGCTTTTCAAAGGGCAGGGAGACAGGCCGACAAGGTCTGCCCCCCTGCTTCCACAAAGCACCCGTTAAAAATGCTAACCCATATACCTTACAAAGGTAAGTGGCTTCCTATTCCCGGGAAAGGCCAGTTGGCGTAGCGGTGTTGCACCCGTTAAATAGGGGGGATTGACGGCAGGATACTACTTAAACGGCTGTTTTTCAAATACATATTTTTTTGAAAAAGCGGTCGTTTTTGGGGTGTGCCCGATTGGGATGGGCCCCGCACGGTCTGCGGTGTGGCAGGCAGGGATAGCCGAACAGTATTCCCGCTACAAGTCAGACATTTTGAAAGGAGGATATCATTTGTGCGTTTGGAGGGCGACGGGGCCACCGATGTAAGTCGTGCACCCCAGCAGGCGCCGATGGCTGCTGGAACAGCAGGGCATCGCTGTTTGAGCCAATGGTGGTCCCGTCGCAGGCAGTTTATTTTGCCACTTTTTTATAAACCCCGCCGATCGAGGTAGTGGTAGGGGTAAGGCAGAAGAGGGAGAGTGCGTCCGCTGGGTTTTCCTGGCCACCTCCTTCGGCGCCTACGAAGATTTCGTTATTCGGCATCATGCGGATCGTGAGGAAAGTGGGATCGGCTGCACCGGGATTTACAGGCGTCTGAATGTATCCGTTGCGGTAATCTCCGATGCCACGGAAAGTACATGCCGGGGAGCCTGCGAGCGGGCTGCTGGTAAAAGTGACCTCGACTTTTTCTCCGGCAATCCACTTGACCGTGAATTTTTTCCAGAAGCCCTTGTCGGGATAATTGGCATCAGCGAAAGCCCCTGAAAGTTCTTCCAGGGAAGCCTCTCTATAGATTTTTTCTTCTTTGGCAGGTGCCGGTGTCGAGGTGGAGGACTCCGAAGTTTCGCTCTTATTTGCTTTTTTATCGGACTTACATGAAAAGGAAAGGAAGCCAAGCAATAAACAGCAGGCAAAAAAGTATTTTTTCATAGTTTCTTTATTTCGGGCGAAAATACAACTTTTTATAGATTTTGCTAAAAGGCTGTTTGCTTGTGTTGGGCAGGAAAAAGGCCCGGGGGCCCGACAAAAGTTACCAGTCGCTTTAACTGGTTGCCTTTGTCGGCCCCGGGCATGGAAAATGAAGTGGATGAGACAACAATTATCGGTTGAACTGCTGATAGAGGGTACGTTCGGGCGTATGGACGGCGAACGTATAGGTGCCCTGGGGCAGGCGGGAAAGATTATAGCGCCGCTGCAGGGCGATGGTGGCAGGCACAACATCCTCAAAAACAAGCTCTCCTTCCTGGCTGACGATGGCCACTCTTACACTGGCTACCTGCTGGTTGGCTACCCGAAGCTCAACGGCGTCTGCTTCCATTTTTATCTGGGGAAGCTGCAAGATGCTGCACTGCCCGGGATCCAGGTCAATGGTGTTTTCCAGAAGGATAAAAGGCTGGGCGACTTCTTTTCCATTGAGCGCGATGGAAGCAGTGTAGGCACCTGGTGCCATTTCTTCCAGGTTGAAGGCCCGCGAATAACGCCCCTGGTTTACCTTCTCCTGGTAAACGACCGCACCATCAGGCCCCGTGAGCCGGATCTCAGCATAATCTGCTATCCGCGGGATGTTCAGGATGAGTTTCCGCTCTTTTCCAACTTTGATGGATACTCCAGAGGGGTCTGGGTGACTGGCAAATGCCTGGGCGTTCAGGGCACTGGCGGCTAGTATCAGTAGCGCGCTTTTCTGCAGGTGAACAATTAAGTTCTTCATAATAATGTGGATTGTTTGGGTTAAAAAATGCCTTCTTATTGCGCAAAAGAAACGGCTAAATGCTTAGTGTAAAAATTACACCAACAAAGATACGGGCAGGAAGGGTCAGGTTTCCACCACAATTTTAACCAATAGTGATGCTATTTTAACACGGTAAAATAAAAATCGGCAAAACGACGGCAAAAAAACACCTAAAACGCCAAATTATTATATGTCTGGATTGGGTTTTCTATTCCCTGGAGGAGGATACGGAGCGATTTGCCGAATAATATTGTGATTTGGCAAAATGGGTATTAAAACAGGAAGTTTTTCAGGGCAGGGATCATTTTAGGGCGAATAACTACAAAGATGAGGCGGGTAGGGTACCTGCCCGCCCGTTGCATAACGGTACGATGGGTGCTTTTTGAGTAAGGGACCGGGCTTTCAGGTCAATGCATAAGCGACTGCAAAAGCGGCGACGGCTGAGATGATACCACCTAAAAATATTGTATAGCACATCCGCAGGTAGTCATATTTCCTGCCGAGGGACTTCCCCAAAAAAAACAAGTCGCGTTGGATAGAATCTTCCAGGATTTCGGGCTCTTTGAGCAAGAGCGCGACGCCGTCCTGGTAATCCTGGTATTCCATTTTGAAGAAGTTACCAAAGAAGAAGAGGTTGGATTTTTTTTCCCGGACCATTGCCATGGAGGTAAAGCCGGGCATTTTTATGGGTCGGGTAGCCAGGGTGGCGAAGATCATGGCGCCGAGGCATGCAGAAAGCAGGACGGCGAGCATAGGCAATAGAGGGGGTATTTCGCGCAGGCGATCTGCTGCGAGGGGGACGACGATCGTAATGATCAGGGCGTTGACAGATAGCATCATATTGGCTTTGTTATCTGCAAGGGCGCTCAGGTCAATATGGTTGCGCAGGGCAGTTTTGAACATCATTTCGGCGCTGCGGTTTTCGCGGATAAGCGGTACGGGTTTAGTTTCTCCTTGTTTTTGGAGTTTCCGCATTTTCTTTTTGATAGCCCGCAGATTGTCTTCGCGGCCAAGGCCATATTCGAGCCAGGCTATTGGGGTGAAATACACCTGTTTTTTCAAGAACTCCAGGTTAAGGCGTAGCCATTCCGCATCGGCGTAGTGCTGGTGGAGGAATACGCCCCACTCATGGCGCAGGGCTTTCAGATAGTCCGGGTAGGAATCGGAGCCGAGGTGATACATATCGGCATCGCGCAGGATTTGCTCGATCAGGTTACGCGGTGCTGCGGAGAGTTGGGTTGCCTGGATTGCGAGGCTGACTTCCCGGATTCCGTTTTCCGGGTATTGCTGTGCTTGTAAGAACTTAGCAGCGATTTCCTGGCTTGCCGCTTCATGCTCCTGATAGGTAACCGAGAATCCGGTATCGTGGAACAGCGCGGCGAGTTCGAGTATTTCGAGGGCTTCAACAGAGAGACCTTCCTTTATACCGATACCCATAGCCGCCTGGCGTACCCGCAGGGTATGGCCGAGGTTATGGAATTGATGGTCATCTTTCAGATAATCTTTGAGCAAGCTGACCACGAAAGTTTCTGCTGCAATGACGACGGCGGATTTTTCCATACGTTTATTCTGTAAGTTTAGGGTCGTATTTGACCATCAGATTGATCCAGATTGAGCGGGAGAGGCGAAAAACATACACAAAAAAGAAGGCGCTGATTGCGATGAGGAGGCTAAAGGAAGCGAGTATGCTCCAATCGAGTACCCAGTGCAGGAAGAGCACGAAAATAATACTGAACCAGCCGGAAATAATATAGGAGATAAACATCGCGCCATAATAGAAACCGGGTTCGGGCATATAGGACTGGCCGCAGCGTGGGCAGCGTTCCGGCATATTGAAAGGCTGCCTGAAAGAAAAAGTCGGGGTAGGGAATAGATCCCCTTCCTGGCATTTAGGGCATTTAAAGCCAAATATGCTTCTGATTTTTGAGCCTTTTTTGATTGCTCCCATGTCGTGGCCTTTTTCACAAATATATGAAAGACGGGGCAGAATACCAACACAGGCCGCCTCGTTCCGGGGAGGATTTACAGGCAGGCAGGCGTGGATTTGTGGAGAAGTGATGGGTTGATTTATTCCGCATCCGGGGGGGTGATTTCTGAAGTGAATGCATTTTCCCAATTTGGCAGCACGCTCTGAATTCGGCACACCTGACGTTATGTGACGATCTGTATGGTTACTGTGAGTCTTTGAAGGGAGGAGGGAAAATATTTGCCGAATAGGGCAGAGGTGTGGGGAGCTGATAAGTGGAAGCGCAGGAAATTGAAAAATGGTGCCCAGAACAGGATTCGAACCTGCACACCCTTGCGAGCACTACCCCCTCAAAGTAGCGTGTCTACCAATTTCACCATCTGGGCTGGATAAGAAGCTTTGTATTTTCCTGCGCTTTTGCAGAGCTTTAAAATGGAGATGCAAAAATAAGGCAAAAAACGGTGACATGCAATAGTTGCCACCTGATTTATGAAAATTCATCAGTTCGACAGACTTGCGGCATCGGTTCTAAGCATCCGGTGCATACAGATCAACCCGGGGATTTTACTTTTTCCAGTGCGGCTTTTCGCAGGCGCTGCAGGAAAGGGGAGGCGAAGATAAAGTCCTGAAGGATTTCGTTGTCACTTTCGATGACGTGTCCTCTTTCTCCTCTCCATGCAATTTTTCCGGCATGTAGGAGAATAACATTATCGCCGATTTCCATGACAGAATTCATATCGTGGGTATTGATTACGGTGACGATATGATTATCAATGGTGATACTGCGGATAAGCTCATCAATGACAAGGGCGGTTTTGGGATCGAGGCCGGAATTGGGCTCATCGCAGAACAGGTAGCGGGGGTTTAGTACAATTGCCCGGGCGATGCCGACCCGTTTTTGCATCCCACCACTGATTTCAGAAGAAAATTTTTGGTTGACGCCTTCCAGGTTCACCCGTTCGAGGCAATAGTTTACCCGGTCGAGTTTTTCTTTTTTGGTCATATTTGTGAACATATCCAGGGGGAACCGGATATTTTCCTCGATGGTCATAGAATCGAAAAGGGCAGATGCCTGGAAAAGCATGCCTACTTTCATGCGCAGGTTGCGCACCGATTTTTTGTCGAGCTGGCAAAAATTGACATCGTCATAATAAATTGCACCGGTTTCGGGCCGTAGGAGCCCGACAAGTAGCTTCAGGAGAACGGTTTTTCCGCTGCCGCTCCTTCCAATAATAAGATTGGTCTTTCCGGGATAAAATTCTGTGGTTATCCCTTTTAGCACGTGGTTATCCTGAAAACTTTTGAATAAACCTTCTGTACGGATCATATATAGTAGGTTGGCAATAATCAAAATGATTTTTGACAGGCAGCAGCATCCATTGTCAGGTCAGCAGAACGGCGATGGTATAATCTGCGAGCAGAATCATAATATCGCTGATAACGACTGCATTGGTACTTGCTCTGCCCAGTTCAATACTCCCACCCTTTACATGATAACCCTGGTAACAGGAAATGGAGGTGAGGAGAAAAGAAAAAACGATTGCTTTCACAAACATGAGAAACACATTATAGGAGTCGAAGAACGAACGGACCCCTTGCACGTATTCTTCTTCGGACATCAGGCTGGTCGGTACTGCCGCCAAATAACCGCCGATAACGCTAATGAACGCCGCAATCGCCACCAGTAAAGGGATGACCATCATTGCGGCGACAATTTTTGGCAGGATGAGGAATGCCGTGGTATTGACGCCCATAATTTCCATGGCATCAATATGTTCCTTTTGCCGCATCCCGCCGATTTCGGCAGCCATATTGGAGCCGACTTTGCCTGCCAGTACCAGGCAGGTAATCGTGGGCGCCAGTTCTATGATCGTACTGTCGCGTACAATATACCCGATATAATAGACAGGCACCAGGGTGCCGTCCAGTTGGTATGCAAACTGTACGGCGGTCACTGCCCCTATAAACAAGGAAATGATAATTACGATAATGAGCGACCCTATACCGATATCGTTCATTTGCCGCATGGTTTCCCGATAGTACATGATGGGTTTTTCGGGACGGGAAACGGTATTCCCGAGCATCATCACATAACGGCCGAAGTGAAAGAGCAATTTTGAAATCATGGACAGCTTAAATTCAAGGCGTGAAATTAGCCAAAATTTTTGGGGTGGACGGTATTACCGGGGGGATTTGCAAAATTTATGGCGAAATCTAAGAAAAAACGTATTTTGACCTCTCCAACGAAGCGGGGCAGGGTTATACTCAACAGTCGTATTCGGGGTGGGGGCGTAGTGGGCAAAATGAGCTGTTTTCTCGAATACGAAGGCTTTCCAGCACATATTGCGTGTTTCTATGGGCAAAAAGGGCCTTTCAGCATCCGCGATGACCCTGTTGCAGCAATGCTAACATACACAGGAAGAATATGATGAAAGTTATTGTTACCGGGGCGGGGCGCGGGATCGGATATGATACGGTGCTTGCCCTCGCCGCGCACCCAGGATGCCAGATACTGGCACTTTCCAGGAATATGGGGCACCTGGGGCAGCTGAAGCGCACAGCACTGGAGCGTTATCCTGACAGCATGGTGGAGATTGCCCACCTTGACCTGGAAGTAGCCATACCGATAGAATTTCCTGCCTGGGCGGCCGGAATACTCGGCGGGGTGGACATCCTTATCCACAATGCGGGTTTGTTGATCAATAAACCTTTTCCTGAGCTGAGCCGCAGTGATTGGTCCAGGCTCTTCAATGTCAATATTATCGGTGTAGCGGAATTGACGCAGGCGATGTTGCCCTGGCTTAGGCAAAGCCCTGACGCGCATATCGTCCATATTGGGTCTATGGGCGGGTTTCAGGGGAGCGCAAAATTTCCCGGCCTCAGCGCCTATAGTGCTTCCAAAGCAGCTTTGGCCTGCTTAACGGAATGCCTTGCAGAGGAGTGGAAAACTGAAGGGATTGCCGTAAATTGCCTCGCGATAGGGGCGGTACAGACGGAAATGCTGGAGGAAGCTTTCCCCGGATACCGCGCACCGCTGACCAGCGCGGAAATGGCGGCTTTTGTCTCGGATTTCGCATTAAAAGGCCATCGGTACTTCAATGGGAAAATCCTGCCCGTATCGGTATCTACGCCATAATCCGTACAAGGCCAAAAAACCTAATCGTGTTGTAATATGTGTACGGTCACTTTTATGCCTAAGGCGGGTAGTGGGTTCATCCTGAGTTCGAGCAGGGATGAATTTCCGGGGCGGAATATAGCGGGCATCGTTCGTCGCGAAGCTAAAAACGGGCTGGTCGTTTTTCCACAAGATGCCTGGGCGGGCGGGACCTGGATCGCTGCGGATGCCCGCGGCTTTGTGCTATGCCTGCTCAACGGGGCATTCGAGCGGCATGACAGGACGCCCCCTTACCGCAAAAGCAGGGGTGTCCTGTTGTTGGAACTGATGGACGCCGTGGAAATCCCGGAGTGTTTTCAGGATTACAATCTGGAAGGTATCGAGCCGTTCACCATGATAATTGCCGGCATAAATATTTTACAGGAGTTTCGCTGGGACGGCCGCCAACGGTATTTGCGGCAATACGACCCGAGGTCGAAGCATATCTGGTCTTCGTCAACGCTATATTGCAACGAGGCGCGTAAGCGCAGGGAAACCTGGTTTACAGACTGGTTCGATGCAGATCGGGAGTACTCCAGAGAAGCAATATTGGATTTCCATTGTAGTGCGGGGAAAGGGGATGATCACAATGGCCTGGTGATAGACCGCGGCGGTATCGTCCGTACCATCAGCATCACTCAGGTTGTGGCAGAGCAAGGGCAGTGCTGTCTTTATCATTTTGACTTAGATGCCGGCGTGCCCCGGCTAACAGAGGAGGCGCCCGTCGTCACTAAACGGTAGGCGCAGGGAGGTGATTGGACAATCTGTGCGAAAGGTATTGGCAGCACATGCCATTGTAAACGATATATTGTGGAACAAGGAAATAAAGTAATCGGTACGCGTGCTTTTTGGATAAAAATGCGCAATTGGGAGTACTGGCCTTCTATGGCTTTCTATTGGCCTATGGTGATTTATGGCCCCCTGCTCGCTTTGCGCTACCGCCATCCCTGCTTTTTTTCTGCGGCCAACCCTGCATTATATATCAGCGGCCTGGGACTGGAGTCGAAGTTTGAAACTTTACAAATGTTCCCCGCACATTTGCGCCCATGCTCGGTCAAAGTGGGGCATGGGACGGGACTGGCAGCAGTTTTGAGGGAAATGGCGGAAGTCGGGCTTAGCTTCCCCCTGATCGTTAAGCCCGATATAGGGTTCCGCGGGCTTTTGGTGGCCAAAGTCCATACACCACAGGAACTGGACAACCTGCTGGCGGCGTATCCAATAGATTTCATCCTGCAGGAATATCTTGATTACCCTGAAGAGGTGGGGGTATTCTATATTCGGGAGCCGGGAGAAGAAAGGGGAAAGATTGTCTCGCTTACTTTGAAAACGTTTTTAGGGGTGACCGGGGATGGCCAGCTTACGGTGAAGGAATTGGCATTACAAAATGCCCGTGCCTTGCTCCAGATGGAAAGGCTGGAAGAAACCTATCCCGGCTTGATGGGGTATGTACCGGGTAATGGCGAAGAGGTGCCCCTGGGTATCGTTGGCAACCATTCGAAAGGTACCCGCTTCATCAATGGTACCTCCGAAGCCGATGAACGACTGGCAGGGGTATTCGATGAGGTCGTACGGGAGATGAAAGGATTTTTTTACGGCCGTTTTGACATCAAATGCCAAAACCTCGATTCACTTAAAGAAGGGAAAGATTTTAAAATTATCGAGCTGAATGGCATCGGCGCGGAACCCACGCATATCTATGACCAGTCCCGCATGACTTATCCGGGCGCATTATGGACGATAATGCGCCATTGGACTTCAGTTGCACGGATTTCTTCAATCAACCATTCAAGGGGAGTGGCTTATCTGCCGCCGGGGAAAATGCTTCGTGCTCTAGGCGATTTGAGGACATATCAGCGGAGCCTGAAAAAAAAGGCTTGATCCCCAAGTGCCCCGGCACTGCTTACCAATCACCCCCGGCACCGCCACCGTCGAAGCCCCCGCCGCCGAAGCCGCCGAAGCCGCCACTGTCCCAGTCGCTTCCCGAGCTGCCTCCGCCCCAGTTCCCTCCAGGGCCGGGGAAGAAAATCCATCCGCCGCCCCTTCGGTGTCCATAGTGTCCTCCGCGATGATATCCGCCCCCATTCCCGTCATCTCCACCAAACCGGCTCAGGAAGGAAAAAAGCATGAACATACCGATGATTATTACAAGAATAATGAACCAGGATCCGCCCGAGCCACCTTCCTGATTCCCGGAACCTTCCAGGTCATTGGAGAATTTTCCCGAGCCGAGGTCAATCATGGCCGCAGTTGCCCGGTCGAGTCCTCCATAATAATCACCTTGTCTGAAAGCAGGTCGGATAATATTATCAATAATCCTCTTTGTGAGATTATCGGTCAGGTAATCCTGTACGCCCATCCCGGTATGGATAAATATTTTGCGGTCTTCGATCGCCACAAAAATCAGGATACCGTTATCTTTTTCTTTGTTGCCAATACCCCATTGCTCGGCAATCCGAAGAGAATAGTCGAAGACATCCTCGCCTTCAAGGCTCGGTTCGAGTACTATAGCAATTTGAGTAGATGTTGAATCGGCATAAGCGACGAGCTTCCGTTCCAGCATTTCGGCCTCTGGTGCAGCTAATACCCCGGCATAGTCATTGACAAGGGTTGATGACTTCGCAGGGATTTGTTTTGCCTTCAGGCTGCTTGTCCAGATCAGGAATATAGCAGCGCACAAGAGCCAGGGAGTGTTTTTTGTCATAAAAGTTGAAATGTTCAGACCTGCGATTTTGGGAAAAAGAATTGTGGTAAATAAAATTATGGCGAAAACCACAACAGAGAATGTGGGGGACTTTGGGTCGCCGCGACTACAGGAAGTGGCGTATTTTTTGCCGCTATACGGGCAATGATCCCCTCCCCGATGAGCGGGGATTTACACGTATAGCGGCAAATTATTTTCCCTAAGCCTGGCGAAGATTACATGAGAAAGCCTTTTGCGTTCATGAAACGTCCATTGTCAGCGTATCGTCGAGTTCGTTGGGGTTTTCTTCCCCAGCGGGGAAAAATGCTTTGAGCTTTTCCCCGATTTGTGCGACACCTGCACAAAGGCCGTCTGCCATTTTCCCCTGTCGAAAAAAAGACCCCATCAGGCTACAGGTTTCATCCCAGAAGTTGTCCGGTACTACATCGTTGATTCCTTTATCCCCCAGAATGGCGAACTTCTTTGATTCCAGGAATACGACGATCAACGCAGCATTGCGGAGGCGGGTATTTTGCATACCGAGCTTCAGGAAGGTTCTTTGTGCAGTTTCGAGCAGGTTTCCGTTGACCCGTCGTTGAAAATGCACGCGGATTTCACCCGAGGTGCCCCGTTCCGCCGACTGTATGGCGGCAATGACCAATTGTTCTTCTTTCTTGCTCAGCGGCAGTTGCATCATCGCGTTAATTGAAGTTAACTTCGGGGACGTTTTGTGCTGCTTCGCTTGCCTGGAACTGGGCTTTTTGTGAGAAACCGAACATACCCGCGAAGATACTGCCCGGAAAACGGCGGACTTTTTTGTTGTAGATGGTCACGGTATCGTTGAAGCGGTCGCGGGCCACTTTAATCCGGTTTTCGGTACCTTCCAACTGGGTTTGGAGCTCCACGAAAGCAGCACTTGCTTTAAGCTCGGGGTATTGCTCCGCGACAAACAGCAGGCGTCCGAGCGATTGTGAGATTCCCGCCTGGGCCTGTTCGAAAGATTGTAGTTGCTCGGGGGTGATATTTTTGGGGTCAATGGTAATACTGGTTGCCTTTGAACGCGCTTCGACGATGGATGTCAGGGTCTGTTGTTCGAAATTAGCAACCCCTTTTACTGTGTTGACAAGGTTCGGGATCAGGTCGGCCCTGCGCTGGTAAGCAGTTTGGACTTTGCTCCATTCATTTTCTACCTCTTCGTCGAGATTGACAAAATCATTATAAGTGGTGCAGCCTCCGACAAGGAGGATTAATCCTAAGAGGATAAGGACTACAGAAATAGTTAAAGACCTCATTGTGCGAATTTATTTTTGTTCATATAAAAAACGATTGGCTACCGGAAAGGTTTTATCGGGATCATTATATTGAAAATTACATACAGTTTTTTTATTTTCGTTACCGAAAAAAATTCAGGGGATTTTTAAATATCCCTCAATTTACGAAAAAAAACTTCAATTGACCATGAAACCTTTCTGCCTGACTTTTCTGTTCGGATTGTTCCTCCTTTTCGGTATGCAGGGCATAACCCTGGCGCAGGACCAGCCGGTCAGGCAGGATACTGCAAAGGCTGCGACAAAAGCCGATGCCAAAAAACCACTACCCCTCGAACCCGGACGGAAAATCCCTTTAAAAACAGATGAAGGCACCTGGATGTCGCTGGACGTCAGTCCGGATGGAAAGCAAATCGCTTTTGACCTGATGGGGGATCTCTATCTGATGCCTGTCAGCGGTGGAACAGCTACGCCAATCACGACCGGGATGGCTTTTGACTCCCACCCCAAGTTCAGTCCGGATGGGAAGCGGATCGCTTTTACTTCCGACCGTTCCGGGGCAGAGGCAGTGTGGTATATTGATCTGGAGCTTCAGGATACCGTGCAGGTTACGAAGGATAACGATCAGCACATTCAGTCTGCAGAATGGACGCCTGACGGGAATTACCTGGTGGTCGCAAAAGGTGGGAGGAACCTCAAGCTATTTCTCTTCCACAAGGATGGGGGAGGGGGTACTCAACTCATCAAAACCCCGGAGACTATGAAGACTGTCGAGCCCGCATTTGGGCCGGACGGCCGGTATATTTGGTTCTCCTGGCGTACCGGGGCATGGAACTACAATGCGCAACTGCCGCAGTATCAGTTGGCGGTATATGATCGGGAGACTGGCGAGATCGAACGTAAAACCAGTCGTTATGGCTCGGCTTTTTCCCCGGCTCTTTCCCCTGACGGCAAGTGGCTGGTGTATGGATCCCGTTACAACGACCAGACAGGCCTGGTCAGGCGCAACCTGAAAACCGGCGAGGAGCACTGGCTGGCGTATCCGGTCCAGCGCGATGAGCAGGAATCTATTGCGCCCATGGGCGTTTATCCGGCCATGTCATTTACGCCGGATAGTAAATCCCTGGTCTGTACTTACGGGGGAAAATTCTGGAAGCTCCCTATCGAAGGCGGGGATGCCATAAATATCCCTTTTGAAGTAGATGTAATGCTTGATTTCGGGCCTATGGTAGAATTCAACTATCCGATTTCAGATGAAACAACGATGGTTGCTACGCAAATCCGGGATCCTAAGTTATCCCCGGACGGGAATAAACTTGCTTTCACGGTATTGAACAGGCTCTATGTGATGGATTTTCCGGGCGGTAGTCCGCGTCGGGTGACCAATTCCGGGCATACCGAGGCGATGCCCGCATGGTCGCCGGATGGCAATTATCTGGCTTATGTTACCTGGGAAGGTGAAGGTGGGTACTTATATAAAGCAGGCCTTCAGGGCCAAGCCCCTCAGCGGCTCATCACAGTGCCCGGTTATTACGCCGATCCGGCCTGGGACAACACGGGCAACCGGATCGCATTCCTTTACGGCCCTGCGCAAGCCTATAAAGACGCGATTGGTCCCATGGCTTTTGGTGCGACTGCCAACCTGGGTTGGGTACAGGCTTCCGGGGGCGACATCAACCGGATTGATGCAGCAAAAGGCCGTAGCCATCCCCATTTTGTGAAAAGCGAAGACCGGATCTTCCTTTTTCACGAGGAAAAAGGATTGGTTTCTATCCGTTGGGATGGTACGGACCAGAAAGAACACCTGAAAGTTACCGGGATTACGACTTATCCCGCATTGGTGGACGAGCAACACTGTATGATGGTGGAAAGTACCCAGGAACCCGCCCAGCGTCCCTCGGAAGCATCGCTGGTGGTCATGGCACCGGAAGGGGATCAGGCCCTGGTACAGGTAAACAACGAAATCTATGTAGTCACAGTACCTGTGGTGGGCGGCGCGACACCTTCTGTTTCCGTGGCAAAAGCTGAAAATGCTGTTTTCCCGGCACGTAAGCTGACTTTTATCGGGGGAGAGTTCCCGCATTGGTCGGCAGATGGAAAAAAAGTGCACTGGTCCCTGGGGAATGCATATTTTACGTATAACCTGGATACCGCTAAAGCGCGCGAATCGGCATTGAAAGCGATGAAAAAGGCTGCTGCCAGGTCAAAAGTCGAAGGACAGGCTGAAAGTAAAAGTGAAAACGGGAAGGATGAAGAAAGCGCCTATAAGCCAGCCGAACAGCGGATCAGCGTGGTCGTATCCAGGGATATCCCCCGGGGTCTGATACTGCTCCGCGGCGCCCGCATCATTACCATGAACGGAAATGAAATATACGAAAAAGGGGATATCCTGATCGAAAACAACCGGATTAAGGCAATCGGCAAACCGGGTTCGATAAAGGCCCCTGCCGGGACGAAAATGATTGACGTGACGGGCAAAACCATCGTGCCGGGCTTTGTGGATACCCATGCCCACATGTGGCCAAACTGGGGACTGCACAAAAATAATATCTGGATTTACGAGGCTAACCTCGCGTATGGCGTCACGACTACCCGCGACCCCCAGACCGCCACAACTGATGTGTTGACTTATGCCGATATGGTAGAGTCTGGCCAGATGCCAGGTCCAAGGGTGTATTCCACAGGACCAGGGGTAGGTTTCTGGGCATACCGGATAGAAAGCCTTGAACATGCCCGGCAGGTATTAAAGCAATATTCAGAGTATTATAATACCAAGACTATAAAAATGTACCTCACCGGCAACCGCCAGCACCGCCAGTGGATCATTCAGGCAGCTAAAGAACAGGGGTTGATGCCAACCACCGAAGGCGGCCTCGACTTCAAGCTCAACATGACCCAGTTGCTGGACGGATACCCCGGGCACGAACACGCACTGCCAATTTATCCGCTATATAAAGATGTAACGACTTTGGTCGCAGCAGCAAAAATGTGTTATACCCCAACACTACTGGTTGCCTATGGCGGGCCATGGGCTGAAAACTATTTTTATGCCACAGAAAATGTCCAGGGGGATAAAAAACTCAACTATTTTACCCCTAAAGAAGAGCTAGATGAAAAATCGCGGCGCCGGCCAGGATGGTTCATGGAAGAAGAACACATTTTCTCCAGACATGCGGAAGGGGTGAAGGCAGTAGTAGAAGCAGGGGGGCTTGCTGGTGTTGGCTCCCACGGGCAGTTGCAGGGATTGGGATATCACTGGGAGCTATGGGCAGTGGCTTCCGGTGGGATCAAAGCCCACGATGCCCTCAAAGTTGCGACGATCCTCGGCGCCAGGGCGATTGGATTGGGTAAAGATCTGGGCTCCCTGGAACCTGGCAAACTCGCCGACCTGGTCATACTGGATAAAAACCCACTGGAGAATATCCGTTTTACCAATACCATCCGTTATGTGATGAAAAACGGACGCCTTTATGATGGCAATACCCTCGACGAGCTGGCCCCACTCCAAAAAAAGGCCAGGCCTGTCGAAGGGAATTCCCTGGCACCTTCCGGCCTGCCCGGTATTCGATAGCCTTTTGGAGTGAAAGGCTTTCTAATAAGTATGGGGTTGTGTAAAAAGGCCGGAGGCCGTCATTCGGCGGCTATAGGCGGCGGAATACTTTTTACACACCCCCGTAAAATTTTTAAAACGCTGATTTTGTTCATTTTTATTCGCAAAATGAACAAAATCAGCGTTTTAAAAAAAATATTCTTTGGCGGCGTAGGCGATGAATTTCCTATACAGTCCCTGAATTAAAACTTGTTTTTCCACATCATGCTTTCTACGGGTTTATCGGTTCGTTGTCCATACTTTGCATCGCGCTTGGAGTGGTAGTAGCGGTCAATCTCACCATCCACGTGAAAGTAGATCAGTTGGCCGATAGGCATCCCGGCATAGATACGCACAGGTTGGGTACAGGAAATTTCGAGGGTCCAGGTGTTGCAGAAACCGACATCGCCTTTTCCAGCCGTGGCATGGATATCAATACCCAGGCGGCCGACACTGGATTTTCCTTCGAGGAATGGCACACAACGGTGGGTTTCGGTATATTCGAGGGTCACGCCCAGGTACAGCGTGCCGGGCTGTAAGACAAAACCCTCTTCAGGGATTTCGAAATGCCTGACTTGATTGTGCTTTCTGGCGTCCAGCACTTCGTCGGAGTAAACGGCCAGCCATTTACTCAGGTGTACGTCATAGGAATTGGTGCCGAGGCAGTCTTGATCGAAAGGTTCGATGACGATATCCCCAAACTCCATCGCCTCCAGTATTTTTTTGTCGGAAAGGATCATGGCCGAAACATTTCAGGTTACAATGAAAGAGTGAACGCGGGTTATATTAAAAATTTTTTGTCGCTGATCAAAATCCAGTTTGTCTTCACGTCCAGGTAGGTTGCGTTGGGGAATACTGGCAGGAAGCGTTCTTCGAACAATCTCTGTGCTTTTGCCTGGTCGGAGCTTTCGAGGGCGAAGCAATTGAACAGTACGAGGCCATCCGGTGCACAGATGCGCTGGAGGTGTTCAAAGAACTCCAGGGACTGGGTTTGGTCTGGGATTTGATCGTCAATGAACACATCTGCGCAGATCATGTCGTATCTCCGGTGGGTTTGAGCGACAAAAAGTGCGGCATCGGTACAAATGATTTCGAAAGGGGACCTGAGCCGTTCGAGGGTATAGCGCCTGGCGAGGTCTATAATTCCTTCGTCAATTTCCACGCAGGTGTAACGGTAGCGGCACCGGAATTTTTTTTCCAGTAGTTCGGGGATACTGCCCAGGCCGAGGCCGAGCAGCAGGACATCGGAAACAGGCAGTTGTTGGATACGCAGGGAACGGAAAGCGGAACGGAAGTTGGTATAGAGGTCGCTGAAGGAATACACTGCTTTTTCCGTACACAGTTGCAGCCTTCCCTGGATCAGCACGACATTCAGCACAGGATGTAAGGGGGTGCTGATGGATTCGAGTGGGCACTCCAGGAAAAAGCTCATGAGCCGCATACCCTGGGTGAATGGCTCGGCAGGCTTATTTGCCCCAGCTTCGGTGCGCTGCAGTTTCTTCAAAGAGCCGGATTAAGGTGATGCGTTCTTCAATACTTAGTTCCAGGTTCCGGCGCTGCATCATTGCTGCGATGCCCTCGATCGCCTGTTCGACAGGATAAGTGCGGAGACCTGCAGGCCCTCCCAGGCTGAAGGAGGGGATAAAATTCCTGGGGAAGCTATTTCCATAAAGGCTACAGCCCACACCTACCGAGGTGCCGGAATTGAACATCATGTTGATCCCGGCCCGCGAGTGATCGCCCATGATAAGGCCGCAAAAGGTTTCGCCTGTTTTTTCGAATGTGCTGAGGGGATAATTCCAGACCCTTTGTTGGCGATAGTCGTTGCGTAGGTTGGATACTGTTGTCCCGGCGCCGATATTACACCATGGGGCGATGATGGAATGGCCGAGGTATCCATGGTGGGCTTTATTGGAATAACCCATCAGGATAGATTGTTCGATTTCTCCGCCGACCTTACACCAGGGTCCGATGGTATTCGGCCCATACAACTGTGCCCCCATTTTTATCACAGCGTTTTCCCCAAGGTAGAGCCCGCCGCGTATAGAAGCACCTTCCATCACCACTGCATTTTTACCGATATAGATTGGCCCGCCCGAGGCATTCAGGGTAGCACCTTCCACGCAGGCACCTTCTTCGATAAAAATCCGCTCGGCTGCGATGACCCGGTTGGTATTGCTGATGGGCTGGGAGTGCCGGCCGGCGGTAAGCAGGTGGAAGTCTGATGCGATCTCTTCCGCATGGATTTTAAATAAATCCGTTATCCGGTTGATTTTATTGAAAGGTATCTGGTGCAGGGGAAGCACCTGGAGCCGTTCTATATCTTCTTCGTTGATCAGCTTTTGCAACTGTTCTTCGTCCAGGCGTGCGGCCAGCAGCTCCTCTCCCTGCAGATAAGCTTCCCCAAACTCCATGTTGCGCAATAACCTGCACAAGGGCTCGGAGGGCAAGGCGGAACTGTTGATCAGTAGATTATCTTCTCCGACTTGAAGAGGGAAACGATCGGCGAGGTAGTCTTCAGTGATATAGGAGGCACTGGCGTTCATCCTCAATTCCCATTTCTCCCGTATGCTTAACAGCCCTACTTTAATCTCGGGGACAGGCCTCAGATAAGTTAGCGGGAGTAAATGTGCCCTGACATCACCGTCGAACAAAATCAGATTTGTCATAGGAAGTATCTGCGAAGGGGATGGCCCAGGTATATAGAATAAGCGTTCCCGAAAGCGTAGTCACTTACCGGAGGCAGTTTCTTATTCCAAAAACGGGGACTACGGTTACACGGTTACTAACGCGGTAAGGATGTAGTCCGCAATTGGAAAATAAGGATGGCCCTGATAGGCTGCACGCTTTCGGGAAAGCCAGGTTAAAACGGGTGTGAACGGGGTTGTTGCAATTATTTCTTTGCGAACTTTGAGTTGGCAAACTTTTTATTGAACTTGTCTATTCGGCCCGCTGTATCCACGAA
The DNA here is from genome assembly GCA_040382095.1 of Lewinellaceae bacterium. Classification (GTDB taxonomy): domain Bacteria; phylum Bacteroidota; class Bacteroidia; order Chitinophagales; family Saprospiraceae; genus JADJPL01. Next base: position 76,457 of record JBEIGB010000003.1, read on the forward strand.
CTTCATCTTGCCAGTGAAGAACGGATGTGAATGGCTGGATATTTCCAGCTTGATCAGCGGGTATTCCCGCCCGTCTTCCCAAACAATGGAATCTTTCGTATTGGCACAGGAACGACCTAGCCAGGCATGGTCAACGGAAAAGTCCTTGAAAACAACAGTCCTGTAGTTGCTTGGATGGATATCCTTTTTCATAAACACTTATTTTTCATTGCCGGCGACTGTATGTAGCCTGTTTGTTTACAAAAGTGCGTGGAAATGAGTTTTTTAAAAAGAAATGCAAATATAGGGGTTTTTAAAAAATTATCCCAGTGGTCGTTGTATTTTTTATTTTCACGCACGGGGCAGGGGAGGGTTGGTATAGGGTGAAAACTTTTGATACGGGTATTTTTTGCCCAACAACTTTTCCCGTGTTGGCAGGTTTTCTTTACGGAACGGGAAAATTCAGGGAAAAAAACTATATTTACCCCTGTTTTTGACCAAAGCGGCAGGAATGCCCAGGTACTGGGTTTGTTCACGTTCTTATGACAATCGAGGATATGGGATTAGTAATTTCGCTTTTAAACCATAAGGGAGGGGTTGGTAAGACCACCTGTGCGATCAATATTGGCGCGGGGTTGGTAGAATTTGGCAAAAAGGTGCTGTTGATAGATATGGACCCGCAGGCCAACCTTACCCTTTCGCTGGGTATGCCAAGGCATCCGATCACGGTATATGAATCGCTGCGCGGCGAAGCTCCGCTAGTACCATATTCGGCCAAAGAAGGCCTCGATGTGGTAATTTCGACCCTTGACCTTTCCGGAGCGGAGCTGGAGCTTATCAATGAGGCCGGACGGGAGTATTTGTTCCGCGAGTTGCTGGACCCCTTCCGGGACAGCTATGATTATATCCTGATTGACTGCCCGCCGTCTTTGGGCCTGCTCACGCTCAACGCGCTCACGGCAAGCGATCTGGTATATATCCCGCTTCAGACGGAATTCCTCGCACTGCAGGGTTTAACGAAAATCAAACAGGTGATTGACAAGGTTAAGTTCCGTTTAAATAAGGATATCCGCATTGGCGGGGTAATCGCGACGATGTACGATTCGAGGAAGGTACTTAACCGAGATGTTGTGAATACCATTATTAAGTATTTTGGCGAAATGGTGTTCAAAACGATGATCCGGGACAATATCGCACTGGCAGAAGCCCCGTCCAAGCGCATGGATATTTTTTCATATAGCCCTCAGAGTCCTGGTGCGGAAGATTATATCGCCCTATGCAAGGAAATCCTGGAACGCACCGGCTCAGAAGCGCTGACGGTAAAGTACATGGACAGATAGATCGTTTTGAGACTTCCCTTTTTATGTTGCTGTTGAATCAAACGGAATGAGCAAGAAGAAATTCAATGAGGGTTTGGAGCGTCTGTTTGTAGAGATGGAAAAGGATTCTGCCTCTGCGGTCAGCGCTTTATTGGAAGCTCCGGATGCGGGTCAAGGGGGGAATACTCCTTTGGGTAAAGAGGGGAGTACGACGGTACAAAAACGTCCCCTGGGCAAAAAATTTGGGGAAGATATGGAGTCCTTCCTGCACGCTGCATTCGAAGAATCTTTCGAGCGTCAGATGCGCAGTGATTTTTCCCCTGCTGATGAGACGGCAATCAAAAAGCGTAGCCACAGGCCCGTCGGAGGCCTCGATGCTCTGATCCGCAATACCGTCCAGCCACAGGAAGTCCATTTCGACGAACATGCGACCCGCAGGCTGACCCTCGTTTTTGATGAACTGAAGCTAAAAAAGCTCAGGGAAATCGCCCGTATGGAAAAAACTTACCTCAAAGATATCATTGACGAAATTGTCGCGGATTTCATCCAGACGTACGAGGAAAAGAAAAAGAAAAAGAAAAACGGATAGAATAAATGATTTCAATCCTTCTATTGGCCGGGGGTGTCGCCCTCGTGATGTTGGGAGCTAATTTACTGGTTGAAGGAGCATCTTCGCTGGCAAAAAAACTCAAGATCAGCGACCTGGTAATCGGGTTGACGGTGGTGAGTTTCGGAACTTCCACCCCTGAGCTCACCGTAAGCGTTTTGTCCTCTATGAAGGGGGAGGCAGACATTGCACTGGGCAATGTGGTCGGGAGCAATATTTTCAATGCCTTGTTCATCGTTGGTGTGGCTGCGCTGATTTACCCACTGAAAGTACACCGGAATACGATATGGAAAGAAATCCCGATGAGCCTCCTGGCTGCACTGGTGGTTTGGGCGCTTGTCGCCGACCAGTACCTCGACGGTTCTGCGACGGGTGGGCTGTCGCGGGCTGAGGGTATTTCCCTGCTCGGTTTCTTTTCGATCTTTCTTTATTATACTTTTATCGTCGCGCGCAGCGCACCGGCAGATGAGCTGCACAACAAAGTGAAAGTCTATCCGCTCTATGCTTCTACCTTGATGATCCTGGGTGGTCTGGGCTTGCTGGTCTTTGGCGGACGCTGGATGGTGGACGGTGCTGTTCAGATAGCGGAAGGTTTTGGCCTGAGCAAATCTATCATCGGCCTGACCATTGTGGCTGCGGGTACTTCCGTTCCAGAGCTTGCTACCTCGGCTGTGGCAGCCTACAGGAAAAATTCGGATATCGCCTTCGGCAATGTAGTAGGCAGTAATATTTTCAATATCTTCTTCATCCTTGGAGCCTCTGCGGTGGTCCGTCCACTGGGTCTGGGCAATATTTCGATGGTTGACCTGGCAGTGGTCAGCATTACCAGTCTGCTCTTGTTTGTCAAGTCCTATGATTCGAAAATCAGCCGTCTGGAAGGGGGGATTTTAGTGGCTTTGTATGTTGGCTACGTTGGTTACCTGATCGGGAATAGTTAAATCCCCGGTTACGGTTTTTCGAGTATGACGGCATAGCCCTGTCCTACGCCTATACACATGGTGACGAGCGCAAAGCGCGCTTTGCGATAACGCATTTCCAGCGCTGCCGTGAGCAATAGCCGTGCGCCACTCATGCCGAGCGGGTGGCCAAGGGCGATGGCTCCTCCGTTGGGGTTGACCCGGGGGTCATCGTCAGAAATACCCATAGTACGGGTACAGGCCAGCACCTGTGCTGCGAACGCTTCGTTGATTTCGATAAGATCTATTTGTTCTATCTGGAGTCCCGCCCTGGCCAATGCCGACCTGGAAGCTTCTACCGGGCCAATCCCCATTATCCGGGGCTCCACACCTGCCACGGCGCTGGAAACGATGCGGGCAAGCGGCTCAAGCGCATATTTGTCCATTGCATTTTGTGAAGCCAGCAGGAGCGCGGCCGCACCATCATTCAAACCCGATGCATTACCTGCCGTTACAGTGCCCCCCTCCTTGCTGAAGGCAGGGCGCAAATGGGAAAGCCCTTCCAGCGTAGTCTCCGCCTTGATGAATTCATCTGTTTCTACCACGATAGCCCGACCCTTCCCAAGGGAAATTTCCACAGGGGTGATTTCCTTTGCCAACCTGCCGGTATCCCGCGCCCGCGCCGCCTTTACCTGGGAAGAGTAAGCAAATAAATCCTGGTCTTCCCGGCTGATCCGGTAATGTGTGGCAAGATTTTCGGCGGTTTCCCCCATACTGTCAGTACCATATCTGCGCTGCATCGCAGGGTTAATGAAGCGCCAGCCAAAACTGGTATCGAAAAGCTGTACATCCCTTCCAAAAGCCTGGGATGACTTGGACAACACCCAGGGTGCCCTGGTCATCTGCTCGACACCGCCCCCGATATACAGATCGCCGTCGCCGCATTGAATCGCCCTGGAGGCATTGATGCAGGCTGCCATTCCCGATGCACAAAGCCGATTGACCGTCTCCCCCGGAACCGTAAAGGGCAGTCCTGCGAGCAAGAGCGCCATGCGCGCAACGTTGCGGTTGTCTTCCCCGGCCTGATTGGCGCAACCCAGCATTACCTCTGCGTATGCTTCGGTCGGAATGGCAGGAAAACGGGAAACCAACGCCCTGAGGACGTATGCAGCGAGGTCATCAGCCCGCATCTGTGCAAGACTCCCCCCTAATTTTCCAATGGGGGTGCGGACACCATCAATAATAAATGCCTGTTGCATACGCATTCGGGAATCTCACTGGAGCAAGCAAAAGGCTTAACCAATGGCAAAATTGCGCTCTATCCGCGTAAAATAAATGGAGAGTACAATTCCGACCACCTGAAAGGCACCAATAATAGCGGGAATCGCAATATGATATTTTTCTGCTCCAAACCACCCACCTTGTTGCATAATCAGATAAAATGCAAACGCGGATTTCAAAACTTCCCAAAAAGGCGCAAAACGATTGCCATCCATGAGCTCGGTCATCGCATAAATCGCCATAAAAATAAAGGCACCGTACAAAAATATCCCGGGGCTGCCGATTTGAGCGAGGTGACTCAAAAGGAAGGTGAGATAAAGCAATACCATCAGCAATTGTACGATGGACCAAACCTCCAGTGCTTTGCTGGAGGTAGGTTGGTATTTTTCAAAATGATAAACATCGTGAATCTTTGGCACCGGATATTTTTCTTCTACGTCTCCTGGGCGCCATCCCGTGGGCATGAACCATATTCGCACTTTATCTTCCCAGCTGCTCGTGCGCCAGGCATCTTGTATCAATAGGACTAAGTGCTGGAAATTTATCCGGATGGGGTTCCAGGTAGAGGATGGCCTGGTAATACCATATACAGGTGGCTTGTCCTTCATTTCCTCCTGAAAAGTCCCGAAAATTTTATCCCAGATAATCAGGATCTGGGAATAGTTCTTATCAATATATTCGGGGTTCATGGCGTGGTGCACCCGGTGGTGCGCCGGCGTAACGATAATATGCTCGAGCCATCCCAAACTGCCAATGTGTTGGGTATGATACCAAAACTGCATGAACAGGTGCAGTGGGGCAATAATGGCTACTACTTCTACCGGAACGCCCAGGATCGCAGCAGGAAGGAGAAAAAATGTAAAAATCTCAACAAATACTGAAATACTCTGCCGCAAGGCACAGGCCAGGTTGAATTCCTCGCTGCTGTGATGGACAGTGTGTGCGTTCCAGAAAACATTTACCCGGTGCTTGATGCGATGGGACCAGTAGCCTGCAAAATCGAGCGTCAGAAAACAAATCAGGTAAACAATAAACGTATTTTCCACGTGGGTAATCGCAAGATGCCCCACCAGCCATTTATAGCTCAATATCGAAATGCTGAGGCCCAGTACATCCTTGGTTACATTGGTGATTCCCGAAGTGAGCGAGGCGACCGTATCCATAGTTGCTACTGTATCCTTTCCCTTGCGCCAGCCATACCATTTTTCAAACAGGATTAAAATGAAAAAAATCGGCATCATGATGAGTAAGATTTTCCCGTACGTTTCCATCAGTTTTTAATTTAATAAGCTAAATTAGCTCAATTTTAATATGAGAGCCTATATTTTTCACTATCTTTTTGTTATAACAGAGCAAAGATATCGCAAAATAGTTAAAATGTATTTCCGAACACGCTCTTTGATATTGATCGCAACGATTCTATGGGGTACTCAATGCACCAACCCTCAAAAAAAAGCCGAGGCATCGGAAGAAAGCCTGCGTTCTTCCCTGATGCAGGTCCACGATGAAGTAATGCCTTTAATGGGGCAGCTAATCGGATTGACTGCCCAGCTCAGGGAGATTCTCCGTCAGGATACCCTGCTCGATACCGGGATCCGCCTTCAAATGGAAAGCGCAGTGAAGGAAATGGAAATGGCCGAGGAAGGAATGATGGACTGGATGGCCGCGTTCCGCCAGCCGGAAAGTATGAGGCCAACCACCCAACACGAGGCCATCATGAAATATCTCGAAGCCGAAAAGAAAAAAATCGAAGGCGTGAACTCGCAGATAAAAACCGGCATTGAAAAAGGGGAACAATTAATAAAAAACTATCGGCGCTGATTGATGGGAAGCTCCCCCCAACGTCTCATGTAAGAGATTGTCCGACCCTTGCCGCACACAGACTTTTTTTACGTCAAAAAAATTTATATGAAAAATACAGTTGCTGCTTTGATTGCAGGTTCAATACTTTTGCTTTCCTGTCAGAAAAAGGCACCCGAAGCCCTGCCTATTCTGGGCAATATAGAGATTATCAATGGCGACACGCTCTACCATACCGTACCGGATTTCAGCTTTGTTAACCAGGATAGTCAGGTGGTGAACAACGCTACTTTTGCAGGGAAGGCCTATGTAGTAGATTTTTTCTTTATCAGTTGCCCGACGATTTGCCCGATTGTCACTAAACAGATGATGCGGGTATATGAGCGTTTCAAAGATGAAGCAGGCTTGATGTTTCTCGCGCACACGATAGATACCAAACACGATACCGTTCAACGGCTCCGGCAATATGCCACCAATCTGGGGGTGGACACGAAAAAATGGATGTTTGTCACCGGTGTCAAAGATTCAATCTATGCCATTGCCAATGATTACTTCAGTATTGCGATAGAAAACCCGGACGCCCCGGGGGGCTTCGACCACAGCGGGCGGCTCATCCTCGTGGATAAAAACCGCAGGGTGCGTTCCTTTTGCGATGGTACTGACCCCGGGCATGTCGATCGCTTTATGAAAGATATTGAGACCCTGCTGGAGGAATAAAGGGCTTATTTTGCCTCGTTGAGGTTCCAGTTGTAAGGAAGAAAAGAAATTTTGCCGTCTTCCCTGACCGGTATCCGGGCATACCTGTTGATAAAGGCGCGGACGGATCCCGCGTCCCGCCTGAAATCTGCGCCAAACCAGTTGAATATGGCTGAAATAGCTGCCTGGTCTTTACCGACCCTGTTGCGCACGGGATCGTTGATAAACGCGCGGGTAGCGGTTTCGAGCTGGCGGTCCAGCGTTTCTGCGGTAAAGGCCTCGTTGGAGAGGCGCGGGCAGGAAATGGAGGCACAGTTGATGGCCGCATGTACCCTTGCATCCTTGAATTTTGGGCGAAGGATATCGTGTTCGATATTATTGAGGGAGTAGATCTGGTCCTGGATTTTAATGAACTTGATGTCCCAGACGGAATTGACGTAAGGGATTCCCCGCTTAATGGCTTTTATACTTTTTACGGGATAGTGGTCAATGATGAGTTTGATGGTGAAAGCGTTGTAGGCATTGATCCAGTAAGCCATCTGCTCCGCTTTTGACCAATCGGGTTTGGGGTGGTTTAGGGAGAGTAATCTGAGGTACTGCCCCAATTTTACGCTGTCTTTGATAAAGCCTTTGTAATCTGCCATTCCCTCTGCGGTGATATGTTTCCGCAGGAGGGCGTCCCAGGCGGTATGCTGTACCGGCTGGGCTTGCAGGCCATTTATTGCAGGAAGGAGCAGGAGGTGCGCCGTAGCGCATATCAGGATCATGGAGCGTATCATCATCGGTCTGTTTTATGGTTTTTCGCCTTTGGCAGGCGAATGGTAATCAGGATTTTTACAGCTGGAGTGGATACTTTTCCATTCACCCCGGTTTAGGGCCCTTGCATCATTCGTTTACGCTATCGCTTTTTAAGTAGCGTACGATGCGGCGTACAGTGCGCCGCCGGATATCGAGTTCCAGCTCGCGGTTGATCTGCCGGAGTACATATTGGAATTTCAGCGACAGGCTGTCTTTGCGGATTTCTACTACGCGCAGCCAGAAGCTTCCCGGTTCTATGAATGCGTGATAATCTTTGAGGGATTCCGTCAGATAGGCCTCCAGTGCTTCTACTGAAGGTACGGCACTGAGCGCGGCTTCAAATTCTATACTGACCCGCCGGATTTGTTTTTTGGTATAATTGACGATATCGCTCGAAAAAACTTTGGTGTTGGGAATAAAGATGATATCGTCATCTTCATCCAGAAAAGCGATTTTGGTCAGGTTGAGATCAATAATCTTTCCCTTATGCTGCCCGATTTTAATATAGTCCCCCACGGATAATTCGTTGGAAGAAAAGCTGATGATGATTCCGGAGATAATCTCGGAGATATAGTCTTTTGATACGATAGCAATGGCCGCTGCCACTATGCTCAGGGAGGTGAAAAGGGTTTTCGGCTCAATACCGAACAAGCCCAGGATCGTCGTGATGATTGCCCCTGCGATCAGCAGGTAATAGATGTTTTTGATTCCCAGCACTACGTTGTCGGCTTGTTTAGCTTGCATGTGCCGGCTGCGGCGGTACAGCCACGAGAGTACTACTACGATGATATTGGCAGAAAGGAAAAAAATGAAGAAGCCGAGGAGGATGTCGAGGTCGTTGGTATTAATTTTGAGCTCCCGTTGGCTTAGCCATACCTGGTATCGGGTTTTGATGAAAATCGCCAGGGCGAGGGCACAAATGCGCAGTAACAACAGTAAAGGTTTCATTCGTTTAGAAAAATTTACTTGTCCTGTTTTTGCCGCAAACCGCACAAGCCTGCAGAATACGGAGCATGAACAAATATGTTACAATAGGAAGGTTACTTGAGGCCGGATTGTTTTATGATCCTTTGCAAAAATTGTTTTTTGACAGTTAAGCTTGCCCGTGAGACCGGCCTCAGGTGAGTGGAGACAGGGGAGGGGGTGTTTCGGCGAACAGGTTTTGGAAGCGCATACTTTCCGGGTAAGGAAATATCGAAATTATCTCGCCGCTGAGGAGGCGGTTTTGCATATTTTGCCAAAAATGCACATCGTAGAGGTCGGCATGGAGGCGGAGGAACATATTTTTGACGTCTTTCCGCCCGATCAGAAATTTGGGGAATTCCTCAGGGAATATATCGTTGGGGCCGATAGAGTACCAGGGTTCAGAGGCCCATTCATCTTCGTAGCTCCTGGATTCCGGGATTTTGCGGAAATTACAGTCGGTGAGGTACATAATCTCGTCGTAATCATAAAAGACCACCCGTTTAAGTCGGGTAACCCCGAAATTTTTGAGCAGCATATCGCCCGGGAAAATATTAGCTGCTGCCATATCTTTGATTGCCCTGCCGTAATCGTTGATGACATCTTCGGCATCTCCCGGACTGGCTGTTTCGAGGAACAGGTTTAGGGGGTGCATGCGCTTTTCGATATACAGATGTTTGATTTCGAGATATCCGTTTTCCAGGCGTACTTTAGAAGGGCATTCGCGCAGCAGTTCTTCCACAAGTGCATCGGTAAAGCGGCTGCGCTCGAAAACAAAATTTTCGAACATGTGGCTATCGGCCATTCGTCCGACACGGTCGTGCATACTCACGATCTCATACTTTTCGCGCACTTCCCGTTCCGTGACATTTTTTGGGGGCTGGAACTTATCTTTGATCAGCTTGAATACCATATTGTACGACGGCAGGGTGAATACGGCCATTACCATCCCTTTGATACCCGGCGCGGCAATGAATTTATCGGAGGTAAGGCCTAAATGGCGGAGGAAGTCCCGGTACAGCACTGTTTTTCCGTGCTTTTCAAAGCCGATGGAGTTATAAAGTTCGCCTAAGGATTTAAACGGCATAATCGAGCGGAGAAAATCTACCATATCGCTGGCAATATCCGTATCTACCATGAAATACGAGCGATTATAGCTGAAGAGCGGGCTGACTTCGTTCACCGAAAGGAGTACAGTGTCCGCATAGATGCCCTGATCTTCGTGGAGCAGGGGGATGACGAGCGGGAAATACTGATCGTCAAGAAAGAGGCGCCCGACGAGATGGGCAGATTTATTTCGGTAGAACACGGATTTGAGCATATCAATCCGGGCATTCCGCAAGCTGATGCGATGGATGTCGAGCCGCTGCCTGATGGTTTCCGCAATATATCCGATGTCGCGGTGTATATTTTCGAAAGCGGCATCAAATACATAGCAGGAAAAAATCTGGTGCAGGGAGTACTCGATGGGGTTTGTCAGGAAAAAGGTGTTGTAAATCGGTATTGCGGAGCGGAACTCTCGGTAGCTGCCCGTTGCGTTGACAAACATCAGCCCCGCATCCGCGCTCAATCCTTTATGCGCATGTCGGAATACCGAATTATAGAACGTCTCGGCGATATTGCGGGTGTTGAAATTAAAAATTTCGCCCAGATACATATCCTTGATCTCGCGCCAGAAATTGCGATCCTGGGCATTATCCCCCAGGAATGCCCTGATATGTTGTGTAGCTTCGCCAACCGCATTCCTGTAAAGGGTCGAACGCTCGCGGGAATCGTTTTGCATACCCTGCCAATCGCAGTTTTCAAACCGGATCTTCGCCCTTTTAGTAACCCGTTTGAAATTGTGATGGTACTGGATATAGGCGTCCAGGATCAAGTAGGCCGTTTCGTATGGAATAAGTTTTTCAAACATAACTCAGGAGGCATTGCGTACGATGGATTCGAGAAAATCACCTACAAGGTAAGAAACTGCTGCTGCTGTAACACCCAGCGCGAGGGTTTCCACAACCGCTCTCCAGTAAGAGGTTTCTGTGACAAAGGATTTTAGGAAACCGATGATGACAAAAGCAAAGGCAGTCAATACCGATGCACTGAGGAAAAGATTGCCGGGATATCCAGCAACAAAATCCCAGACATATACGATTAGGGGGACTAAACCCACTACCAGAAATGCCATGAAGGTGACCAGGCCGATCTTGAAGGGAGAACGCTCTTCCTTCATCATGCCCAGCTCTTCTTTCATCATCGTATCCACCCAGCGGTCGCGGTCGGCGCAAATAACCTTGACGACCTGTTCGAGGAGCTCGCCTTCAAAGCCCTTGGCTGCATAAATTTTCCGCACTTCTTCCCGCTCGAGATCGGGAAGGTTATCCACTTCCCAGTATTCGATGCGTTCATGCCGGTGGAAATTGTCTTTTTCCGATTTCTGAGAAAGATAAGCGCCTACCGACATGGAAAAACCGTCTGCAAGGAGATTTGCAAAACCTAATATAATGATGACCGCGCTGTCGAGGCCGGCACCGACTGCACCGGCCACTACAGCGAAAGTCGTGACGCTCCCGTCAATGCCACCATAGACAAACTCTCCCAGGTATTTCCGGAACCGGTCTATGAGGGTATGATGGGCGTGGAGGATGGTCTCTTCCATGGCAAGGTCACTCTTCAGTTGATTCCGATGCGCCTTCTTCCCGTTCTTCTTTCTCCACTTCGTTTTTACCTGTAGCCTCCCCCTCTTTCTGTTCATATCTCCGGTATTCTTCCCGGAACCATACGGCCAGCGCACTGCGTTCCTCTGTGGTCAGGCGGGCATTTCCGTGCATCCAGGTGTAGGATTTCATTGGCATTTCCTTTGATTCGACCATCTCGAAACACTCTTCCAGCTTATGTGCGGCTTTTTTAGGGGGATAAGTAGCCCAAACCGAAAAGTTGAGGTGCTGACGACCTTCTTCGATGTGATCTTTAATCCACCATGCCACTGGTTGGATATTGGTGTACCAGGGGTACCGGGTAACATGCGAGTGGCAATCGTAGCACGCGGCTTGCAGCAGGGAAGTCACGCCGGCAGGGGGCGTAGCCACAGCCAGATAATCCTGTGCATCCTCCAACGGTGGATTCGTCTTGTCTATTTGAAAAAACTGCAGGACCAGCAAAGCCCCGCCAAGAATCAACAGTCCGGTTTTAATAACTTTATTCATGATGTTCAAATTAAAGTTTGACGCTCCGATATTCCTGCTTGCGACAAGTCTGTCGAATACCATTAAAAGAAACGAATCTTTATCGTCAACTACCAAAACATTGTATAGAGGACACCGAGTATAAGCGTAATGGCCAGGGCACCGATTTTGAATTTATTGCTGCTAGAGAACAACTCCGCATCCAGATGGATTCCTTTGGGATTGTCCTTGCTTTTGGGGTCCAGCAGACTGATTAATACCATAAGGGCCACCAGGATGAGGAAAATTAACCCCATACGGTCAATAAAAGGCAAATTGGGGGTGATAAATTTGAAGGCTGCCGAGAGCGGTATGGTTAGAATTGCTGCCCAAAGTGCGGCGTTGCCCGTAGCCCGCTTCCAGAATATGCCGACAAGGAAGATGGCGACTACGCCAGGCGATACAAAACCTGTATATTCCTGGATAAACTGGAAAGCCTGGTCGAGGACGCCCAGGGCCGGTGCGATCAGCATGGCTATCGCGAATGACCCTATAGCGACTATCCGCCCAACGCGCACCAATTGCTTCTCAGAAGCGTCACGGCTGAAATAGTTTTTGTAAATATCCATCGTAAAAATGGTAGCGGTGCTATTGGCCATAGACGACAACGACGATACGATCGCAGCCGTAAGCGCCGCAAAAGCAAGGCCTTTCAGCCCGGAAGGAAGCAGGTGCAGCAGCGCGGGATAGGCTTTGTCCGATTTTATGAGCTGGGTAGCGGCGTCGGTCATATCAGTGGTAAATTGCCCGGCGCCCGCTTCGCGTTGTACCAATACAAACGCTGCAATTCCGGGGATAACGACCACCAGGGGCATCAGTAGCTTCAGGAACCCTGCGAAAATAATTCCCAGTTGGGCCTGGTCCTGGCTCTTGGCGGCCAGTGCGCGCTGCGTGATATACTGATTGCAGCCCCAGTAGTTGAGGTTTGCAATCCACATCCCCCCAATAAGTACGCTGAGACCTGGGAGATCGAGATAGGCGTCCCTGACCCCTCCTTTTCCGTCCGGAATCATCATTTGCCCTTCCTTGAAGATCATGTGAAAATGCCCCGGTGCCTCGCGGCGCAATAAGGCAAAACCCTCCAATGCATCGCCGTTGCCTACCAGGCCAAGTGCGAGATAGGTGGTTGCTAAACCTCCAAGCAGCAGAAAAACTACCTGGATCACATCCGTCCAGGCCACTGCCTTGAGCCCGCCATAAATGGAATACAACATGGAAAACGCAGCTAGTCCAATGACCGCATACACGAAAGGAATCCCCATAATCGTCTCGATGCTCAACGCCCCCAGATACAAAACAGAAGTGAGGTTGACGAACACATATAAAAACAGCCAGAAAACAGCGGTCACTGTGCGTACCCTGGCGTCATAACGGCTTTCCAGAAAGCCGGGCATGGTATAAATCCCCTTTTTTAAAAAGATGGGCAGGAAAAAAAAGCCAACGACGAGGAGCGTTGCTGCGGCCATCCACTCATAAGACGCAATCGCGAGTCCCATTGCAAAACCAGATCCGGACATGCCGATGAATTGTTCCGCAGATATGTTCGATGCGATAAGGGACGCGCCAATCGCCCACCACGGCAGCGATTTGCTGGCAAGAAAATAATCCTTGGAGTCCTTTTCATGCCCCGCTTTCTCCCGGGACACCCAGATGCCGACACCGATAATAAGGCAGCAATAGCCAATAAAAATCAATAAGTCAATAGTGGAGAAATTCATACGGGTTGTAATTGTTGATGAACAATTTGGTGTTTTTCTGCAGCCAAGTTAAATATTTTTCCCAACTAATCGGATTTTGTTGTTTTTTGTATTTTTGTGAAATGATGCATAAAACAGGCATAGTGCTTTTGTTGATTTATTGCTGCGCCGCCTTCCTGCCGGCGTCGTTCAGGGCAGAACTCTGCAAACTGCCCTGGTTGGTCGAGCATTTCTTCGAGCACAGATCCGGATCTTCTGAACTCTCTTTTCTGGATTTCATCCAATTGCATTACGGGGAAAAATATCAGGCGCATGAAAGTGCGCACAACCATTCCAAATTGCCGGGCAAATCTGGTGCAGACCATGCACACTTCATGGCCTGTGGGTGTAATTTCTCCGCCCTGCCCGCAGCACTTGCCTTCTCCCTTCGTATGCCAGTCAATATGCACCGCGCGCTCGTCCCCGCAGACAAACAGCTGCACTCTTCTAACCTTTCTTCCGGCATCTGGCAGCCGCCCCGCCAGGTATAGTCCTCCCTTTTCCTCCATAAGGTTGTGTGAAAAGACTCCGCCTCCGCCAGCAAAATAATATTTTAAATGAGCGGTATTCTTATTGAATTTTCAAAGCAAAATCAATTACAATACCACTCGAAAATAATATTATTTGGCAGCACAAGCTGGAAGATGAAAAGCCAGCGGCTGTTTTCACCCTTCCCGGATTTAGGAGACGGCCTTATCCAAAATATTTTTGTCCGGCGCAGCGACAGGGATTCCAAAACAATATATGTATGTTAAATACCATTATACGGCTTTCAATACAGCAAAAACTGCTCGTAGCAGCGTTAACGGCCGCACTGATTTTTGCGGGGGTATTGTCGTTTGTACAGCTTCCGATAGATGCGATACCGGATATTACCAACAATCAGGTGCAGGTGCTCACGGTAAGTCCGACACTCGCGACCCAGGAAGTGGAGCAGTTTGTGACCGCACCAATAGAATATGCAGTGCGCACAATCCCCGGCGTGGTCGAACTACGTTCGATCTCGCGCTTCGGCCTCAGTGTCGTAACCGTAGTCTTCGATGAGCAAATCAATTCTTTCCTGGCAAGGCAGCTCATCTCCGAAAAACTTAAAGTGGCCGAGGAGATGATCCCCAGGGGTTTTGGCACCCCCGAAATGGCCCCAATCTCTACTGGACTTGGAGAAATACTCCATTACCGCATAGAACCGATGCCCGGTTATGAGAACCGCTACAGCGCTGCAGAGCTGCGCACCACACAGGATTGGATCGTCAAACGCCAGCTTGCAGGGATACCGGGAGTTGTGGAAATCAACAGTTTTGGGGGGATGCTCAAACAATACGAGGTCGCCCTCTCGCCGGAACGCCTGCGCAGCTTTGGTATCGGTATCCAGGAAGTTTTTTCGGCACTGGAAAACGCCAACGAAAATACTGGGGGCGCATACATCGAACATACCAGCAATGCCTATTTTATACGAAGCGAAGGACTTGTAAAATCCCTGGACGATATCCGGAATATCGTAGTGCGCAACGACTCGGGCATACCAGTAAAAGTGGGGGATATCGGTGAAGTGCGTCTCGGTCATGCCCTTCGGTACGGGGCGGTCAGTCACAATGGCGAAGGGGAGATCGTTGTAGGTATCGTAATGATGCTGAAAGGGGAAAACGCAGCCCAGGTCATCGGACGGGTGAAGGAACGGCTTGAGATGGTCAGGAAAGCGCTCCCGGAAGGACTGACCATCAGTACTTTCCTGGATCGCGAAAACCTCGTCAACAGGACCATAAAGACCGTGCGCACCAACCTCACAGAAGGGGCACTTATCGTCATTTTTGTACTGGTCCTCTTACTGGGCAACTTCCGCGCAGGCTTGATCATTGCCTCCGTCATTCCACTGTCCATGCTCTTTGCAGTTTGTATGATGCGCCTTTTCGGCGTGAGCGCTAACCTCATGTCCCTCGGTGCCATAGACTTCGGGCTGATTGTGGATGGTGCAGTGATTATCGTAGAAGCAACGCTCCACTTTCTGGGGGTTAAGGCGATCCGACGGATAGAGGCGGGGGATACGGCTACGCATTTCGGGCGGGCAGAAATGGACGTCCTCGTCGCCGAGGCATCCGGACGCGTGATGCGTTCTTCCGTTTTTGGCACTATAATCATCCTCATCGTTTATCTGCCCATCCTCTCCCTTTCGGGGATCGAGGGTAAGATGTTCAAACCAATGGCGCAAACGGTTTCTTTTGCCCTGCTCGGGGCCCTGATCCTTTCGCTTACCTATGTGCCCGCTGTTTCGGCGATTTTCCTTTCGAGAAAAATCAGGACCGGGCATACCTTTGCCGACCGCCTGATGGACGGCATCAAAAAACTGTATGCGCCAACGCTTGCCGTTGTATTAAAATGGCCAAAATTTATCATTATTTCCACCCTGCTGGTATTTGTCCTGAGTATCGGTCTTTTTCTGCGTATGGGCGGGGAGTTTATCCCCACACTTGACGAAGGGGATATCATGATGCACGGCTTCCTCCGGCCCGGTACCTCGCTGACCCAGACGCTGGAGAGCCATCGTATGGTGCAAAAGGTCATCCTGGAAAATTTTCCGGATGAGGTGGAGCAGGTCATTTCCAAGATCGGTTCGGCGGAGATTCCCACAGACCCCATGGCAATCGAGACTGCTGACAACATCATCCTACTGCGCGATAAAGCGAACTGGACAAGAGCAGAAACCAAGGAGGAGCTGGTGGCGATGATCGAAGAAAAAGTCCATCAGGTGCCTGGTATGGCTTTTGAATTCACCCAGCCCATCAAAATGCGTTTTGATGAAATGATGACCGGGGTGCGCTCGGATATTGCAGTGAAGATATTCGGCGAAAACCTCGACTCCCTCGCCCGCATCGGGCACCGGGTGGAAAGACTGATTGACCGGATAGACGGGGTGGTGGATGTGAAGACCGAACAAATTGAAGGCCTACCCCAGATTGTCGTGCGGTTTGACTATGCCAGGATTGCCCGGTACGGACTTCATGTCAAAGACGTCAACGAAACCATCCGGGCGGCTTTTGCAGGCGCTGCTGCAAGCGTAATTTTCGAGAACGAACGCCGTTTCGACCTGGTAGTACGCTTTGACCCTGCATTTCGATCCGATATTTCCAATGTGCGCGATTTGCCCCTCAGTACCGCCGACGGCGCACTGATACCGCTCTCCGAAGTAGCAGATGTACAGATTAAACCAGGGGCCGCACAGATCAGCAGGGACAATGGTCAACGGCGTATCGTCGTAAGCGCCAACGTCCGTGGGCGGGATATCGAAAGCACCATATCGGATATCGAAGCGGCTATCGAACGGCAATTGCGCCTGCCAGTGGGTTATACCGTTGCTTACGGCGGACAATTTGAAAACTTGCAGGCGGCAAAGGCTCGTCTGTCAGTGGCCGTCCCTGTGGCCTTGCTACTTATTCTCGTCTTGCTCTACTTTACTTTTAACAAATTGAAAGAGAGCTTGTTAATCTTCACCGCAATTCCTCTGGCCGCTGTCGGTGGGATATTTGCGCTGTTGCTTCGGGATATGCCTTTTTCCATTTCCGCAGGGGTGGGGTTCATCGCCCTCTTCGGCATTGCTGTACTTAACGGAATCGTCCTGATTGCCTATTTAAACCAACTGGAAAAACAAGGCGTGAGCAACATTCACGAGCGCATCGTGGAAGGAGCCATGACCCGCCTCCGGCCAGTATTGATGACCGCAGCAGTTGCTTCCCTCGGCTTTCTGCCAATGGCCTTATCCCATGGGGCAGGTGCAGAAGTCCAGCGGCCACTCGCAACGGTGGTGATCGGCGGACTGGTCACTTCCACTTTGCTTACGCTGGTATTCCTGCCAGCGTTATACGCCTTAGTGTTCAACAAAAAAGAACAACAATGAGAAAAACCACTTATCGCTGGTTAGCCTTGATCGCCTGCCTGATTGCGATGGGCCCGTACCAGACCGGCGCACAGATACGGCTCACCGAAGAGGAGGCAGTCCGACTGGCATTGCAAAACCATCCTTCCATGAAGGCCGCAGCACTAAAAGTACGCGAGCAGGTGTTGCTCCAGGGAAGCGCCCGGCAATGGGAGCCGGCAGAAATCTTTCATAATATAGCGGCAGACCCGGACTATGGGATGTTTGGCACCACTGCGCTGGGGTTCAGCCAGGCTTTCCCGGGCCGGAAGATGAGCGAAGCTCATCGCGCCTATTATGAGCGTCAGCGCATCCTGGCAGAAGCAGGTGAATCCCTCACCCGGCAACAGCTCGATAAGTCAGTGCGCGAGTTATACCTGCATCTGGGGTTCATCCAACAGGAAGCTTTAATCTACCGTAGCCTTGACAGCCTTTATCGAACCGTCTCGCGCATTGCAGACGAACGCTACGCCGCAGGTGATGCCGCACTTCCGGAGAAACTCGTCCTGGAGGATAAAGCGGCCAGAATGCGGATGGCTCTGGAAACCACTGGGCACGAGATCGAATTTGATCGCGTGGTACTGCGCCAGGTACTCGGCCTCCAGGAAGGCGTTGAGCCCGTATTACAACCCTTTAAACGCCTCAACTTTACAATTGAAGATACCGCGCTGGTCGAAAATTCAGCACTCTCCCGCTATAACCTGGCTAATGTTGCCGTTGCAGAAGCCCAGAAAGGTATTATTCAGGCAAAGAGCGCCCCAACCTTTGCCGGGGGATTATCCGTACAATATATGCCCAATGGCCTTGTGTTGCCCGGCTGGCAAATATCCCTGCGCTTGCCGATCGGCCTCAAAACCCTTCGTGCCACCGAAGAAGCCGCCGGTGTCAATATCCAGGCGGCAGGTGCCGGCTATTCGGCAGAGTTGCTCCGCCAACGCAACGAACTGGCCCACCTTTTACACGAACAGGAAAAATTTGATATCCAAATCCGCTATTACGAAGAAAAAGGTAAATCGCTCGCCGCCGAGCTGCTCAGATCGGCGTCCCTCAATTACCTCAACGGCGAAATAGGCTTCGTGGAACTCGCACAGATAGCTGAACAAGCGACCTCAATCGAATTAAATTATTTGGAAAACCTCTTCGGCCTCAATATGACTATCATCGAATTGAGGGCCCTGACAGGAAAATAAATGAACAATCATGAGAAGTAATTTCATCCTGCTTATGCTTTGTGTCCTGTACTATGCAGGCACAGGCTGCGAAACAAAATCCACCGGCTCCGGAAAGCAAGAAACAACATCGGTAAGTGCCGGAATGCACCAGATGATCGTCCTAACCGCCGAACAATATGCACAGTCGGAAATCGCAACCGGCACTTTCACCAAACAGATCATAGAAGAATTTCTGCCCGCCACGGCAGAAATCGTCCTGGGAAATGAACATACCGGTACTGCCAGTACCCTCACCGACGGTATCGTCGCCGAGCTGCGCGTGCGCCTCAACCAATCCGTCCGAAAAGGCGAGGTCGTGGCAATCCTCGACAAACCCGGTTTGCTCGACCTACAACAGGATTATCTCGAACGCAAGGATAAAATCGCCTTCCTGAAAGCAGAATTCGACCGCTACCAATCGCTTAGCAACGAAAATGCCACCGCTGCCAAGAACCTTCAGCGGGCAGATGCGGAACTTCGGGAGGCACAAACTTCCCTCGCCCTGCTTGCGGTTAAACTCAGGCAATTTCAGATTGACCCGGAAAAGTTGACCCCCAGCCAGGTGCAGACAAAAATCCTGCTCCGCGCACCGGTCAGCGGTACGGTAACCCGGATTAATGCCGCAGTAGGTAGCACCCTCGGTGCAGGAAACCCGGTTTGCGAAATCGCGGATTATTCAAAAATACAGCCCGTAATCTATATCTTTGAAAAGGATATCTCTCGAATCCGGCCCGGGGCAAAAGCCTTACTCCACTTCCCATCTGATCCCGCACGCACTTTCCCCGCCACAATCCTCTCCCTGGATGGCGCTATGGATAAAACGCGAAAAGCCCTGAGGGCCTTCGCAAAATTCGACCGCCCATCGGATAACTTTCCAACAGGTGCCTACATGGAAGCACGCGTCGCTCCAGTAAGTGGAACCGAATCCTCCGTCCTGCCGCAGGAGGCCGTGGTACGCGAAAATGAAGGGGAGTTTATCTTTATCCTCCAAAAAGAAACCAAAGAAGGATTTCTCTTTCATAAGGTCGCAGTCAAAACCGGCGCCGCTGATAACGGCTTCATCTCGGTGACGCCACTCGAACAGATCCCCCCAAATCCAAAAATTGTGGTAAAAGGTGCTTATTATGTCTCCGCCCAGGGTAGCGGTATCGAAGTCGAAGAATAACGCGATGGAGGTTGTGTAAAAAGTATTTTGGTATTTTGCCGCCTACGGCGGCGAAATAAAATTTTTTATATCGCCATTTTGACCGATTTTGCTTCGCAAAATCGGTCAAAATGGCGATATAAAAAGAATATTCTTTGGCGGCGCCAGCCGCCAAAGAATATTCTCACTTCCCGCATCCTTTGATGAAAATCATTTAGGCCATTGATGTAAGTCATATCCGGTAGCTGCTGCCAGTCCTAATTTTGAGCTAACAAAAACAGGAATTATGAAAGCAGCAGCAATTTTTACCACCGCAATGGTACTCCTCCTGGGGTCGCTCAGCGCCCAAAATACCTTTTCGGTAAAGACGTTTAAAATGTCCGTCTCCGGGACCTCCTCCGCACACGACTGGGAATCCGATGTCACCAAACTGACAGCTGATGGGAAGATGACTGTAACGGGTAGCAACCTCGAAAAACTGCAATCCCTGCAAGTCACTGTGCCTGCCAAAAGCATCGTGAGCACCAAAGGCAAAATCATGGACAATAAGACGTATGAGGCCTTAAAAGCAGATGCCAACCCAAATATCTCCTTCCAGCTATCAGAGATCGAGAGTATTACCCCCTCCGGCGGCAGTTATACCGTGAAGGCAAAAGGCAATCTGACGATTGCAGGGGTCAGAAAACCGGTAAGCATGAGCGTGACCGCCTCAGTGGCCTCCACCGGGCAGGTTTCGTTCAAAGGCAGTAAGAAAATCAATATGTTGGACTTTGGCATGGAGCCGCCCAAGGCATTAGGGGGCATGATCAAAGTCGGCCCGGAAGTTACCATCGCATTCGAATTGACCATGGCACCTGCGGTGCTGTAAGGTCCTGAGTATGATATCATCAAATTTTCACCTCATCAAAACCTCTTTCTGATGAAAACGACAAAAAGAATTCTCTCGCTCATCTTGATTTTAGCAAGTTTTCATCTCTTTGGGCAGCAACCTGGTATTCAGTATTTCCGTCCATGGGATAAAAACGGGATCAACACTTTTGAACCTGCAAAAGGTGGGGAACAACCACAGTATGAAGGACTTTCCGTGCGCATCGGCGGCTCTTTCACCCAGGATTATCAAAGCCTGACCCACGAAAACAACCCCGGCAACACGAATACCCTCTGGGGTGTCAACAAAGCGGAAGATCCTAAATCTGCCACACTTTCCGGCTTTAACCTCGCTATGGCCAACCTCAATTTCGACTTCCAGATCGAGGACGGTATCCGGGTAAGCCTGGAAAACTACATGTCTTCCCGCCACCACAACGAATTCTGGGTAAAAGGTGGCTATATCCAGATTGACAAGCTCCCGATGTTTGGCAGCCCGCAGTGGTTTACGGATTACTTCCGCGTAAAGATCGGCCACTTCCAGCCTAACTTCGGCGACCAGCAGTTCCGCCGTACAGACGGTGGCAACGCCATCTTCAACCCATTTGCCGAAAACTATATCCTCGATGCATTTACTACAGAAATCGGCGGCGAGGTCTATGTTTTCCCGGCACAGGGGTTCATGGGTATGCTGGGGATGACTTCCGGTCTGATCAACGGCAACATCGAAAATCCGGCAGGTGGCCTGGTGGGTGCTAACAAGGAAGAAATCAAGCGCAATCCCTCAATCGTAGCCAAAGCCGCTTACGACAATACCTTCGGCGACCTACGCTTCCGCTTATCCGCCTCCTTGTACACCAACCCGAGTATTGCCAGGAATACGCTCTACGCAGGTGACCGCACCGGCTCGCACTACTTCATGGTCATGGAACCTTTGTCAGGTACCTATTCCGCCAACTTTACCTCCGGCCGTTTTAACCCCGGCATGACCAATCGCATCACGACAGTAATGGTCAACCCCTTCCTCAAATACAAAGGACTGGAATTATTTGGCACCTACGAGACCATGTCCGGAAGGCTCTACACCGAAACCGCTAATCGCTCCTGGAACCAACTCGCGATAGAAGGTATCTTCAGGTTCCTGCCTAATGAACAGGCTTATTTAGGCCTCCGCTACAATACGGCAACCGGACGTCCGTCGAATACGGCCACGATCACCTATGCCCAGGACGTGACCATCAACCGCCTCGCCTTCGCGACAGGATGGTTTCCGACGAAAAACCTGCTCCTGAAAGTGGAATATGTAAATCAGGAATACCTCGACTTTCCGACCAACGATATCCGCAACGCCGGTAAATTTAACGGATTTATGGTAGAGGCGGTCATCGGATTCTGAATAAGTACTTTGGCGGCGCAGGCCGCCAAAGAATATTTTTAAAAGAGGCGGTGTAACGCTTTGAATCGAGTTGTGTAAAAGGCTTTTGCCGCCAAAGACCGCTGGCGCGCTGCCGAAGGCGGCAAAAGCCTTTTACACACCTTCTCCTGTTCAGCTCCTGGGTAATTTGCACAAGGAACTTTCCCGAATCGAAATCAGTTGTTTTAATGTCCGATTTCAAAACCCGACTGCGATGCGCAAAAGTGCTTTCTTAGTAGCCCTGGTGATGATAAGTGGAACTGCACTGGTGCTGTACAGTTTTGCTTCCCCCGATAGGTTTTACTTTAATACTACGGACTTCCACATCCAGGAGCAAAGTAAACTTTCACTCAACGGTACGACCAATATCAACAAGTTCAACTGTGCCTGCGGTCAGAAATTCCAGCCCCAGGCATTCTATGCTACCACTTCTGCCAATCGCTCCAATATCACTTTTTCCCATACTGTCCTCCATCTGCGTACAACCTCCCTGGATTGTGGCAATAAATTGATGAACAAGGATATGTATGAAACCCTACAGGCAAAAGCCCATCCCAATATTTCCATCGAACTGAAAAAAGCCGTTTTCCCCACAGGCGTGACGATTGATGACTGCTCCCAATGGGTAGAATTGGACGCCGAAACGGTAATTACGATCGCCGGAGTGGCAAAAAAAGTACCCCTTAAAGTGAATGCCCGCAGCCTTGCGGCCGGGCGCTTCCAGTTTCGCAGTATGCAGGTATTGAAAATGACCGACTTCGGTATCCAACCGCCTACCGCTATGATGGGGGCTGTGAAGGTGCGCGATGAAATCCAGATCTATTTCGATCTGATTGTTCAGGCGGGCAGCAATGAGGCTACTGCTTCACAAGTCAGCGGATCCTGATACTTTTTTCCGGTCGAGTGCAATCATCCCGGTCTTTTTTCCGGGAAGCTGTATCTGTACCATATTCCGCTGGTCATCGAAAAGCTCGAGGAAAATATGGCTTTCGATTTTTATACTATTTACTTCTGATACCTGTGGCTTCAGGCGGAAATAACAGGTGACGGCGTCCATGTTGGTCTCCGTGCGTTCCAAATAAAATTCTATCGCTTTCCCATTGACCTGGATAGATAATTTTTCCTTCAAATAGCGCTCCATGAGTGTTTCCGGCTTCAGCTTCCCTTGCTGAACCTGCTTTTCGTGCGCCCGGTAATTGATCGCTTCGGCAAAATCATCCATAAACAGAGTGACCGACATGCCCACAGATTCATCTCCTTTTTCCTGAAAAAATTCCGTCACGCTCAGGTGAATCGGGTGGAGGGGAAAAGCCGCAGCAACCGCCATGAAAAGAGTGCCAAGGAATAAGTTCATCGTCATACAATACGATCAAATTAATTGGATGATTTACAACAAGCCGGATAAAATATTTCGCCGCCGTGGGCGGCGCAATGCGCAATACTTTTTACACCACCCCACAATATTTTTTCAGAGCCGCGGGTTGGAGGGGATTGTGTGGTGTAAAGGGTGGTAAAGCCGGGCGGTAGAAAAAAAAAAGTGGCGACC
>JBEIGB010000004.1:0-97706 GCA_040382095.1 Lewinellaceae bacterium
AATGAGCTCGGCATCCTCGGTGCCGGCCACAACAGCCCCATGCTCACCGGTGCAGGGCGGGCCCCGCAAACCGCCGTTGACCAGGACAGTACTGCCGCCAACGGGCTGCCTTCCATTGCGCACTATATCAAAAAAATATTCCTCGTAAGCGATAACGATGCCTTCAACCGTCTGTACGAATTCCTGGGCCAGGAATACCTCAATGACCGGTTACGGGCAAAAGGCTATCCCCATACCCGCATCGTACACCGACTCTCCGTGAGCGGGTTCGATACCATCGGCAACCGCTATACAAATCCTGTCAGCCTGCTCGATAGTACTGGCAACCTGCGCTACTTCCAGGGGGAAGCCTTTAGCCAATGCCCCCCGGCAAGTATGGGGATAGGCAGCCAGCAGCTCGGTAAAGGCTATATGGATGCCAACGGACAGCTCGTGCAGAAAGCTTTTGATTTTTCTTTCCGCAACTTTATGGGCCTTCGGGAAATGCATGATATGCTGCAGGCTGTACTCTTTCCAGAAGCAGTTCCGGCAATACGGCGCTTCCGCCTGAGTAAAGCGGACGAGGAGCTACTCCTGCGCGCAATGTCCATGCTGCCCGGGGAATCGGACTTTCCGGCCTATGACTCCGTTGAGTATTACGACCGCTATGTCAAGTTCCTTATGTTTGGCGATAGTACCGGGAAGCCCATGCCCGCACACATCCGCGTGTTCAATAAAGTCGGCAATGCATACGGCTTCCTCAGCGATGTGGCATACATCGTTGATTTCAGGCATCAGGTGGAATTCATGCTCGCCGCTACGATACATGTCAATGCCGATGGTATCTTCAATGATAATAAATATGAATACGACACGATCGGCTACCCATTCCTCGGACGTTTAGGCCGGGCCGTGTACGACTATGAGCTGCGACGCCCCCTGCGGCACAAGCCAGATCTAAGTAAATTTATGTTGG
The DNA here is from genome assembly GCA_040382095.1 of Lewinellaceae bacterium. Lineage (GTDB taxonomy): Bacteria > Bacteroidota > Bacteroidia > Chitinophagales > Saprospiraceae > JADJPL01. Next base: position 956 of record JBEIGB010000004.1, read on the forward strand.
ACTGGAAAAAGTAACTGCACACTTTTTACACAACCTCCGTTTAAAAATGCGCACGGTCCCGATAAGTCTGTTGCTCCCGAATGCAATTTTTTATTGGGGGAAAAATGTTTTTTTGCTTTTCTTTCACTAATTTTGCTAGCCCGAAAGGGAAAAAGCCACCCTAGCTCAGTTGGTAGAGCAACGCATTCGTAATGCGTGGGTCGGGAGTTCGAGTCTCCTGGGTGGCTCCAAAAAGTATCAGCTCGTCGCTACAACTGACCGAGCGACAAGACTCTTCGTGTGGATGTCTCCTAAGAAAAGATTGTGTGAAAAGTATTCTGCCGCCCTCGGCGGCAGAACAAAATTTTATCAGAGCGCAGTTTTTATTGATTTTGCTTCGCAAAATCAATAAAAACTGCGCTCTGATAAATATTCTTTGGCGGCGTAAGCCACCAAAGGACTTTCGGGACAGCCCCAGAAGATTTTTTTGGAGCCCCGTTCTCACTGATTAATCTGCAGAACGTATTGTCGTATATTCCTGAATCCAACAGCCTACATAGAAGCGATCCCCGGCTTTGAGGTTGCGCTGGAAGATATCCTCTTTATTAGGCATATACTGGGCGTACCGTCCGATCCATTTATTAGCTTCAGCCGCACTTGAAGGATCCACAGACCTGGCACGGTTCCACATATCTATTGCGGGCCAAACGACAATTTGGCTGTCCCAGCCCCGGCCGGGGCCGCAAAGCGGGCCACTGGAAGCGTATAAACGGCCAATCAGGATGAAGGGTTCGCCCCAGTTAGGGCGTACCCCGGCGGCTTTCAGCGCATACTTCCTTGCCTGCGGAAAATTTTTGAGGCTACCGTAATAAATTTTGGAAACCAGGAGGAGGTACTGGCTTTTTTTGACGATATCGTTTTCGTCTTCAGCAGCCTTTTCGAAGCCTGCGATTGCACATTCGTAGTCGGCATCGCGCAGGCAGTTATATGCAATTTCGACCGGGCCTTTTTCCACAACGCAATTCGCATTTCCGGCTTCGATGAGTTTACGGAGGCGTTCATCCGTTTCGGGGCATGCCCCGAACTTCAACCTGCTGTAAACTTCCCGGATGGCATCACAATTGTTGGGCGACTCTTCGAATACGGGCAGATATCTGGCCATATAGTATTCACAGTCATAAAAGCCCCGGACCACCTCGAAAGCTTCAAGTCGGGCGGGGGCATATCCCTCCACCACCCTCCAACGTTCGCAGGCCTGCCCCTCACAATTTTCAAGACCTTTAGCGATGATTTCCCGGACGAGCTGCTGGTATTTTTGCGCTTCTTCCATGGGAATTTCCTGGGCGAAGTACAGATCTACGAGCAGGGAAGAGAATGGGTTAATGACGAAATCGGACGTTTTGAGCCCATCGCGGTCAATGGCAGTTTTGAAGAGGAGATAAATCTCCTTTCGCGATGCGCGGTGCGTATAAGTATAATAAAGGTCGAACCCCTTACGTGCGGGAACGTACCCCCCTTGAGGATAGCACTGGTCTATTTCGTCGTAAAGCTGGAAGATCCGGTCAATCAGCCGTTCCTTTTCGGTAGAATCGGCCGTTTGCCCCATGAAATGTTCATAGAAGCGGATACCGTCTGCATATACACTGTTCCGTTGGCCGTCTGCTGCCGGAGCTTCAGCATAGACTTTTTGCCAATAATCATAAGCCTGCTGCCAATCCTCTGCTTTCATGAAATCCCGGTAGAGGACGAAATTTCGCAGGGCCTCATCGGGGTTGCGTGCATCTGAGAATTTGCGGCATGGCCCTGTCGTTACCACCGGCTTTTCTGCAACCGGCGGAGCAGGGGCGGGCGCCGGGCCTGCCAATGGCTGCGTCGCCTTAGGGGCACAGCCACCCAGACAAAAGGCGACCAGGATCAAAGGGAGCAAGAACGGTAAGGCCCTCATCGTTTAGTACTTCAGTGTGACTGCTTCGCCGATCCAGCAAGGAACGGTTACCCGCTGGTTGTTCATACCCCGCATAAACACATCGTCCTTGGGCGGGACAGAGGCACTGTACAGGGAAATCTTTTTCCCGGCTTCACCGGCGACCTCGCTGTCTATCGAACGTGCGTATGCATATTTGTCAATGGCGGCCAAAACGGCCAGGCCGCGGGTATAGGCATCGCTTCCACAGGTACGGCTGGTTGAGGCATACATATCGCCGATGAGCATATAGGGACGGCCCCAGCCCTGACGCAGGCTCGCCGCTTTACGCGCATTGTCGCGCGCTGCAGAATAAGCCTTGAGCTGGCGGAACTGGATAGAGGCGATACCGAAGTAATACTCGGCCTGCTTAGCCTGGTCGGGCTCCTGAGCAATCGCTTCCCGATATTTGTCTATCGCTTCGGAATACTTGCCGTCTTCATACAATTTACGGGCAGCCAGGCCGGGGTTTTTTGCAAGGAATTCTTCTGAGAGCCGGGTATTGAGTTCCTGGGCGGTTGCCTCATACTTGCTTTTGAGTTCGACCATAATTTCGTCCTTCTCGTCACAGCCCTGTGTTTTGAGCGTATTATAGACATAGCGCAGGACTTCGAGGTCATCGGGGTTTTCCCGATAGCTTGGGATTAATTTATCTTTGAAATAGCCGCAGTCAAAAATATCCTTCTCGACTTCGCGCAATTGAAATTCCATACGGGTGTTCGCTGCTTCGTAATATTGCCCGTATTTTTCATTATTTACCGTATTGTATTCGGCGATAGCCTGTGCTTTCGTGAGAGCATCGCGGGCATCTACCTGACTGACCTGGCCGGCCTTGAACAAATAGGCAACCAGCATACCGAGTGGTTCGAAAATCGTATATTCGGTATCGTTAGCACCTTTTTGAATAGCCTCCTGAAATGCTTTAAACGTTTCAGTGCGATAGCCGTAAGCGGTCATATAGAACATGTCCACCGCTTTGCGCGAAGTTGCATAAGGTATCTCCTTGGCATAGCATTGTGCCATTTGATCATAGAGCTTGACGATCATTTGCTCTGCATGGGCTTTGGCGACATCATCTTTGGCGCGTTCCTTCTGAGCTTTGTACAACTCTACCCCATCCACGAAATGGGCGGCACGCTGGCCATCGGCAGCAGGTGCGGCTTCGTAAGCTTTTTTCCAGTTATCGAAAGCGAGTTTGAAGTTTTCTTCATCCATCGCTGCGAGTGTAGTATAGTTTTTCCCTTTCACGATACCTCTGTAGAGTACGTGGGCTTCCTTGATTGCAGCTTCATTAGGCAAGCCAACCCAGGTTGCGCACTGGGCAAAGCCGATACCAGTCGTTAGGTACAATAAGGCGAAAATAGAAACCAGAATACGGGTTGCTGAAGTCATGATCAGTTGAATTTGCGTTTAAAAAACCAAGAGTTATCATCGAGCGTGAAACCGAGACTAATTTGTACGAACGTTTCCTGCAGGTCATTTTTTACTCCAAAAGTACCTGCCGCCAGGGCGGCATTGACGAATGAAGTAGTTTGCCTTGGCAGGATAATGGGAAATCCAGCCCCCAGGGAGATACCGATTTCCCGGATTTGCTGGCCATTAAAGCTACGGGGGTCGGTACCGTAAAACATTCCCGCCCGATAGCGTATGCGCCTGAAATAATTATTGTAGGAAGTGATGTCGGGGATCCATTCGCTACCCAGGGAGAAGCGCCAGGAATTGAGCAGGGTTTCCGGGCGGGCAGCATTTTGATACTGGCTCCATGCCGTAGCCGAGTAATCCGCGATAATTTTGAGTTTATCGAGTTTATCGAAGGAAAGGCCAAGACCTGCTTCGCGGGGGAGTTGTCCATTTTGCCTGGTTTCGCTTTCGAACAGGACGGTATCAATGGAGGAGGTCAGGGCGACATTATCGCGATAATAAAAACGGCTGGTAAACGTGTTGATAGAAGCCGAATTATTCAAGTAGGCGCCGAGGGTAAGGGAGGTACTGCCAGCGGTATTCCTGCGGTTTTTAGGAGAAAAAAAAGCAGTATATTGGATTCCCGCCGTCCATTGGGCACCACTGATAGCGATTTCGTCGCGCAGCTCCGTCGAATATGCCAGTAGCGCAATACTGTCCAGCCCGATACGGCGGGCGTTGGTGATTTTTCCGAACAGGGCGTTTAATTGTATCCCGGCCGAAAGGCCACCATAGCGGAGGCCATTTCCCCACTTAAAGCGATAGGTCCCACCGCTCCCTTTCAGCGAGATATTGGTCGTACCGAATTCCGGCGTAGTCCCCTGGGTTTCTATATTATAGCCTACATTCGAGAAGGGTTGTAATGCCACCGACATTCCCCAGCCGAATTTATTTTTGTTGCGTTCCAGCGCCTGGTTGATCGGGTTTTTCAAGGGGAAGCCGAGCGCAAGATAGTTCAGGTTGCCGCTCCAGATACCTGAGCGCCCTTCATCGGAGCGGAGCCGGGCATATTTGGCATTCAGCCCCATTTCAAAAGCCGTGACCTGCAGCCATCCCAAAGAAGCGGGGTTTATGGTATTGAGGTGAAAGGGGTCGTAGTAGGCTGCGCCCATCCCCCCCATTCCGGCTGAGGCGACAAAGTACTGGGGCGCCATATCCCCCAGCCCGAAGCGGGAGTACGGGGAATTAGCCTTTGGTTGGATGAGATAATTATTTTGGGCAAATACGCCATTGCCAGCAAGGAGCATCCCACAAAAAATAATAATCCCTTTCATCCTGAAACCCGGCATACCGCTTAATATTTTTTCGAAACGTCGAACGGAAAATTTCTTAAGCACAAATATCTGTTTTTTCTAATTTTTGCCAAATGTGGCACCATCGCATTAATAAGATGGTCATTTAAATGTTTTGGTTGGTCAGTGCACGGCGAAAGTTTATATCGAACCTGCCTTCCCGACCAGTTTTGCCCGGAGCCTAATGTTTGAAGTGTCGTATTCCGGTAAACAGCATCGCCATACCGCGTGCGTCGCAGCAATCCACGCTTTCCTGATCGCGAACCGAACCTCCTGGTTGTACGAGTGCCCGGATACCTGCTTCGTGCGCAATCGCAGCACAGTCGGGAAAAGGAAAGAAAGCATCGGAAGCGAGTACAGAACCAGTCGGATCGAATCCATGGTGGCGGGCTTTGGTCAGGGCCTGTTGAAGGGCATCCACCCGGGAGGTCTGCCCACAACCCATTCCGATGAGCTGTCTGCCCCGTACCAGCGCAATCGCGTTGGATTTGAGGTGCTTTACACATTTGAGCGCAAAGAGCAGATCGGCTTTTTCGTCGTCAGAAACCCCTTCCCTCGTCGGTTGCGTCCAGGTCGCAGGGTCTTCCATTGCCTGATCGGTATCTTGCTCGATTACCCCATGAAGCAGGCTCTTAAACATTTTCGGCGCAAGCCGGAAATGCGGAGCGCGCAGGAGTATGCGATTTTTTTTACGGGATAGTTTTTCCAAAGCTTCCCCGGAGTAATCCGGCGCGATCAAGACCTCATAAAAGATTTCGTCCACTGCTTCCGCCGTGGCCAGGTCTATAGGGGCATTGCTGATGAGTATCCCGCCAAATGCCGATACGGGATCGGCCTGCAATGCTGCCTCCCAGGCTTCCCGGACACTGGGCCGCGTTGCGACCCCGCAGGGATTTGTATGTTTAAGGATGGCGAAAGTAGGGGGGGCATCCTTGAATTCTGCGATCAACGCCACCGCCGCATCTATGTCCACCAGGTTATTGTAGGAAAGGGCTTTCCCCGAACATTTTTCGAAAGCCTGCCCCAGATCGCCATAAAACGTGGCACTTTGGTGGGGGTTCTCCCCATAACGCAGGGCTTCTGCACCCATCAGGCCAAACTGCCCTCCTGCTGTACCGTTCCCGCCTTTGAAATATCCCATGATTGCAGAATCATATTCCGAGCTGACCTCGAATGCCCTACCGGCAAGGGCTTTGCGCTCCGCTATGCCCGTCGCCCCATCATTTTTTTCCAATACAGACAAAATAAAAGCATAATCCCTGCGCGAAGGGACGACCGCAACATCCCGGAAATTCTTGGCTGCTGCACGGATAAGAGAGATCCCCCCGATATCTATCTTTTCTATAATAGCCGCCTCCTCGTTAGTCGTGGCAAGGGTTTCTTCAAAAGGATATAAATCCACTACGACCAAATCAATCTCCGGGATTCCGAATTGTACCAGTTCCTCGACATGGGCCGGTTCGCGCCGTGCCAGGATACCTCCAAAAACTTTTGGATGGAGGGTCTTTACCCGTCCATCCAGGATAGAGGGGTATCCAGTAAGCGATTCTACTGATATAACCGGGATGCCAAGGGCAGCGATGTATTCCTGGGTACCCCCGGTAGAGTATAGCGTGGTCCCGAAATGGTGCAGGGCACGGATCAGCGGCTCAAGTCCTTCTTTTGAATATACCGAAATCAGTGCAGATCGTATTTTCTTTGTGTACATGGCTATTGTGATGTCCTGCGCAGCAGGCAGCATAAAAATTTTATTGGAGGGGTGAACAAGTTTATTTTGTTTTCCGCTGTCATCCGGCAGCAAAATAAAGTCTTAAACAGGCTGGAGCTGGCATTGTTTCGCCTTTACTTATAAGATTTACCTAATGTGATATATATCGTACCGCTGATACAAAGTGATACGGCGTGTTGAAAAAAACGCAAAATTAAAGAAATATGCAAAACGCCGTAAAGTTTTGAACTGGAAATACAATCAAACCGTTGGACCGTGAATTGACAATCTCGTGGAGAAGGATCGGCATGGTAAAGGAAGACCAGCCTGCTTCAACCTGCCGTAATTCCGTCGCAACAAGCCTGTACTGCAGTGCCATAGCCGGGTTTCAGGTCAATGCGGTGGCGGGGCGGACACCGTATTCCCGGAGCGGGGATCGAGCAGTTTGCCAAGATGAAAACAAGTCCGGCAGCGCGGCTCATAGACGTCCTTTTCGCCGAGGACGACTTTTTCCTCGTTTTCCCCCAGCCGGTAGGAATGCATGGCGAGGTTGCCGCAATGGACACAGATTGCATGTACTTTAGTGATATATTCCGACACGGCAAGCAGCTGTGGCATTGGGCCAAAGGGCTGACCCCTGAAATCCATGTCCAGCCCTGCCACAATTACCCGGATGCCCCTTAGCGCAAGCTTCTGACAATTGTCGGGCAGCTCGTCGTCAAAAAACTGCGCTTCGTCAATCCCCACAACGCTCACGCCTTCGGAAAGGGCGAGGAGCTGTCCGGAATGGGTAATTGGCGTAGAGTGGACGGAATTGGCATCATGGGAGACGACCTGTCGCTCCGCATAGCGCAAATCTATCTCCGGCTTGAAGATTTCTATCCGCTGGTTGGCAATTTTGGCCCTTTTCAACCGCCGGATGAGTTCTTCTGTTTTTCCGGAAAACATGGAGCCGCAAATGACTTCGATCCATCCGTGGCGTTGTCCCCTCGATTGTGGTTCTATGAACATGACAAAGATTTGAAAAATTCTGGCAAATATTTTTTGCTTATTTCACCCTTATGACCCCCGATTTTCCGTTTAAGGCATAATGCATCCGGCAGAAAAACGTAATTTTGGGCTTATTATAGCAGGATTATTTGAAAAAATATATTCTAAATATGGATATCACAACCGCCAGGACCTTGATGCGCAAAATCAACTCCCTTTTCGGGAGCCTCGAAGATGAAAACGCCCAACTATCCCCGATCGAACGCGATTTGATGCTGAGTTATCTGCGGCAATTATACGCCGTTTTTTTGGAAGGTAAAACCCCGGAACCAGCCCGAGGAACAATTCCTCCAGCCGAAGCGCCCCGCGAAATAAAGGTACCCCCCGTCCAGGTCATCCCGCCGATGCCAGCACCAACACCCGTACCCGTTGCGAAGGTAGCCAAAGAAGAAATACCAGCTCCTCCGCCCCCGCCTGTCATGCCAAAACCAGATACCGTTCAATTGCCCATCGGGACGCCGCAGGGTTCACTCGATCAGTTATTCACCTTTAAAAAAGTGACCGAGCTTTCCGAACGCCTCGGAGAAAGCCCCGTCGGCGACCTGAATACCGCCATGTCCATCAACGACCGCCTCCTTTATGTCAATGAACTTTTTGGCAGGGACCGCAGCGCGCTGGACGATTCCCTCACGATTCTCAACCGCTTTGATTCCTTTACCGCAGCAAAAAATTTTCTGGTCAGCCTTGCAGAACAGTACCAGTGGGGCAGGGAAGAGCGCTCGGAGGTCGCCCAGAATTTCATCAAACTCGTCAAGCGGAGGTACCCGGCGTAAGGCTATGGAAGTGAACAGGATGCCTTTTGTACGATCTTCAGCAGAATGAAGGCAATTATTGAACTATACCGGGAGGTGGTAATCGAGATCGCGACACCTTACAGCACGGGTACAGGGTTCTGCCTGCGTGGGCCCGGGCTGATCGTGACCAACGAACACGTTGTCCGGAACAATAAAGCAGTGGTTGTGCATGGGGTACATCTGGCACAACAACTTGTACAGGTGTTGTTCACGGACATCCGGTACGACCTTGCTTTTCTGGAATTGCCCCCAGACGTGAATATGCCGGAAGTGCACCTGGCAGGGGCTTCCGGTCTTGGGGAAGGCGATGTCGTTATCGCGGTTGGCCATCCTTTTGGTTTGAGGTTCTCGACTACCCAGGGGATCATTTCAAATATCGGGCATGAGATGAACGATGTGGAATACCTCCAGCACGACGCAGCACTCAACCCCGGCAACAGTGGTGGGCCACTGATCAATGAAGCCGGCGAAGTGGTCGGAATCAATACGTTTGTCCTGCGCGACAGCGGTACGATCGGATTTGCACTACCTGCTACCTTGCTGGACCGGACCATCCGCGAATACCAGGAAGCGGGGGGCGGAATTAGTACGCGGTGTTATTCCTGTGAGAATATTGTCACCCGGGCACGTCTGGATGGGAAATACTGCCCATATTGCGGCACCCTGGCCGAGCTTCCTGACAAGGCAGAGCCTTATCTACCGGAAGGGGTACCCAAAACGATAGAAGAAATCCTTCAGAAGCTGGGGTTTCAGGTACTCCTCGCCCGACGGGGCCCCGATAACTGGGAAATCGAAGCCGGCAGCGCCAAAATAAATATTTCGTACGACGAAAGTAATGGCCTCATCACTGGCGATGCCTACCTTTGTATTTTGCCACGTACGCAAATCCGGGAAATCTACACGTACCTGCTCACGCAAAACTACCTGCTGGAAGGCCTGGCCCTGAGCGTAAGCGATAAGGACATTATCTTGTCCCTGGTGATTGATGAACAGTACCTGAACCTCGAAACCGGCCTTTATCTGTTGAGGCACCTCTTCGAGCGTGCCGATTTTTATGATAATTATCTGGTCGGACACTTTGGTGCACTTTGGAATAAAGAAATTGACCCTGCACAGGATAGGCTGCAATAATCTTTTCCAACCCATCGTTCAAAATCTGTCTGGAATAGACGATTTGCCCCTATAGGCATCCTTTAACAATTCCTGCAACCTTTTTTATTAGAGTTTGTGTATTATTGCATAACTTTTCAAAGTGATTATTTTTCAATGAGCCCGAAAACTCCTGGTATGAAAATGTCCCACTTGCTGCCGGTGGCAGTTCTGTTGTCCTTTGTTTCTACGCTGTCCATTCAAGCACAGGATATACATTTTTCCCAGTTCTACATGTCGCCGCTCAACCTGAACCCGGCGATGACCGGGCAGATGAACTGCAACGTCCGCCTGACGTCGAATTATCGCAACCAATGGGCTTCAATTCTGCGCTCCAATGCTTTCCGGACCTATTCGGTCTCCTATGACCAGCGTATCCCTGTAGGCCGCTACGATTTCTTTGGTATTGGCGGTACGTTCTGGGGCGACCAGGCAGGAGAAGCGAATTTTTCAACTTATACGGGTAAGATTTCCGGCTCTTACAGCAAGCGGATGGGCGGCTATCGCGACCGCGCGAATTATCTGGTCGTTGGCGCAGAAGCCGGCGCCGCACAGCGCAGTATTGATTTCCTCAACCTGCGCTGGGGTACACAACACGACGGCCAGGGGGGCTTTGATCCTACAATAGACCCCCAGGAAGGCCGTTTTGACCGGGACAACTTTATTTTCGCAGACCTGGCAGCAGGGCTGCTCTGGTTCATGGTCTTTGAGGAAGGCGCCAATTTTTATTTTGGCGGAGCTTTCCACCACCTTAGCCGCGCAAATATCTCCTTTGATTCAGAAAGCGAAGACCTCATCTTTAGCCGGCTCACCGCCCATATCGGCGGGGAATTGCCCCTGAACAGCCGGGTGGGCATACTTCCCGGAGCCATTTTTATGCGCCAGGGCCCTTTGATGCAGGTCAATGCAGGTACCAGCCTCCGTTTTAACCTGGGTCAAGGTACCGGCGATAGCCAGGCTTTTCAAATAGGGCTCTGGACACGCATCGCAAACAAACTCGAAACATCTGTACTCCAGGATGCACTTATCCTTTCAACCCGCTTCGACTTCAATAATTTCAACCTCGGCTTTAGCTATGACATCAACACTTCAACACTCCAGCCTGCTACCAATGCACAAGGGTCGTTCGAATTCAGCCTGATGTACAAAATATGTGGCAAAACCAGCCGCGGCATCTACTGCCCTGATTTCTAAAACCCATTACCTATGCCCCCCGTATCTTTTGTTAATTATTGCTCATTGCGCTAAATAGTCTGATTATGTTCGGAGGTTCCAGCAAAAAAGAAACCGGCAAAGGGGGAAATCCCTCTGGTAGCCTGACGACGGTGAACTCTTTCAATACCCTTGTGACGGGCACTGTTGTGGAAGGTACGGTCAAATCGGAAAAAGATATCCGCATCGAGGGCAGTGTAAAAGGTACGCTGCACTGTGATGCCAAATTAGTGATCGGCCCGACAGGCTATATCGAAGGAGAAGTCCGCTGTGCAAGCGCTGTGATCGAAGGCCGCTTCGAAGGTAATATCTTCGTTGCCGATTTACTGAACGTCCGGGAAAGCGCTACAATCAACGGTGAGGTTACCACCGGAAGATTAGTGGTACAGTCCGGTGCAAATTTTAACGTGCAATGTAATATGGCGGGTGGGGCAAAGGCATCGCAGGCTTCCAGGCCATCGGTTCCTGATCATGAATTGGAAAAGCGTGGGTCGGCGTCGGGAAAACAAGGATAGCGGCAGCCGTCTGCGCGATATCGCCAAATACACCGGCCTGGCTTTCCAAATGGGGTTCATTATCCTCCTGGGTACTTTGGCCGGAAAATACCTCGACCGTCACTTCCAGCTTCAGAAGCCGGTCTTCACCCTCATACTGTCCCTTGTCTCGGTCTTTGCCGCACTCTATATTTCCCTGAAGGATTTTTTGTTCAAAGGGAAGTAAATACCGGCAAAAGCCCCGGCAGTAATCGTTTCACTTGTTGAAGACGTTCTATGGAATTTCGGCATTTCCTGCGGCAGCTCCTCATCGCTACCGGTATCTCCGTGGCAGGCATCCTTTTTGCAGGGCAGTGGCCCGGCTGGAAATCGGGAATACCCCTCGCCTGGATCGCATTGATTTTTTTTATCTTCTTTAGCCTTTTGTCCTTTATTCTTGCACTAAATACTGCAAAAAGCCCTAAAAAAGAGCGTTTTATCACCCTCATCATGGGCCTCACCCTCCTCAAAATGTTTTTCGCATTCGCAATGGTCGCCGTTTATGTTAAAGCCAGGCACCCGGACTCGAGACTTTTCGCTATCCCCTTTTTTGGCATATACCTTATTTTTACTATTTTTGAATCGGCCTTCCTCATCCGGACAGGTAAAGGTTAAGCGCCTACCTGAAATTTGCCACCAGCTTTATTTCACAGCGGATTACCATCGCCCATACTCATGTAAATACCATCGCAATCATGCAGGAACCGGAAAAATTCCAAATCATCGTTAATGGCAGCAAAAACTTTGAACTAGACGGCGACGACCTGGATTGGCGCCCCACAGGCCAGGGAACATGGCATATCCTGCTCAACGGCAAAGGCTATACCGCCGAGTTACTACACACGGATTTTCAGGAAAAATATTTTGAGCTCAGGATAAATGGAAGCAACTTTAAAGTAAAATTAGCCGACCGCTTTGACCAGTTAATCGAAAAAATGGGGTTATCCAAACAAGCCTCTGCTAAAATAAAAGATATCAAGGCTCCTATGCCCGGCCTCGTCCTTGAAATCCAGGTCGAGGTGGGGCAGGAGGTCTCCCAGGGTCAATCCCTCCTCATCCTGGAAGCAATGAAAATGGAAAACATTATCAAATCGCCCGGTGATGGAATAGTACGCAGTATCCACGTGGAAAAGGGTAATCCCGTAGAGAAAAACCATCTGCTCATCGAACTGGATTGAGGTTTCTACCAGTAGGTGACTGCGGGCGTTCAGGCAAAGGAACCCAAAATCAGGTAAGGGATATCGCCGCGTTGGTCCCGTCGCAATAATGCTCCGATGCAATACCCCCTCTCAGGCATCCTCCGCAACCCTATTCTGTAGATGCCAGGCGTGAAAATGCGTCTTTCCCACACTGCAGGAAATCCACATAATCTTTTACGTCTGGCGTATATCCGACGGGGGTGTTAAGTAACTGGCCATCAGGCGACAGGAGTACATAGAATGGCTGCGAATTGGTCTGAAAGTATTCTGTTTGAAAATATGACCACTTTTGTCCTACCGTGCGCAGCTTGCGTGTACCCCCATTAATTTTTGGCACTTCCAATTGTTGAGACGTGGGTAGTTCCCGCTTATCGTCCACATATAGCGAAATGACGACGTAGTCATTTTTGAGCCGTTGGTAAACAGCAGGCCGCGGCCAGACGTGTTCCTCCATTTTTCGGCAATTTACACAGGCATGGCCTGTAAAGTCGAGCATTACAGGCTTTTTGAGCTGCCGGGCATAGGCCAGTCCCTCCTGAAGATCTTTGAAACAACTGAGGTTTTGTGGACAGTTGCAGGGTTGGAACCAGCTGTAACATACCGGAGGTGCCAGGCCGCTGAGCAGGGTTAGCGACCGGTAGCTGCCAGCCTGCTTATCATAGGCGAACCCCGTCCCAAGGTATCCGGTGAAGGCCAGGGAAGCCAAACCCAATATAATCTGCACAGGAGGCCGCTTACCGGGGCTGTCGTGCGGGAAACGGATAACGCCAAACAGATACAGGGCGAGACCCAGAAAAGTCAGGATCCAAAGGATGAGGAAGGGCTCGATTGTCAATATACCCCAGTGCTTCACGAGGTCGGCATTGGAGAGGAATTTCAGGGCGAGGGCAAGCTCCAGAAAACCAAGTACCACCTTGACCGTATTGAGCCACCCCCCCGATTTGGGCAGACGCTTCATCATCCCGGGGAATGCGGCAAAAAGTGCAAAGGGTAGGGCAAGGGCAAGGCCAAATCCGCCCATCCCGGCACTCAGTTGCCAGGCACCGCCATCGCTGGTCAGCGCTCCTGCGAGTAATGAGCCAAGGATCGGGCCGGTACAGGAAAAAGAAACCAGCGCCAGCGTAAGGGCCATGAAGAAAGTGCCAAGGGCGCCTCCAATCCCCTCCGCCTGGCTCGTACGGTTGACCCAGCTATTCGGTAGCGTTAGCTCGTAATAACCAAAGAAGGAGAAAGCAAATACCAGGAAGATGACAAAAAAGGCGATATTCAGCCAAACGTTGGTAGAAATATCGTTAAGTATGTCCGGATTGATGCTGTCCATCAAATGGAATGGGATACTGAGGATCAAATAAACCGCCAGGATGAAAAATCCGTAAAGTCCCGCCTGAGAAATACCTTTGCTCTGGCCGTTTCCTTTGGTAAAGAAACTTACAGTGAGCGGGATCATCGGAAAAACACAGGGGGTAAGGAGCGCGAGAAGGCCGCCCAGAAAACCGAGCAGGAAAATATTGCCCAGCCCGGTGTTTGCACTAATACTGGCTTCCCCGGTACTACAATCTGCTACAGGCCCTGCCAGAGAGGGCTTAGGCATTCCACCATATAGTATTTCGATAGCAGACTGGCCGGTTCCCGGGGCAGGTGTCGCGGTGGTACCTGCTGCTGCTTCGGGGCCACAGGCCGCCTGCAGGGCTGCCGGCACAAAGCGAAAATCTACTTCGTTCGGAGGGAGACATTTTTCCTGGTCGCAGGCCATGTAGGTCAGCGTTCCGGTGATTGCTACGGCAGGGTCGCTCACTTCCACTTTCCGGGAAAACACAACAGGCCCCTGGGTGAATTTTTTCACCAGGATGCCACCAAAAAGAGGGTCCCTGGCTTCCTTTAGCTTTCCCCGTTCCTGCACTTGCCCGATTCCCTTGAAATGGCTGCCATCATCAAAGGAGAAAGTAGTGGGGATGGGGCCGTTGTCGGCCGTAAACTGGGAATAGATATTCCAGCCGGGCTGTAAATCTGCAGTCCACGTAAGTTCATAAACCCCTTTTGATAATTCCCGTATAGAAGCCGCCCATTTTACGGGGTCGAGCAGCCCACCAGCCCCGGACGACACTTCAGGGGTAGCAAGCAAGGGGGCATCCGCTGCAGGCTGCACGTCGGCAGGCGCCACCGGTACTGCAGGTGTCTTGCCCGCATCTGCCCGGTCGCTCCCCGCAGTACTTAAATCAAAATTGAATTCCTCTTCGGTAGGTGGCAGGCATTGCTCGTTATCACAGGTCATATACTCCAGATATCCCGCAATAGGCACAGCGGGGTTGAGCAACTTAACCCGCTGGCGGAAATTTACGGTGCCACTAAACTTTACTACGTTCATCCCGAAAATTTCGTCATAACCTTCCTTGCGCCTGCCTTCTTCCCTGGCTTTGCCAAGTAACTGAAAATGCGCACCGGCATTGAAATGAAAAGAGGTGGGGATAGGGCCGTTTTCTTCCAGGAATTGTGAATAAACATACCATCCCGGGTCTATAGTCGCGGTAAAAACCAATTCGAACTCCTGAGCACCGATTTTCGTCCAGCTCGTGGACCAACGTACCGGATTTTTAATTTGGCCATTCAACGAAAAAGCCACAAGGAGGGCGGAAAGGGCAAGTAAAATACTGCGTTTCATGGAAAGGTTTTTTTATCTGCTTTGTTAACGTGGGGATGGTTACGCGAACGAGAAAGGGCATCGTACAGTCAAAAACGCCATTTCAGGCTACAATACCCCGCTCTCAGGAAGTCTGATCAAGCTATTCCGGTATTACCGACCTCACACTTGTCAATAAAGATTCAAACAACTTTCTACCGTCAGAGTTGCCGAGCGTTTGTTCAGAGGCGCGTTCAGGATGTGGCATCATCCCGAATACATTGCGCTGGGCGTTACAAATCCCGGCAATATTGAGTAGTGCGCCATTGGGGTTGGCGTCCGGGGTTATCTCTCCCTGTGCATTACAATATTTGAAAAGGATTTGATCGTTCTCCTCAAGGCTGCGGAGTGTTTCGTCATCGGCATAATAACGCCCTTCTGCATGGGCAATCGGTATTTTCAGGGCCTTTTGCAAGGAGACCCTCGATGTCAGCGCAGAGTTGCCGGTCATGGCCCGTAAATAGACATTTTTGCAAATAAACTGCTGGTTAGCATTGCGCAGCAAAACGCCGGGCAGCAACCCGGCCTCGCACAGAATCTGAAAACCATTGCATACCCCCCAGACAAAACCTCCACGGCGCGCAAAGGCGGTTACTGCTCCCATAATGGGTGAAAAGCGGGCGATTGCCCCTGCCCGCAGATAATCCCCGTAAGAAAACCCTCCCGGCAAAATAATGCAGTCCCCTTCCCCGAGCCCCTTTATTTCAGGGTCTTTATGCCATAGCTTGATCGTTTCACACTCCATGATATCCTGCAGTACATGCACCATATCATCATCGCAATTAGAACCGGGAAAAACTACTACACCGAATCGCATGCCCTTATTTTTTTACAATTTTTAATCCTGCCCTACGCCCTATCTTAATATCCAAGGCGTTCAACCGATGGGGCAATTTGAACCTTTTAGCTTAGATATTTGATTATCAAGGGCTGGTATTGAATAAGCAATAGCCCCAGAAGTAGCATGAAATGCCATAGTTCCGCCCACTTAGAACGCAAACGACCAAAAAACATTCCGGTGAGAAACCCTATCGGAAGGGCCGCCAGTAGCAGGTGCTCTGTGGTCATTCCTGGCGTAACAACTATCGTGGCCAGTCCAATGAAGACCATCCAGTACAATAGCCCGATGCGCTTTTGGGTCAGCATATTTTGTTTTTGAAAAAAATCACCCTGATTAAATACTATACCCAACAAGATGATTATCCAGGGGATCAACTCCCACGGCATCCGCATTTTGCCCAGATCGAACAATTTGTATGCTTTCGAAAATTGATGGCCCATAAAATCAGGCAGCGCGTCGAGTTGGTAAGAAATGCTGGCAGCAAGGAAATAAACCACCAGAAAACCGCTCAGTGCCACGAGCCGCTCCCGGAATATGATCCCCCGGAGCACGTTAAGGCTTATCAAAACCAGGATCAGATAAAGCGCAGATACCGGATAGAACAATGCGGCAATACCAATACAAAAACCCGCATTGAAAATATTCCCCTCCGGCCGATGTTTCTTCGAAATATCCATTAGCTCGTACAATGCGATAAAGAGGAATATATTGGAAAAATGTATCGGCGAGAGGGTCTGAAAAGATGAGGAAAAACTGGTGAACAACAAAAAGAATACCCCCGCATACATATTCACATCGCGGTTGAAACGATAATTGTATTCGAGGATGTTCAGCATAAATGCCTGGATGAACAGGAGCAGGACTACCACCCCGGCCTGCCAGTACAGGGATTCGGGAATCCACCCTTTTACAACCGGAAATAATATCCCGTATGCAAGCTGGGAGGTTTGACCAGGCATTATGACCATGAATACATGCAGCGCCAGTACATAGAACAGGAGCAGAAAGCTGACGAGCAGTTGGTTATTACGGAATATGGACAGCAAACCGTTGTGTTTTTTATGCCGCAAAATTATGGATTTCCATGGATAAATCTACTATTTAAGCCCTGGGCATCCCTTTTCTTTTATACGGGGTAAGCTGCAAAAGAATATGCCAACCCCTCTGCGTACGTATCTGTACAAGCATATTAAGCCAGTGTGCAAATCCTTCTGCCCGGACGAGGTGCCGAATACGTATTTTTTCGGGGTTATGTAAATGGCCCCAACTACGCCACGCCAATTACTAAGATGCATATAATCTGAAATTGTATTAACTTAGTCTCTTCATTCTAAAACGATGCGTTCGCTTTAACTCATACAACCAAATTCCAGGGATAGGGTCTGACCAGACCTGCTTAATCAAAAATACCTAAAGCCATGGATAAACGGACTTTTCTCAAAAAAATGATTTTCGCGGGCACCGGTGTCCCGGTTTTCCTGCAACAGCTGGAGCATTGGGTTGGGGAGATTGCGCATCTTTCCCCGGAAGCAGCCGCCCAGGATGAAGATTTCTGGATGCGCGTACGTAGCGGCTACCGCCTCAAACCAGACTACATCAACCTGGAAAATGGGTTTTATTGCTTTTTACCCCAGGACATCCTGGAAAACTATATCCACCACATCCGGGAGGTCAATTACCAGGGCTCGCACTATATGCGTACAGTTCAGTGGGACAATAAGCGCGCGGTCGCGACACAGCTTGCCGGGCTGGTGGGATGTAGCACCGACGAGCTCATCATCACCCGGAATACGACCGAATCGCTGGACACAGTCATCGGGGGGTTCCCCTGGAAAGCCGGAGACGAAGCAGTGATGGCCGAACAGGACTATTTTTCCATGATCCAAATGTTCAAACAACAGGAAATACAGCACGGGGTGGTCAATAAGCTTGTTTCCGTCCCCAACCACCCTCGCTCAGATGCTGAAATAGTGGACGTTTATGCCAACGCCATCAACGAACGCACGCGTCTCCTCATGGTCTGCCATATTGTAAATATTACCGGGCAGGTACTTCCCATCAGAAAGATTTGCGATATGGCCCACAGCAAAGGGGTCGAAGTGATGGTGGATGGTGCCCATGCAATCGCACACCTTAATTTTGCCATCCGCGATCTGAATTGCGATTATTATGGCGCCAGCCTCCATAAATGGCTGAACGCACCCCTCGGCTCGGGATTGCTGTACGTGAAAAAAGATAAAATTCCGAAAATACGGCCCTTATTTGCAAGTGCTATCGCAGAAAATACGGATGTACGCCGCCTGAACCATACCGGTACCCATCCGGTAGCCACCGACCTCGCAATCGGTAACGCCCTCGAATACCATTACAGCCTGGGCCCCGAGCGAAAAGAAGCCCGCCTGCGATACCTTCAGGAGTACTGGACAAGCCGGGTACGGAATATCCCGAATATCCTCCTGAACACCCCCTCGGATCCCCGGCGTACCTGCGGGATTGCAAATGTCGGTATAAAAGGGATGAAACCCGGGGACATGGCCGATACCCTTCTGAAAAAATACCGCATCTGGACGGTCGCAATTGATGGCCAGGGCGTACAGGGATGCCGCATTACGCCAAATATTTATACCACGATACGGGAACTGGATACTTTTGTGAAAGCACTCGAGGAGATGGCAGCCGTTTAATGCCGGTGACCACTACCTAATCCTTCACCAGGCCAGCCTGCGCGGAAATTTCCAGCATGCGGTCAATGCACACCCTGCCTTTTTCGATAACCCATTCCGGAAGGATAATTTCCGGGAGTTCGTACTTCAGGCAGCGATATAGCTTTTCAAGGGTGTTAAGGCGCATGTGAGGGCATTCGTTGCAGGCACAGGAATTGTCGGGTGGCGCCGGAATGAATACCTTGTCGGGCGAGGCTTTTTCCATTTGGTGGATAATGCCCGCTTCTGTCGCTACGATAAATTCCCTGGCTTCACTGTTAATCGTAAAATTCAGCAGGCCGGTAGTGGAACCGATAAAAGCGGCTTTTTCGAGGATATGGGCTTCGCATTCCGGGTGGGCAATGAGCAATGCGTTGGGGTGGCGCAGCATCAGCTTTGTGATTTTTTCTGCAGAAAAAATCTCGTGTACCATGCAGGAACCGTTCCAGAGGACCATCTCACGTCCGGTTTTCTTATTCAGATAAGCGCCGAGGTTTTTGTCCGGTGCGAAAATGATAGGTTTATCGGCCGGGATACTGTTGATGATATGCATAGCATTGGTAGAGGTGCAGCAAATGTCGGTCATTGTCTTTAGTTCTGCAGTGCAGTTGACATAGCTCACCACGACGTGGTCGGGATACTGTTCCTTAAATTTCCTGAATAGCGGAGCGGGAGCAGAATCTGCCAGAGAGCAGCCTGCTTTCAGGTCCGGAAGGAGTACTTTTTTATGGGGAGAGAGCATTTTTGCCGTTTCGGCCATGAAATGCACACCTGCAAAGACGATGATATCGGCCTCGGTCCTGGCGGCTTTTTGGGAAAGGCCAAGGCTATCCCCGATATAATCAGCAATATCCTGAATATCCGGCTCCTGGTAGTAATGGGCCAGGATGACGGCATTTTTTTCTTTTTTAAGTTTTTGAATTTCCTCAAACAGATCTAAAGTGGGGTCAATATCCACGTCCAGATACCCCTTTTCTTCCAGATGCTGGACGGCAGATGAAAGGCTTTCCATAATTATAAGGCGTTGTTGAGTCAAAAGATGGCAGATATTTACTAAAATCATACCCTTCGCCTTTTACAAACACAGGAAGATAAAAAAAGTTACAGCGGTTCACGTTGCAGCTTCAAGAAGAAAAACCGTCGGCTGCCTGGAGAGTTGTGGGATGTCGCCCTGGCGCTTCCATTCGGCAACCGGCAAAGTCCGGATAAACTGCCCTGGTAGTGTGAGGTTAGCGGCGATACAGAGACGGGTAGAGGGCGACAGGGTATGGAGCAGGCTTTGCAATAGGGCTTCGTTGCGATACGGGGTTTCGATGAATATCTGGGTAGCTCTTTCTCTTGCAGACTGCTGTTCGAGTTGTTTAATCCGACGGAGGAGGTCAGGTTTTTTGGCCGGCAGATAGCCCAGGAAAGTAAAATGCTGCCCGTTGAGCCCGGAAGCCATTAGCGCAAGGAAGATTGCAGAAGGTCCGGTGAGGGGGACGACCTCCACCCCCTTTTGGTGGGCGAGTGCGATAAGCGGGCTACCGGGGTCGGCAATCCCCGGGCACCCTGCTTCTGAAAGGAGCCCGGCACTTTGTCCGCTCAACAGGGGTGCCAGCAAGGAAGGGATATCCGTTGAAGGGGTATGCTCGTTGAGTTCCCGGAATTCCAGTACCTGGAGCGGCCGTGGAAACCCGATGGCTTTGAGAAATGCCCTGGCCGTCTTTCCACGCTCCACGATGAAATAATCGAGCGCAAAGACGATTTCCAGTAAATGTGCCGATAGGGTATAAGTGCCGCCTTCACCGAGCGGGGAAGGGATAACGTACAAAATTCCCTTTTTTTCCATAGGTTATTTATTCTTTAATCCAAAAGTAAGCAGCTTATCGGGAAAATGGATAGGTTTCGCCCTTGCGGAGGCTTGCTGACCAGTTTTTATTCTACATCCAGTGCGAGCAGCAGCTTTAGCACTGGCATAGTTTGCAGGTAATGTGCTTCAACCCAGGGCGATTGGTCACTGGAGTAGGTCGGGCTTTGTTCCGGGAAGCGGACTTTTTGAAGCAACATCGCACGTTCGGCGTAGGAGAAACGGGAAAAGGTACGCCGCAGTACCGGGAGCATTTCCCTGAACCCTTCTTCGGGTACTGTAGTAACCCAGCGGTCGAGGATACTCCACAGGGTTGGGGTATGTAGCAGCAAATGAATATTACCAAATAGGAAGCCTTCCAGCCAGAACGCACCTTTAAGGGCGTTCTCAGGTCTTGAAAGCAGGGCCTGGAGGCAGGCAAGGGCAGGACTTTCCGGCCATATTCCCCGATCCAGCAAGATCCGTGCCGACATCCCCGCAAGCAAAGGGGGGATGCCGTCGTCCAGTGCCAGTTGCCGCAGGGCATGATACCAATACGACATAATCTCCCCTGAGCCGGGAAAGATTAGTTGTGCGGCCTGGTGGACGGCCTGGAGCGGTTCAAACCATTCTTGTGCAGCTTCTTCGCCCAAAAGATGCACGGCATTTGGCAAACCGATACAGATCCTGGGAAAAATTTCTTCTGTCAGCTCCACCACTGGTTTTTTTTCAGTTTTGCGCACATTTCCGTAGCGGATGAGTTGTGCGAGCAGTGGAAAAACCCCTGTAAGCAGAAAAATATCGCCACTCTGGGCAGAAAGTACCCGGAGCCGGGCGATTAAAGCCGGATGGGCTTCGTGCAGGCCTGCCTTGAGGACGTGTTCCAGGAGCCCGATTAAGGCGGGGATATCTTCCAGAGTTCCTCCCTGGTGAAGGACTTTCCTTTGGGCAGCCTCTTCGATAGTGTTGCCCCAAATCCCGGCCTGGATGACCCGGATCGGGTAGTCGGCCTTCCAATGAAGCTTCCACGCTTCCCGAAAACTGCCCTGGGGGTCGCCTTTGATGGCGGCGATACTGCCCCAGGGAATGTCGAGCAGGTGAAGACGGTGCAGCAACTGACTGGCGCGAAGGTTGGAAGCCACACGCAAGTCCAGCGCTTTGTAAATTTTTTCTGCGCCCTGGTATTCGCGGTTAAGACGGGCCGTTTTAACACATTTTTCCAGGTCCTGCTGCAATGGTGTCTGGGTAAAGGATGCGGGCACTTTTCCCACTTTTGTGCCGACAATCATGCGCTCGCGGATTATCAGAAGGGCTTCTGCGTTGCCGTGGCAAAGTACGCTGATTGCAGCTTCCTGAAGTTCTTCGATGCTGGGGACACTGCGGCCCCGCAAGGCCGCCAATGCTTCTGCAAGGCGGACGGCCTCCTGGATATGTGCCGGGGAGGTATCCCACTTTTCCTGCCGGAAAAGACGCGCTGCCCGAACCATCCAATGAACGGCCAGGTCTTCCCTGTGACGGAAAAGCAACTCGTACCAGGCAGGAGAAGCTACCCCCGCGCCATAACCCGATTGCAGGGCAAGCCGTTCATAGCTCCAGGGGATCCAGGCTGTTTTGACCTTTTCTTTTTTCAGCCCGCGCAATATTGCCTGATCATTTTTTTCCAATAGCTTTTCTTCGGTTTTCAGCGCAGGGACGTGCCAGGCCCCACATACAACAGCGATTTTTTGATACCCGTCCTTAACGGCCATTCGGATACGCTGCCGCATCCATGCTTCCCGCAGAAGCGTCTCCCGGCTCTCTTGCCTGGGTAGTTCTTCCCGAAGTGCCGTCATCAATTGAGCGATCGTTAAAAAGACCGCTCCCGGGTTATCCATTTGCTCGAAAGTATCTTCCCACCAGCGCTCACTATCACTATATCCACTTAAGCCTGCAATCCACTGCAAGGGGTCTTGAATTGCGTCCAAGGCATCCGGTCCTGAAAATTCCATCCCCGGCTGAAGGGATATCTGGCTTGAAAGCGATCCTGCCAGTTGAACGGCTGCAGGAAGGTCTATGGCTGCTATGAATATACCGCGTTGCAAGGCAAAGCGCACGGCACAGAGTTCGGGGGAAAATTCCGCAAAAGGCAGGTACACGGCTTTTTCAAAATTTTGCGGGGCATAGATGAGCAGGGCGATCGGGAGCTGTATTTCCGGGTGCGCCAACTCCTGCAGGGCAGGCCCGGCTTCTTCAGGTGCCTCCACCAGGAGACAGTCTGGCGCAAACTGCCCAAGGGCGTCCAGGAGGGCATGCGCAGAGCCGGGGCCGTGGTGGCGAATCCCGAATAACCTTATTTCTCCCCTGGGTACCATTTGTGGTCAGGAAAATCTTGCAATTACCCGCAATGGGGCACCGTCGGCTTCAAAAGGGGCAGGCAGGGCAATGATCTCGAAAGACTTGTCCATCGGGACTAATTGCATATTGGTCAGGTTTTCCATAATCAACACTGAATGGGAGAGGAGTGCTTTATGCACCAGATAAGGCGTGCGGTCTGGACTGGGGGTATCCAGGCCAATAATTTTTACGCCTGCGGCTATCATCCGCCCTGCAAAAGCGAGGGTCAGCTCCGGATAGTCGCGATAGTAAATATCTGTACCGAAATACCCTCCCCAGCCGGTATGGATCAGTACGATGGCCCCCGCAGGGATATCGGTCCCTTCCAGAAGGTCCTCGTCTATTGGATTACGGCCTTGCGCATCAATAACACAGCCAGGTCCGATGAAATGGGCCACCGGGATTTCGGAGAGCGGTTTCCCCCCGGCAACCATGTGCAGAGGGGCATCAATATGCGTCCCAACGTGCATTCCGGTATGTAGCTGGGACATATTGTACCCTTCTCTTTCAATGAAGGCCACTTGCCGCCATGCTGGTGGCATATCGCCGGGAAATACTGGCATAGCGGTATGAAAAATCCGGGTAAGGTCAATAACGTGCATAAGGAGAGCTTTGGCTTTTTGCATAATAAACATATTGCGGCGGGTCAGTAGGGTACGAGCAGTGAGCTGTTTTTCCCACCACACTGACCCATCGCAACAAGTCTAATGGTATTACAGGAATTATGGGCGTACAGCTCCCCCACCCTGTTTGTTTTTTACATATTTATCCATCCAGGCATTCATTTCATGTAAGGTGTGGAGGATAGATTCCCTTGCCTGGTAGCCGTGGCTTTCGTGGGGAAGGAAAACCAGTTTTGCCGTAGCGCCATGGCCTTTGAGGGCATTATAGAAACGCTCGCTCTGAATGGGGAAAGTACCGGAGTTGTTGTCGGCTTCCCCATGGATGAGCAGGATAGGCTCTTTAATTTTATCTGCATAATTAAACGGCGACATTTTGTGATAGACGTCGGGGGCTTCCCAATAAGTGCGTTCCTCCTGCTGGAAGCCAAAGGGGGTGAGCGTCCGGTTATATGCCCCGCTGCGTGCGATACCTGCTGCAAAAAGATCGGTATGGGCCAGCAGGTTGGCCGTCATGAAAGCGCCGTAGGAATGGCCGCCGACGGCGAGGCGTTTGCGGTCGGCGACGCCCATACCAACGAGTTTATCCACGGCTGCCTCGGCGCTCATCTGAAGTTGTTCGACAAAAGTTTCGTTGGGCTCTTTATCCCCTTCGCCGAGGATGGGCATTGCAAAATCGTCAAAGACGGCATAGCCCTGGGTCACCCAGAGTAATGGGGAAGAAGTGCCTGGTCGAATGAACTGGAATGGGGAGCCATTAATCTGGCTGGCAGCATCGGCGGTTTTATATTCTCTTGGGTAAGCCCACATGAATACGGGCAGGGGCCCATCCTTACTCCGGTCGTAACCTGCAGGCAGATAAAGGGTTCCGCTCAGTTTAAGGCCATCTTTGCGCTCATAGGCTACCATCTCCTTAGTCACCCCTTTGAGGGCTTTATAAGGGTTTTCAAATTGGGTGAGGGGAGTAAGCTGCCGGGTAGAAAGGTTGCGCAAATAATAATTTGGCGGGGTTTCCCTGGATTCCCTGCTCGTAAGCAAGATGCTTTTTGCGGCATCCAGCATCGCTAGCGGCATTTCGTAGTAGGGTGCCTCAGACCGCCAAAGGCGCTTTGACTGCCCACTGGCCAGGTCAAATGCGTCCACAAAGGGGCGGTTCCCTTCCGGAGAAGCACCCATACTGTTCAGAAACAGGGTTTTCCCGTTATTGGCACTCAGGAGAACGCTGCGGCCTGCTGCATTTTGTGTCATCATGAATTGACCGGGATCTCCGTAACGGTCTTCGTAAGAGCGGTCGAACAATACGGTGTTCTTTGCCCCGGGCTGTTCGGGGGAAAAGCGGGTAACGACTTCCCTACGGGTACGCCACCAACGCTCGGAGGCAATCGCCAGTTGGCCATCTCCCCAGGAGACGCTGCGGAAGCGCAGGCTGAAATCCATCATTGCCTGTGGGGTACCCGTAAAAGGTGCCGACAGGACATAAAGCCTGTCGCGTACAGTAGCCTCGATACGGGGGTCTCCTTCGTCCTGGGCTTCTACCCAGTAAAGTTCTGCATCTTTATCCGGACGCCAACTGATGCTGCGCGGCCCTTTACGCACGGCATCGAAAGCCGTTGGGATATCCTCTGCCAGAGGAAGGTCTGCCAGGTCCGTAACTTTTGCCCCTGTCTGGTCAAATAATGTGTACGTTACCGGAAAGCTGCTTACGGGCACCAGATAAGAAAAAGGACGCTTGATAAAGGATGCCAGAACGTATTTCCCATCCGGGGAGGGTTCCATGGAGGCGATCATCCCGGTGGGCCCGAGCGGAATGCCTGCACTGGTCTGAATATCCATCAGCACGAGCTGCGATTGAGCAAAATATTCGAAGAGGGCTTCGTCATAGCTATCTTTGAGTAAATCCTGGTAAGTCCGCGCAGGCGCGGCCTTGCCTTCGTTGAAGGAGATCGCAGGGCCTGCAGGGGCTTTGGGTTCTGCAGGGGCCAGTCCCCTGCCTTCCGGTACGGTTTTGATCAGGATATGGCGGCTATCGGAAAGCCAATCGAAGGGACTGCCCAAAACTGCGTTAAGAATGGGGCCGGTCAGTTGTTTTGCTTGTGCAGATTCGACATTGATCAGCCACAATTCGATCCCGGATGCCGTGGTATGGGAGAACGCCGCAATTTTTCCATCGGGGGACCAGCTCAGGTTGCCCATCCTGACATTTTGAGGCAGGCCGGCGACCACTTTTGTTTTGCCAGTGCCCGTTTCTATGATCGAAGCGCCGATAAAGCCCCCGCTGCGGCTGGGCCCATTACTTGCCGGGTTGATCCGCAGGCCCGCCAGCCGGAGCTCTGGCTGGGCAAGTTCTTCGATGGAGGGCATACTCGACTGCTGCAGGAGCAAGGCCCATTTGCCGTTTGGCCCAATGCGAAGGGCAGGGGTAGGCGGTACGTCCACCAATTCCATAATTGCTTTTGGTGGCTGCTGATAGCCCTGGGAAAAAATGGTCCCGGGCAGGGCAAGCAACCCAATCATCATTCCTGTTAAAATCCGCTTTATTGCCATGGTTACTGATTTTGATTTCAGGGCAGGGTATTCAGGTCGTGAAAAGACATTGCGCCACGGCCATTACTCATCCGTAACGCCGCAGCACTTTTGGCCAAATTACAAAATTGTCCTGTTTGAAACCGTTGGCAGGGAATTTTTTTTGCTCTATGCGATTTACCCCTTTACCGATTTTAAAAGGGGACACATTTTCCGATGCAAAAATCAGAACAAGTTCGTTGAAATCCGGAAAAGGAAAAAATACGGAGAAAAGATACCTGTGCTATTGGTTATCACGGATGTCTTCACGCGCTGGCCCTGAAGGGCTATGCTTTATATAACGCAGAACACCCGGGGCAGCACAGATTTAAGAGGGGGACGGCAGATGGGAATACAGGGCCTAAACACCGATTATACCGATATACAGGAATCATAAAGTATAAAAAAAATATTTACAAACCTGTTTATTTCACTTTTTTTAAACAAAAAAATATTACAAATACTTGTTTTTGAGTTCTTTATAATAAAATTAATGTTTTTTTTATCAACAAATGCTTTTATTAGTCTTTGCAATGAGGGAAAAGGTGCTGCATCTTTACATCATCAAAGGGAGCAAAAAGATGCTTTCGGAAATTTAAAAAAAGTTCAGTCCCTCGTTATAGTCCCTTAAACGTATTCATTCGATCCCCCTCTAAAGGTAGGGGTAATCCCAAAAACCACGAAGGTCTCCCTGCCGATGGTGACATTGGCGGGGAGCACCAAACTAAAAAAAAGTTAGCACCTCCTGCGGGAGGATTTTATAAGAATTAGGTCGTCTTTTTTTCATGAGATTATGATTTGTTATTGCATGAGGCCCTCGCTGAGGGCTTTTTTTTTGCCCCTATGTGACCTTCCCGTTTAAGTGGCCGAGGGTTTGAGGGTGCGTACAAGGACGATCAGAATAGCAATGCCCAGAAGAATCATGCCGGCTTGCGCACCAGTTTCGATCAGCCCGTCCTGAGCATTTTGATCTGCCATCCTTTTGGAAAAGATTCCATAGAGGGCCCAGATAATGACCCCTGCAAAAGCGATATCCCTGCGGCTGAACAGTAGCCAAAGCGCAACGGCTACTGCAGCAACGATCACAGTTAATGTCCAGAACACGGGACCACCCGGTTGACCGTCCCATCCAAGGTGGGTAAAAAGGATACAGGTGTTTGCGATTGTAGCTACAGTAATCCAGCCCATATACACGCTGAAAGGAAGATGGCCAAACCATCGTTCCGCTGTCTTTGCAGGACTGCGGCCAATATCCAGCCTCAAATAAATTTTCAACAAACTGCCAAGTAAGATCAGCATCAAAACCATAGACCACCCGATCTGCAAGTGATGGAAGGCAAAGAGCCACCCGGCGTTGCCGAAACAGGAAAGGATAAACCAGTACCCGACTTTTTGAACGTACAGCGGGTTTGCAGTCTGCCAGAAACTCAACTGGTACACGGCATAGCTGATCAGGAGCAGATAAATAATGCCCCAGATTGCAAAGGTAAAACCCGCCGGCGTGAACAGGGTCGGGAACATATCCGACACGGAGGCAGGGGTCCGCCCGGCAATCGGAAGTGCCGTAGCAAGGTAGTTGACATAAATTACCGCAACGAGACTAAACAGGTTTGCCAGTATAATGATCCGGTTTTTTAACATATATCCATCTTTTTGAAGTGGAAAGATCCATTGAACCCCAACGTATTCCTGGATTGTACAAGAAGCCCCGAGGCTGTCCTGAATGGAGGTTTTGTAAAGAGACAGGGGCAGTTAATAGAATTTCCTGAAATGCCGATTTTGTTGATTTTACTTCGCAAAATCAACAAAATCGGCATTTCAGGAAAATATTCTTTGGCGGCGAATGCTGCCAAAGAATGTGGGGTTGTGTAAAAAACATTATTTGGCGGCGTCACCCGCCAAATGACGGCCTCCGGCCTTTTTACACAACCCCAATATTTATTCGCCGCCGAGGTGGTAAAATTCTTTTACACACCCCTGTACAGATATAGCCTTAGATTAGCGGATCCTGTGGCGTATTCGGGTTATTATCCCTTTCGCGGAGCGGGTAGGGATAAAAATTGCGGTTGCGCTCTCCGCCGGGAGGGCCCGGACGATTAAAGCGGCGGCTGTCTTCCAGCTTCAACCCGGACATATAAAGCTCGATACAGCGGTTGCGGTAGATTTCGAGGAGGACGGCGGCTTGTGTAGCGGCACCGCTATATGCTGGCAGATTAGCGTTGACGCCGAAGATATCGTTATTTTTGGTCAGCACTTTATTCAGCTCTGCAATAGCCCCAGGAACGTCATTCTTCCTTGCAAGGGCTTCGGCTTTGATGAGAAGCATCTCACCGGGCAGGAATACGGGGATTTCGCGGATATCGCTATTAAAGAAACCCTGTACTTTGACATTGGTCTGTGGATTGGCGCCGAGGTAGAAAGCGATACGGCCATCGCCTGCAGTTGGGGCCAGTTCACCACTGAGGCCAAAGTTAAAGCGGCCATCGTAGGTATTGTTATTGACCAGTGCTGTCCGGAAGACGGGATTTTGGTTGAGGGCGTCAAAGCGGAAAGAAGACTTCCGGGTCAGGTTGACGCGGTTGACTGCTTCGATTGCCTTGTCATTGTTACCCGACATGATATAATATCTGGCCAGGAGGGCGTTACAGGCATCGGCGATATTGATATCGGTGCCAACTTTGGTGTTGAAATAAGCGGGGGGTGCGGTCGTTCCGATAGCGGCGACCCCTGCTTCCAGGAGTGCGATTGCATCTGCGAGAGCCTGGGCACGCGGCTTAAAGGTCGCGTATTTCCCTTGCAGGAAATCTGCTGCCGATCCGGCCTGTGTCGGCACCTGCTCCCAAAACTGGGCCATTGTACCAATAGCGAGGGCCTTGAAGAAATGGCCATAGACCTTTGCAGCGGTGGCTATACCCTGATCCGGGATATTCACGGAATTATTGATCACCAGTTCGCTGTTGGCCATTACAATATTTGCGCTTGCCCAGATATTGGACAGGAAAGAGTTGGAATTACCCACTGTTCCGCCACCTGCTTCGAGGGCGGCGAGCTCGCCGTTACCAGTGTTGATGACATAGAGTTCTCTGGTTGTGAGGCCATTGGCAGAAATCACACTGTACAGTGCCCCAGTCGCACCGACGGAATAAGAGCGTCTCAGGCCGACGACCATACCCAGCAGACCATCCACGTTGTTCAGAACGTCTTCACTGGTTGCTGCGTTAGGGTTTTCAAATTCTTTTTCGCAGCCACCGGTAATCAGCAGCAGGGGCAAAAAAGCGATCAGGAAAATATTTTTAAATTTCATATTATTATTTTTTTATAATTCAAAAAATCGGAAAGCGGTTTAGAAACGGGCGCCGAGGCGGAGTTGGACCATCCTCGGGATAGGTACGTTTCCAAAGTCGTCGCCGCGGACGCGGTCGGTCTGGCCTGCGGAGTTGGTTTCAGGATCATATCCCAGATAGTTGTCAAACGAAATGAGGTTCCTTCCGATCAGGGCGACATTGAGGTTATCGAATACCTTCCCGACTTTTCCGAGATCGTAGCTCAGTGACAATTCGCGGAGTTTGATGAACGAACCGTCTTCGACATGTTCTTCCTGAATACGCTCGCCGGTGACGCCACCTGCGATAGAGGCGACATAACCCCTTGCTACTTCGCCTTTGATTTCTTTTTCGGCGAGTTCGCCCTGACCTACGTTATTTTGGGTAATCCGGTTCCAGTTATAGACATCGAAGCCCCACATCGCGTCAAACTGTACGCGGAAGGAGAGTTTGCCGACGCTCAGGTCTGAAGTGAAGGCACCGAACCAGTCGGGGTTGGGATCCCCGATGATTTTGCGCAGCTGTGCCGCCGTAGCAACAGGCTGGCCATCTGCCCCCCTGCTGGGAGTACCCTGGAGGAGGGTAGTCTGGGTACCGCGCTCTGGTTGTGCCAGGCCCTGCGAAGTGAGGAGCAGCCCCCCAGTGGCGTTGCGGGCATAGTAACGGCCATAAAAAACGCCATAAGGCTGACCATTGATAGCGGCCTGTGCACCGTCGCTACCGCGCAGGAACAATGCACCGGCGATACCACTGACTTCGTTGCGGTTGCGCGACCACATCAGGCTAAGGTCCCAGCGCACTTTGCTGGTTGCAATAGGTGAGCCCTGGAGCATTACTTCGACCCCATTATTGGTCATCCCACCTTCATTTGTTACGATGAAGTTGCCACCTACGGTCGGCGGGAGCGGACGGGTAAGCAGGAGGTCCTGGATATCCTGGTTGTATATAGTTACGTTGAGGCCCATACGGTCATTGAAGAAAGCCAGGTCGGCGCCGAATTCAATTTCAGACATCCGCTCTGGCCTGACATCCGGGTTGGCAAGTACTGTAGAAGGCGTTACAGCAGAGAGGCCTCCCAGCTGGCCGATCAGGTAGTTGTTGTAGCGGTCGTAGGGGCCGATACCGGTGAGGTTACCCGCCTGGCCGTAGCTGGCCCGCAGTTTGAAGGAGCTGATTTTGTTGGCCAGGCTTCCATTTTTCCAATAATCGGACAATACCCAGCTTGCGCTGGCTTTAGGATAAAAGTTGGTTTGGTTTTCCGGTGAAAAAGCTGAGGAGCCGTCAATACGGCCGGCGACTGTGACGAAAAGCTGTTCTTTATAACCAAAAGTCTGCTGGAGGAAGTAGCCCCACACACTGCGCTGGGCGATGCTCTGTACCGGCGGTGCAAACAGGTTGGCGGCTGCGGAGATGGTTTGTACAAAAGGTGCCAGGTCGCGTCCTTCCTGAGCGGTGAAGTGGGTGCGGTCGTTTTGGATCTGGTAGCCCGCAGTTGTTGTAGAAGTGAGGCCGCCGCTCAAGTCCTTGGAATAGTTGATGGTGAGGTCGTGGTTGAGCAGGGTCACGTTGCTGGAAGCGTTGCTCACATACCCGTCGGGGAAGAAGCCGGCGGCTACGCCCGGATAGGGGATACGCGGGTGGAATTCGTTGCCCACGAGGGAGTAGTTGTCGTATCCGAGGATTGCATTGACCGTCATCCCTTCAACGGGGAAGAGTTTGAGCTGTACATCGCCGATGCTGCGGTTGGTGCGCTGGGTGATATCGAAAGTCTCAATGACCGTAAGCGGGTTGACGCGCACCTGCTCGACTTGCCGGAGGTTGCCGACGGCATCGCGTTCACTGATATTCCACACGTTGTCCATGATGAACATGGTACTGATCGGGCTGAAGAAGTTATTGCCATTGGGCAGGTCCTGGCTCTGGCTGTAATTGTATGCGATACCTGCAGAAAGGGTGGCCCATTCTGCGAGGGTCTGGTTGAGGCGGAGACGCCCGGTATATTTGGTAAAGTTGGTGTTTTTGATAATCCCGTCGTTATCGGTATAGCCGAAAGACGCGAAATACTGTGTTTTCTCGTTACCTCCGTTTACAGAGAGGTAGTTCTCGGTACCGAAGGCATTGGTGAACACCTCGTCCTGCATATCGTAGCGCGTGACGTTATACTTGTCGGTAATCAGCAGACGGTTGACAGGCCCTACTTTTACGAACTTGACCCCCTGGGCGTTGAGCGCTGCTTCGGAAGGTCCGAGGTGGAGCAGGGTAGTGAGGCGGTCCTGGGTAGTCTCGAGGCGGTCGTTGCCCTTTACGCCGAATCTTTGCGGATGCTCGGTCATGAACACCTTCTTGCGGAGCTGGCTCATGCTGACCGACGTACTGAATTCAATCGTTGGTTTGCCGCTTTTGCCGCGCCTGGTAAAAATCTGGACGACCCCGTTGGCGGCCCTGGAGCCATAGAGCGCTGCCGCAGAAGCTCCATTGATTACTTCGATACGCTCGATATCGGCAGGATTGATATCCACGAGGCGGTTCTGTCCGGCGCGCAGGCCGGTCGTCATAGCATCTGCGCTGAGGTTGACGACGTTGGTGGAGCTGTTGTCCACGATAACCCCATCCACAATATAAAGTGGATCGGAAGAGCCATTGATCGAGCTGGGGCCGCGCAGACGCACGGAAATACCGCCGGCGGGGTTACCATCGTTTTGGGTGATCTGGGCACCCATAACCTTTCCGCTCAGCGCTGCCAGGGTATTTACCGTGCCGGAATTACCCACTGCCCGTCCATCCACAACACTGACGTTATTGCCCAGTTGTTTACGGGTGGCTGTAGGGGAAGCCCCGGTAACGACGATCTGGTCGAGGTCTAGGATATCCGACGTCAGGCTGATGTCTTTGATCAGCGTGGCGCCAGTTGCCCCGATGGCCACTTTCTCGGTATAAGTCTTATATCCTACATAACTTACCTGGAACGTGTAGGTACCTTCTGCCAGGGCGGCAGAGAGCTCGTAATACCCATTGATATCCGTGATGGTTCCGACGCGGGCTTCCAGAAGGAAAACGTTCACCCCGATCAGAGGCTCCTTATCGGTACCGGTGATCGTTCCCTTGACGGAAACGTTGGCCTTTTGACCGCTGGCGAACAGCGGCAACGCTAACAGCAGGGCCAGGGAAAATAAGCATTGTTTAAAGTTCAACGTCATAACTGCCTTCATTTTAAAGTAAAAAAACTTATTTAAGCTTGCATTGTATCAAATTTAGCAATAAACCTCTTAATTATTTGCAGTATCATGCTGTTTTTTGCAAAATTTTGTCTAAAAACAATACTTTTTACAGAATTTGCGCTGTTTTCTGCAAGGTTTTAATTATCCTTGAACAGAAAGCTCTTTACGAGGGGATGATCGCAGGCTAAACGCAGCTCTTTTTTACCGATGCGATGCCTTTTCCCTGTCCTGCAGCCGAGGCAGGATTTCCTCAAAAAGGCTATGTACGGACGCAAAAACAGCGTATTTTTCACTGCGCTACCCCATTGCACCGAGCCCCACAAGCACATCTAACATGGAAATTGTTTACATTTCGCTACTGTCTTTTTTTGTCTCCATGCTCACCTTTTTTTCCGGGTTTGGCCTGGGTACGATCCTGACTCCGGTGTTCATGGTATTTTTCCCGACTGGCCTTGCCGTAGCGTTGACTGGCGTGGTGCATTTTTTCAACAATATTTTTAAGCTGTTCATTACGGGGCGGCACATTGACCGGGTGGTAGCGCTGCGTTTTGGGATTCCTGCGGTAATATTTGCTTTTGCCGGCGCATGGCTGTTGATAAAGATTGCTGCCTGGCCCCCTCTTTTCACCTACAGCTTATGGGGCCGGTATTTTGAGGTGTATCCTGCAAAATTCGCGATTGCGCTGCTGCTGATATTTTTTGCGTTGATGGAGATCGTACCGCGCCTGAACAGGATTTCTTTTGGAAGGGACAAGCTCGCTCTTGGCGGAGCGCTGAGTGGTTTTTTCGGGGGGCTGTCCGGTAATCAGGGAGCCTTGCGGAGTGCGTTCCTTATCCGGGCCGGATTGTCCAGAGAGGCTTATATCGGTACGTCTGTGGCGATCTCTGTTTTCGTTGATTTTTCACGGCTGAGCGTATATGCACGCGGATTTGCTGCAGAAGGCCTCGGCGACAAGCTCTACCTCGTCGCATCTGCGACCTTATCGGCTATTCTTGGTGCCTTTATCGGCAACCGGCTGCTGAAGAAGCTGACCTTGAGATTTTTACAGTTGCTGGTCGCAGTGATGTTGATTGCGGTTTCGATTGCACTCGGGGCGGGCTGGATATGATGCGCTTACAGGCCCTGCAGCTTACCGCCGGAGAATAAGTACCCTCGAGCCTAAAGGATGACCCGGCGGGCCGATTTATACTTCCGCGACCAATACGAGGATTTTTTCAGGTTATCTATCATAATCCCCCGGAAAGTGGCATGAATGATATTTATACCTTCTTCCTCATTGGAAACGACGAGTGCGACGTGAAAGATTCTACCCCCGGAGCTATGACGGAAGAACACCAGATCGCCGGGCTGAACCTCTTCCAGCGGGATTTTTACCCCTTCGAGGGATTGTGCACTGGAGCTCGTAGAGAGGGGGATATCGAAGTTCTTCATTACAAAGTGGGTAAAACCGGAACAGTCGAAGCCTACTTCGGGATCACGGCTGGCATAGCGATAAGGCAGCCCCAGGTATTTTTGGGAATATTCTATAATCGCTTTTCTGAACTGCCGCTCCCGCTGAATATTCGCCGTAATCATACCAGGGGTAAACACGGTACAGCCCTGAAAAGCGAGGATCCCGAACAGCAGTAGCCAGACCGGAATTTTTAAGCACAACCTTGAGCACATAACTTTACGAAAATGGTACGGCGTAAAAATAGCGATTTGTGCGTTATTTCAGCACAAAATCGTCCATATCGTTGAGGAAAGGGAACTTTTTTCTAAAATCCTGCATAGGCGCTGCTTCCAGCACACTGGAAATCACGTGTTCGCCGGTATGGGCCTGGGCGAGATAACAGCCTTCAAAATCGAGGATGCAGGAATCGCCGGCATAGTCGAGCCCGTTACCATCGGTGCCGATGCGGTTGACCCCTATCGTATAGCATTGATTCTCGATGGCGCGGGCGATGAGCAGTTGTTTCCAGGCGTGGCTTCGGCGGGCGGGGAAATTGGCGGTATAAATCAGGAGGTCAAAGGGGTGGGTATTTCTGCTCCAGACGGGGAAGCGCAGGTCGTAGCAGATCAGTGGGCAGATTTTCCATCCATTCAGTTCGACGAGCAGTCGGTGCTTTCCGGGGCTGTAGTGGAGGTGTTCTCCTGACAGGGTGAAAAGATGGCGTTTATCGTAGTGGGACACTGTACCGTCGGGGCGCACCCAGAGGAGGCGGTTGTAGTAGTGGCCGTTTTCGGATATGATAAGGCTACCGACCACTACAGCGCCTGTTTTTGCTGCCTGATCGGCCATCCAGATACTGGTAGGCCCATTTTGTGATTCTGCAAGGCGTTCGGGCGACATACTGAAACCCGTAGTGAACATTTCCGGCAGAATGATCAGGTCGGTATATCCCCGGAGTGGGGAGATGATTTCGTTGAACCGGCGTAGGTTGGCCGGTTGGTCTTCCCAGACCAAACCGGCTTGTATCAGGCTGACGCGAAGGCCGGCAATCACTTTTTCTTGCCGCTTTCTTTTTCTGCTGCGGCGGTTGCCGAACGGAGTGCACGTGGGATTTCGATCGTTGCCACGGGGATACCCGGGGAACTCATGATTTCGATCCCTTTCTCTGTAGAGATATCCCGTACGCGGAGCGACTGACCCAGCTCCAGGGAGGAAATATCCAGCATGAGCTGATCAACGAGAAATTCCGGCGTGGTCTTTATTTTGACGCGGCGCATCTTTTGTACCAGTTTGCCGCCCACTTTGACACCGGGGGATTGACCCTTTACCCGCACAGGCACTTCCAGTTTGATTGGCTGGCCATCTACGAGCTGCAGGAAATCAATGTGCACCAGGTCGTTGGTCAGCGGGTGAAGCTGATAATCTTTTACGATGCATTTGTAGGTATTTTCTCCGATTTGGAGGTGTGCTACATGAAAATCCGGCGTATAGATCAGATTTTTGACCTGCTGGGGAGTGGTGGCGAAGTGAACCAATTCCTTTGCGCTGTAGAGGACGCAGGGGATTTGCCCTTCCCGGCGAAGGGATTTCGAAGCGGTTTTGCCGGTGTCGGGCCTCAATTGGCCGGTGAGAGAGATGAATTCCATGACTTTTATATCTTCTGCTTAAAGAATTTCGTTATTTGGGCACGCAAAGATAATTGATTTAGAAAAAAAAGTGAATTTTTTTTCATTTTTTAGTGCCAAAGGTCAACCGTCCACAAAGAGGGCAGAAATCGAGCGGTGTTCGTGGGTATTGCGGATAGCGCGTGCGAAGAGTTTAGCCGTTGTGAGTACTTTAATTTTGGGTGACTGCCGCTTTAGCGGAATGGTGTCGCATACGAGGAGCTCGTCGAGCAAAGAATTTTCGATATTTTCGTAAGCCTTTCCGGAGAGGATAGGGTGGGTACAGAGTGCCCGCACACTTTTGGCGCCTTTTTTCATAATGATTTCTGCGGCTCGGCAGAGCGTACCGGCAGTATCCACGAGGTCGTCCACCAGGATAACGTCTGCCCCTTCCACATTTCCGATAACCGTCATCCCTGCGACCTCATTGGCCCTTTCGCGGTACTTGTCGCAGATCACGAGCTCTCTGTGGAAATACTTTGCATAGATACGTGCCCGTTTCACACCACCGACATCGGGGGAAGCAAAGATAGCATTGGAGAGATCCTGAGCCTGGAGGTAGGGGATATAGATTGCTTCGCTCTTGAGGTGGTCCACCGGGATATCGAAGAACCCCTGGATTTGATCCGCGTGGAAGTCCATGGTCATGATGCGATTGGCACCGGCGGCCTCGATCAGGTTGGCAATCAGCTTGGCGGAAATGGGTACACGTGGTTTGTCTTTGCGGTCTTGGCGGGCATATCCGAAGTAAGGGATCACGGCAGTGATATACCCTGCGGAGGCGCGGCGGGCCGCATCGGTCATCAGCAGAAGTTCCATCAAGTTTTCGGCGGGGGGGAAAGTGGACTGGATAAAAAAAACGAACCCTCCGCGCACGGACTCGTTGATACTCGGCTGCATTTCGCCGTCGCTGAAATGGTTGACGTGCAGATCACCAAGTTTATCGCCGTAATAATCTGCGATTTTTTCTGCGAGGTACCTTGAGCTGGTGCCTGAAAAAAGTTTGACTTCTACCATGATCGGCACGATATTATTAGCATATTAAAAGCACGGCAAAAATAGCAAAGGTTAGGCTTAGTAACGGGTATTTTTGGGTATGGTTTGGTGCATTATCCGGAAAAAATATTTCACCGCCTGTCAGTATGAGCGGCATCTGCGGTGTAGTGTCATTTTTGCCTTTCCGTTA
Organism: Lewinellaceae bacterium; assembly: GCA_040382095.1. Classification (GTDB taxonomy): domain Bacteria; phylum Bacteroidota; class Bacteroidia; order Chitinophagales; family Saprospiraceae; genus JADJPL01. The sequence goes on from JBEIGB010000004.1 coordinate 37,722, forward strand.
CGAAGAAGATCAGGTCTTCGAGGGATTTGCGGGAAGGGGACGCCGGAAACCCATGCAGTAGCCCGAGGGCTTCCTGACGGTAGGCATACATTTTTTCACGTGCATAAGCGATACCCCCGCTTTGCTGCACGAAGCGGATGACCTCCCTGACTTTCTCGGGTTTGTCATTATACCGTTTAATGATATTGGTAATGGCTTTCCGATCGGTATCACTTGCGTTGCGCAGTGCATAAATAACCGGCAGGGTCAGTTTTTTTTCCTTGATATCAATACCCAGGGGTTTGCCGACATCATCATCGCCGAGATCAAATAAATCATCGCGGATTTGGAAGGCGATGCCGATTTTTTCCCCAAATAACCGGGCATTTTCGACGACCGCCTCATCTTTTGTTGCAGAAGCGGCCCCTGCACTACATGCCGAGGCGATCAGAGAGGCAGTTTTTTGGCGGATAATCTCGAAATAGATATCCTCTTCAATGTCCAGCCGCCGGGATTTTTCAAACTGCAGCAGCTCCCCTTCGCTCATGGCTTTTACCGCATTCGATACAATTTCCAGGAGGAGGAATTCTTTGTTTTTTAAAGCGAGCAACAGGCCCTGGGACAACAGGTAGTCGCCGACCAGGACGGCAATTTTATTTTTCCATAAGGCATTTATAGAAAAAAAGCCACGCCGCTCGAAGGAATCGTCCACGACATCGTCATGAACCAGGGTAGCAGTGTGCAGCAATTCTACGAGTGAAGCCGCGGTAAAAGTCGAAGGGGTTATTCCTCCTGAAATTTCAGCGCTCAGGAAAACGAACATAGGCCTGATCTGCTTGCCCTTTCGCCGTACGATATAAAAGGTGATTTTATCCAGCAGCGGCACAGGGCTGGCCATGGCCTGGCGGAAGTGCGCTTCGAAATCTTCAAGTTCCTGTGCGATCGGCTGTTTGATGGTATCTATGGAAAGTTTCATTACCATAATAAGTTCGTTCGGAGAGTTCTGGTTCTATAGGACAGCGAATAAAAATGCCGGCCCTGCCTAAAGCCATAAAGGTTGAACATCGGACTGGTCGCGACAGGCCGGTACAGCAGGGGGGCAACATATTAAAGAGCCTGAGACAGTAATGCTGCAGATATCCGCGTCCGAAGGGCTGCAAACAGGCGGTCAAAAATACGTCCTTAGAATAAATAACGGTAGCCTGGAAGACAATATTTACCCTACCCCCGTTTTTTCGTCGCATAATGGATTTGAAAGCAGGCTAAACCCGTATGAAATAGTTCAAATATTGTACTTTTGATGCCGTAAATAATGGACTTGTTGCGATGAGTCAGCCTGGCGGAAATAATCTGCTGTTTTTTGCGCACGCGAAGCTTTTTTGAGGGCATATCGCCCGGGGGTGGCCGAAAAAAGACATCGTATGCGCGAAAAGGGCCGGTTTTAGCCTGCTAAGATTCCGTGGCAGCAGATCTCTGGTGTGCAGCACATACCCTTTCCGTCCTGTCCTGGATCACTATCCCTGAACGGGAGCGGATTATTATAGAAAAATATCTAATGATTATGTACCAGGACAAACATCTTTTCGATTTGTTGCAGCGTGAGCTTCAGCGGCAGCGCAGAGGGGTCGAGCTGATCGCATCGGAAAATTTTGCCAGCCAGGCCGTCCTCGATGCCATGGGGAGCTGCCTGACCAATAAATATGCAGAGGGATATCCGGGGAAGCGGTATTATGGAGGCTGCGAAGTGGTGGATGAGATCGAGCAGTTGGCGATTGACCGGCTTAAAGAACTTTTCGGGGCGGAATATGCAAATGTACAGCCGCATTCCGGTGCGCAGGCAAACGCAGCCGTTTTCCTGGCATTACTTGAGCCTGGCGATGCTATCCTGGGGTTCGACCTCGCGCATGGCGGGCACCTGTCGCATGGGTCGCCAGTCAATTTTTCGGGTAAAATATACCGTGCCCATTTCTACGGAGTGGAGCAGTCCACCGGGTTAATTGATATGGACCGCGTAGAGGAGAAAGCCCTTGCGGTCAACCCAAAATTACTGATCTGTGGGGCTTCTGCTTATGCCCGCGACTGGGACTATAAGCGTTTTCGCGAAATTGCGGATAAAGTAGGGGCAATCCTCCTTGCCGATATCGCGCATCCTGCCGGCCTGATCGCCGCTGATTTACTCAACGACCCGATGGAGCACTGCCACATCGTCACTTCTACGACCCACAAAACGCTTCGTGGGCCGCGAGGGGGGATTATCATGATGGGCAGGAATTTCTATAATCCGTGGGGCAGGACGCAGAAGAACGGCACGATGATCAAAATGTCTCAAATCCTCAACAGTGCGGTTTTTCCAGGGATGCAGGGAGGTCCGTTAGAGCATGTCATTGCCGCTAAAGCGACGGCTTTTTTTGAAGCATTACAACCGGGTTTCCGCAAGTATGCGAAGCAGGTCGTCCATAATGCGAGGACTATGGCCAATGCATTTAAGCAGAAAGGCTACCATATTATATCGGGAGGTACCGACAACCACCTCATGCTGATAGACCTGCGCTCTAAAAATCTGAATGGAAAGACTGCCGAGGAGGCCCTTGGAAAAGCTGACATTACCGTCAACAAAAACATGGTGCCCTTTGATACAGAATCACCGATGGTCACTTCGGGAATCCGGATCGGCACTGCGGCAGTCACTAGCCGGGGCTTTGGCGAGTATGAATGCCTGCAGGTGGTAGAATGGATTGACCAGGCACTTTCCCACCCTCATGATGAGGAATTACTCCTGGATATCCGCAGGCAGATCAACACAACGATGGCTGGATTTCCCCTCTACCCGGAGGTCCCTGTGGGCTCCTGAACGACAAAACCCGGTCAATCCTGCGGTAAGGGCTCAATTTCGAAGCCGGCTGCTTCTACGGCTGCTACGATAGCCGAAATATCGAGGTGGGTACCCTGAACTTTCAGTATCCGGTCGGGATGTCTGAGATCTACTTCCCAGTGTTCGATTCCCGGCACTTCACTCAGAAAAGGGGTAACAGTGCGCAGGCAAGTACTACAGTTGACGGTTGTTTTGAACAGGCGTTGCTCCATACAGATGGCGCGATTGGTTCCTTTGGTATCTTTAGACATTAATATGTGATTTTAATCTCCGTCAGGGACGGTTAAAGGTCTGCTCCGAAGGGAGTGACGGGGCAGACTGCAAGGGTATTTCAAATATGAAACATTTTTTCCAGAAATACATCTTTTTTTGTGCTTTTTGTTTGCTCCCTGGTGTCCTGTGTGCACAGGCAGTGGTCTCTGGCCGTATAGTGCATCAGGATGGCGGTGCTCCGATAGCGGGTGCACATGTATTCTTTCCAGGTATCGGGGGCGGTACTTTTTCTGATGAAGGGGGATTTTTCCATATTGCGGTGCGGGGTCCCCGGCTTCAGGTCAGTGCAGTGGGGTTTTCCGGGTTGACCTATTTGCTGCAGCCAAAGGAAAACTTCATTTTGCTGCAAATGGTACCCGAGGGGGTTGATCTGGAAGGTGTAGTCATAGAGGCCCCGGCCTTGCGTTTTCCTTTACACACCCCTGCTTCCGTACAAATGATCGGCCAGCGGGAGTTACTGAGCGACAGCGAGGTATCGCCTGCGCCCGCGCTCAACCGGGTACCGGGGGTTTATATGCAAAGCGGGACGCTTAGTACCAACCGCATCACCATCAGAGGGATTGGCAACCGTTCCCTTTTCGGCACATCAAAAATCCGGGCTTTTCTGGGCGATATTCCATTGACCAATGGCGTTGGGGAGACCGCCCTGGAAGATTTCGACCTCAGCATGTTGGAATCGGTAGAAGTATGGAAAGGCCCGAGTGCGAGTCATCTGGGTGCCGGCCTCGGCGGGGTAATCGTCCTTCAGCCGTTTGCAACAGGCCCGGTACGCGATGAGGCCCGGGCGGACGTTCAATCCCAGTGGGGCGCTTTTGGCCTCCGCCGCCAGGTTTTCAGGACATTTATCACAGAAAATGAAGGGCGTACCCGCTTACAGCTCAACTATAACCGTTTAAACGCAGACGGATACCGCGAAAATAATGTATCACGCAGGGGCAGCTTCAACGCTCTCGGCATGGTCTCTGGTGGCAGGCACGAGTTTACGTTACTGGCCGGCTATACCGATGCCCGTGCAGAAATACCCAGCTCGATCAACCAAAAGGATTTTGAGGAAAACCCCAGGCGGGCGGCTCCCAGTTGGGCAGCAGTTAAAGGTTTTGAAGACTATGACCGGCTGCATACCGCAATATCCCACCGAATGGCCCTTTGGAAGAACGCTGCCGGAAAATCCCTGTACAGTAAAATCACTGGATTCGCTGCTATCCGGAACAATTACGAATCCCGGCCATTTAACATCTTACGCGAAAACAGCCAGTCTATGGGGGTTCGTACGACACTCGAACTGCGGGCGGACACCTGGACCCCCGACCCTTCATTACTTCTGGGCGGCGAATTTTTTCAAGAGCGTTATGCCTGGGTGACCAATGCAACCCGGCAAGGCACATTGGATACCCTTTTGAGCGATCAGGAGGAAGTGCGCCGCTATGGCAACCTGTTTGCAGAATACCGTGCCCGTTTTGGGGCACGCTGGAATTTTACCGCAGGTTTGAACCTCAACCTTACAGAATATCGGCTCAGCGATTTTTATCTGCGCGATGGGCGCGATAAAGGGGGGATACGTTATTTTCCAGCCATTTTTTCCCCTCGGCTGGCCCTGAGTTATCGCTTGCCCCCGCAGTCAGCGTTATATATTACGCTTGGGCATGGTTTCGCGGCCCCTACCTTAGAAGAGACCCTTGCCCCTGCCGGTGATATCAACCCGGAAATCGTACCGGAAAAGGGCTGGAACCTGGAGATCGGCGCACGCGGCAACTACCTGCGCGGCAGGCTAAGTTATGAAATTGCAGTATATGCCCTGTGGGTGGACGATCTGCTGGTCTCCCGCCGTACCGACCTCGATGCATATATAGGTGTTAATGCCGGAAAAACGCTGCATCTGGGTGTCGAGCCTTCCTTTCGATATCAATTCCTGTCGCAAAACTGGCAGGGCACTCTGGGCCTGGGATATGCTTTTTCCAGGCACCGCTTCCTGGATTTCACCGATAACGGGCGGGATTTCTCGGGTAATGCCCTGACAGGCAGCCCCCCTCATCTGTTTACAACACTGCTTGACCTCCGCGCCCCAGAGGGGATCTTTGGAATATTGAGCACCGAATTTGTTGATGCCTTCCCCATGCGCGACGACAACAGCGCATACTCCAGAGCATATTTTTTGGCAAATATTAAGCTGGGATACCAGTGTGGCCGGAAAAACCCGGGCATAGAACTGAGCACAGGGATACAAAATCTCACCAACGCCCGCTATGCCGGTATGATTCAGATCAACGCAGCCGCATTTGGCAATCAGTTGCCCAGGTACTATTATCCGGGATTACCCAGGCATCTGTTTATCAGCCTGAGGGTACAGGTCAACAAGCCAGAAGTGCCCGCTAAAAGCAACTGATGACATTTTTTCGCCGTAGCCGACCTACATAAATTTTCCCTGCCGTAAACAATAAAAAATATACCGCTGGCTATATTAAAGTTCACAAAGCTTTATTTACCTTTGAACGGCCAACCCCTCACCTTGAATGCCCATCCCAAGAGACATATTCCGCCTTACACCCCTATTTGAGTAAGTATGTACACAGGTGCCGTGCACGTGCCTGTCCCTTATATCGCTCTCGCCAACAACGAGAGATACCTGTCTGTTGTTAAACACCTTAAACCTTGTTTCGGATGCAGCAACAATGCATCCTTTCGCGTTGTATGTATTTGTACAAACGGCCCGGCGTCCTGGGGTTTCTCCAGGAGCGCCGGGCTTTTTTCAACAGTGGCTGAGCAGTAAATTCTTATAAACGACCGAAGCCTTTATGCAGCGATACTTCATAGCACTTGCCTATAATGGTACGCGGTATTGTGGCTGGCAAAAACAGCCAGGGCAGACGACCGTACAAGAAAGCCTGGAATCCGCGTTCTCTATGATCCTGGGGGAAGATATCGAGCTTACTGGCTGCGGCCGCACTGACACAGGCGTCCATGCACTCAAGTACTATGCCCATTTCAATATTGCCAGAAGCCTTCCCGAAGGCTTTCTTCACCGCATCAACCGCGTACTCGACAGCGACATCGCGGTATATCAGCTGTTTCCGGTACATTGGGATGCGCATGCCCGTTTTGACGCCTGCTACCGAAGTTATGCGTACCACCTGACTTTCCGCAAAGATCCGTTTGCCTGCGAGACTGCTTATTTTTTCCCGTTTCGGGATCGGCCCTCGCCCGGGCTTATGCAGGCAGCCGCGCAAACATTACTTTCATTCGAGGATTTTTTTCCCTTTTGCAAAACGGGACATGATGCGAAGACGACCCTTTGCACAATATTCAGGAGCGAGTGGGAAGTGGATCCTGGAGGGGAAGGCATGGTGTACCACATTGCCGCGAACCGTTTCTTGCGCGGCATGGTACGGCTTATCGTAGGGATGTGCATAGAAGTTGGCCTCGGCAGGCTGAGCCTGGGGGAAGTCGAGCAGGCAATGCTACGGCACGAGCGCATACGGAGGAACGTCAGTGTACCTCCGGGCGGGCTATTCCTCACGGACGTCAGATACCCTTATACCCTTACGCCGCTTTGAGGCGGTTGATTTTCGCACGGCCTAATTTTTCTGCCGCGTAGGCCGCATCAACCACCAGAGTTTTATTCAGGTCTTTTTGGGAGGGCAGATCGAACATTGCATCGGTCATAATCGCCTCGCAGATTGAGCGTAGCCCCCTTGCCCCAAGGTTGAAATCCATTGCTTTTTGGGCGATCCATTCAATGGCATCGTTGGTGAAAGTCAATTGGATCCCTTCCATTTCCATAAGTTTTTGGTATTGTTTGAGAAGGGAGTTGCGTGGTTCCGTGAGAATACGCATGAGGGCATCGAGATCCAGAGGTTCGAGGTAGGTGAGGACGGGGAGACGGCCGATCAATTCGGGGATCAGTCCATAGCTCCGCATGTCCAGTTGGGAGATATACTGCAGGAGATTGTCTTTATCAGCAATGAACGTTTCGTCGTTTTTGAAGCCGATTACCTGGGTATTCACCCGCCTGGCGATGATTTTTTCGATGCCATCGAACGCGCCGCCACAGATGAAGAGGATGTTCTCGGTATTGACCTTGACCATTTTCTGTTCAGGGTGCTTGCGCCCGCCTTGCGGGGGCACGTTGACATCTGTGCCCTCGAGCATTTTCAGGAGTGCCTGCTGGACTCCCTCCCCGGAAACATCCCGGGTGATGGAAGGGTTATCGCTTTTTCTGGCGATTTTATCAATTTCATCAATATATACGATACCGCGTTCTGCTGCCGCCACGTCATAGTCACATACCTGAAGGAGGCGGCTCAGGATACTTTCCACATCCTCCCCAACATATCCTGCTTCTGTAAATACAGTAGCGTCAACGATAGCGAAGGGGACATTGAGGTATCTGGCGATTGTTTTGGCCAGGAGCGTCTTACCTGTACCGGTTCGTCCCACCAATAAAATATTGGATTTTTCGATTTCAACCTCATCCCCTTTCTGCGAAAGGATACGTTTGTAATGGTTATAAACGGCCACCGAGAGGAATTTTTTTGCCTCATCCTGACCGATCACATATTGATCCAGGTGGGTTTTGATATCCCTGGGCGTGAAGTTGATACTGGTGGCCTGTTTCCCTTTTCCTTTAGGCCTTGCATGTCCGGCGTCCTTATTTTTTGGCTGGCCAAATAGTTCTTCCTGAATAATATCGTGTGCCTGTTCAATACAGGCATCACAGATATGCGCATTGACACCTGCGATGAGCATCATGGCTTCAGATTTGTCCCGGCCACAAAAAGAGCATTGGTAACTGACTTTATCTTTTCGCATAGCTCAAAAGGATTTTGATGTTGCCCGAAGGCCCCTGGCGCTGCAAGTTATTAAGGGACGGCCCTCTTAGATTATTTCAATTGTTTTTTAGGGTTGTTGCGTTCGAGGACTTCGTCAATGAGGCCATATTCCATCGCATCTTTTGCCGTCATCCAATTATCGCGGTCGCAGTCTTTTTCGATTGTCTCGTAAGGTTTACCCGTATGGTAGCTTAAGATATCGTAGAGGGCCTTTTGTTGTTCTTTGATCAGGTTGTAATAGATTTCCATATCAGAGACCTGCCCCTGCATGCCACCGAGCGGCTGATGGATCATTACCCTGCTGTGGAACAAGCCGGTACGTTTGCCCTTAGTGCCGGCTGCGAGCAGGACGGCCCCCATTGAGGCGGCCATACCGGTACAGATCGTACCGATATCGGGTGTGACGTACTGCATAGTATCGTAGATGCCAAGACCGGAAATGACGGAACCACCGGGACTGTTGATGAATATCTGGATATCGCGCTTAGGATCGGTAGATTCGAGGAACAGCAGTTGGGCCTGGACGATATTGGCCACCTCGTCATAAATCGGGACACCGAGAAAGATGATCCGGTCCATCATGAGGCGGGAGAAAACATCCATGCTGATAATATTCATGGTGCGTTCCTCAATGACAGCCGGGGTGAAAGCACGTATATTCGGAATGGCTACCTGCATAGTAGCATCTGCATACTTTTCGATATGCATACCGCTCATGCCGAGATGCCTGGTAGCGTATTTCATGAATTCATCCTTGTGAAACATATTGCGTATAGTTTTTGTAAAAAAATGAGGTAGTGCGCGTGGCATCCACCGGCCTGACCGGGCAGCGTACCTTGGCGAACGACTTTCAATGTAACAATTTATCGCAGCACAGGTTGAGGCCTGTCGGGAAAAGTCTATTCTTCTTCTTCTTTAGCGATAGAAAGGCGTTGTTTTCCTTCCTCCAGCGATTTTTCGGTTGCTTCCACCAACGAGAGGAAGGCATTGAGTTCCATGGGGTTTTCGATTACGGTGACTTTACTTTTAACCGCCTGGAATACCTTATTGTTAAAGATTGCTTCTACGGCCTTATCCACCTGCTCTTCATTCTGCATCATCCGCTTGATCATATTGTGGTAGAAGTCCATTGAAATGCCCTGAAGTTGCCCAAAATAGCTGGAAATTTGCCCATAGAAATAGTTTTGGATTTCCTGTTCGCTGACCCCAAGTTTAAAATTGTTTATAATTTTATTTCTGATCAGGGTCCAGCGGAAATTTTTTATGATTTCGGGATAAGCGTCATCGAGTTTACGCGGGTCGGAATTTTTGTTGGAAGAGCGGATCCAACGGCGCAGGTAATCATCGGGTAGCGGCAGCGGGTTGCAATCCATGAGGAATTTTTTGAGGTCCTGGGCCAGCACAAAATCGGCGGGTTGCTGGTAGGAATTTTTGAGCTGTCCCGTGATAATATCCCGGAAAGCCGCTTCATCCTGAACCTCATCGGATTCGAAAAGTTCTGCTAAGAACTCCGCATCAATCTGCCTGGGTGACCTACGCGTGGCGCCTTCCAGTTCGAGCTGGAAAAGATGCCCCGTTTCGGTTGGATCATCCGGATCTATTTGGAGCAAATACCGGCGGACGAATTGCTCGTCCCGGTCATTTTCCAGGGAGAAGATGTCCAGTTCCACCGAGTTACCGGGTTCGAGGTGGCCAATCGCTTCCCTGGTGGCGTCCGTGGCATCCGCGAACAGGATCGAAAATTTTGAGGAATGCCCTTCGGGCTTCAGTATCCCCGGGGCTTCCAGTTCGCGTGCGATAAAGGTAAGGAAATCTTTATCCTCATACGGTGGAGGTGTTTGGCTGGTGATTGCGTACTGTTCCTGAATTTTTTTAATTTCTGCCTCGACCATTTCCGGGGTGATTTCCGGCACGACCATGTGAAAGACGGAGGATTTATCCATGCCTTCGATCTCGAATTCAGGTGCAAAGCCGATTTCGAATAAGAAAGTATAGTCCTCTTTACTATTAGGATTGAAAGCGTATTGAGTCTGGTTATCGAGGGACATCGGCTGTCCGACAAGGACGATATTTTCTTTTTGAATATAATCGTCAAGTGTCTCATTGACCATTTTGTCGAGAATCTCTATGAGCATTCCGGTACCGTACATTTTAGTGACGAGGCTTACGGGGACTTTGCCTTTCCGGAAGCCTTTGATTTGTGCTTCCTGCTGTAATTTTTGTATATCCTTACTTAGTGCCTTCTGATAATCGGCATAATGGATGTGTATAGTTAGCTTAGCTTCGAGATTCCCCGAGTCTTCCCTTACAACTGTTGGCATATTGACCTGGAAATTAAATATTAGGTGAACAAAGTTTTGATACTTGAGCTAAGGGCAACCACGTTTTCGCTGCACATCGCCTATGCCCGGTTTAATAAAACACATTCAGCGATACGCCAGCGCGGTGGGAAAATGTATTATTTTTTCTCACACGAAGGATTTTTGAGGAAACATACCCCGGCAACGCGACCGGGGCAAGGCACAGTATAGCTGAAGCACACTATTTTAACCTACTATGATCCCATCGCAACAAGTCTGGTGTGCGGGTAGAGGGACTCGAACCCCCACGCCTTGCGGCACCAGATCCTAAGTCTGGCACGTCTACCAATTTCGCCATACCCGCATGGCATACATTCAGGCCGTTTTCAGAAAACCCTTTTCAGGAACTTTTTGTTACGCCTGAAAGGTTTTTTACATGAAAAACAGGTGCTTTTTTTAAAAGCGAACGCAAATTTAACCCTTTTTTTCTAAAACAGCGATTTACGCTCTAAAATATGTAATTTCAGGCCGGTACATCCGGCTCGTCATGAAGGAACGTTTTTTGCGTTGCCCATGTTCATTGGCTTTTACAGCAGGCTTGCCGCAACAGTCCGGCATGAAGAGTAACCGGCCTTCCGCTATCGGGAAAACCAGGAAAAATACCCGGCCTTTTCCGCATACAGGCGGCATTGTGCAGGGCTCAGGCGTTTATTAAAGAAAGGAAAGGATACATACTATGCAAGAAGTGGCGATTGGGGCACAGGAACAGGAAAAGCGGCTGATTCAGAATGCGTACCGGCAGTTGCTGCGTGCGATCAAAGTCGCTATGGACGACGAGGACAGACGGAAGATCCGTAAGGCTTATGAACTGGCCGTTCAGGCACACAGCGAGCAGCGGCGCAAATCGGGCGAGCCATATATATTACATCCAATTGCCGTTGCCCGTATCTGTGCGGAAGAGATCGGCCTCGGTCCGACAGCAATCGTCTGCGCCCTGCTGCACGATGTCGTCGAGGATACCGCAGTCACCCTTGAGGACATCCGCCTGCAGTTTGGGGAGCGCGTAGCAGCGATTGTGGACGGGCTTACGAAGCTGGATGCTGCTTATGAGGTGGAAAGCCCCCAGGCGGAAAATTTCAAGAAAGTGCTGAGCACGTTGGTGGACGACGTGCGCGTCGTCCTGATTAAAATGGCCGACCGGCTCCATAACCTGCGCACGATCGGCTCTATGGCGCCGCACAAGCAGATGAAAATCGCTGCTGAAACGAGCTTCATCTATGCCCCCCTTGCACACCGGCTCGGCCTTTACAACATTAAGGTCGAATTCCTGGACCTTTGCATGAAGATTACCGACCCGGCGGACTACAAGGAAATTGCCGAACAGCTCAGCGAGACAAAGAAAGAACGCGAACGCTACATCCAGACCTTCATCGAACCCCTCAAGCCCAGGCTCGACGAAATCGGTTGTGCCTATCAGATTTACGGACGGCCCAAGTCCATTTATTCCATCTGGAAGAAAATCAAGGCGAAGCGGATCCCGCTCAACGAAATCTACGATCTTTTCGCCGTGCGCATCGTCCTTGATGTGCCTATCGAGAAGGAGAAACTGACCTGCTGGCAGGCCTACTCTATCGTCACCGATGTCCATACCCCACTACCCGACCGATTGAAAGACTGGATTACCGTTCCTAAATCCAATGGCTATGAATCCCTGCATACCACTGTGATCGGCCCCATGGGACGCTATGTAGAGGTGCAGATCCGCTCCCTGCGCATGGACGAAATTGCCGAGCGCGGCGTGGCCGCACACTGGAAATACAAAGGGATCACGAATGCCCCAGACGTCTATGAGCGCTGGCTCGACAGCGTGCGCGAAATCCTCGAAGACCCCACCGGCGACGCGATAGAATTTCTGGTGGACTTCAAGTCAAATAACCTCTTCAGCGAGGAGGTCTATGTTTACACCCCCAAGGGCGATATGCGCATCTTACCTAAAGGTGCTACGGCACTGGACTTTGCCTTCAGCATCCATACAGATATCGGGTATCATTGTGTTTCTATAAAAGCAAATAATAAGCTGGTGCCCCTGAACTATGCGCTGCGCAATGGAGATCAGGTACAAATCCTTACCGGAAAAAATCAAAAGCCCAGTGAGGACTGGGAACGCATGGTCATAACGGGGAAGGCCAAGTCCAAGATCCGCTCTGCGATGAAGGAAGAAAAGCGCAAAAAGGGCGAGATTGGAAAAGAAATGCTGGAGCGCAAGCTCCGACACCTGCACCTCGACTTCGAAGAAAGCGCCGACACCATTGTGAAATTCTATGGGTATCCCTCCCGTACAGAGCTCTATTTTGCGCTCGCGATGGAAGAGCGCAGCATACAGGAGATTTTCAGGAATTTCAAGACGGAGGGTAGTAAGCTTGTGAGCGTTCGGCCAACCGAAAATGCGGGCAACAGCCAGCTCGCCTTACAGCAAGCGGCGGCGGCACGGGAAGAAGCCCAGCGAAAGCTCGGGATAAAACCCCGGCTGCTCATCAACGGCGAACCGGCAGAGCGCTATCAATATAGTATCGCTACCTGCTGTAACCCCGTCCAGGGGGATGAAATATTCGCCTATCTCACAGCCAGCGCCGGGCTGAAGATACACCGGCTCGGCTGTCCGAATGCCACCCACCTCATGGCCAACTATGGGTATCGGGTCATGAAAGCAGAGTGGGTGTTCACCAATGACGTCACCTTTATTGCCGAGCTGCGCATTAACGGGGTTGACAGCGGCCCCGGTGTCATCGAACGCCTGACCCACCAAATCTCTACACAACTCGGACTGGATATCCGCTCGCTTACGATCGAAGGCGATGAAGGTTATTTTGAGGGGATTATCAAAATTAAAGTCCGCAATACCGATCAGCTCAATATGGCGATCCGCGCCCTGCAGACCATAGATAATATCTCCGCAGTGACCCGCGCAGATTAACCCCTGCCGGTCCTGTCCAGCTTTGGCACGACGAATGTCGCGATCAGTTTTTCGCCGGGGCAGAAAACCCCTTGCATACAAATTATGTTATCTTGTGACAATAGAAACCGGATATGGGTGCAGAACGCAATTGGGAGCAGGTCATCGCGGAAGTAAAAAACATCTTTGCCGGCCACCTTGGGCAGCAGGGTTTCCGTAAAACACCGGAAAGGTTTGCCATCCTGGAAGAAATTTATCGCCGCTCGGACCACTTCGATGCTGAGGCGCTCTATATCCACATGAAAAACCAAAATTACCGGGTTAGCCGGGCCACGGTATATAATACGCTGGAATTACTGGTCAATTGCGACCTGGTCAAAAAACACCAGTTTGGCAAAAACCTGGCACAATACGAAAAATCCTACGGCTATAAACAGCACGACCATCTGATCTGCGTGGACTGTGGCTGCGTACTGGAATTTTGCGACCCACGTATCCAGCAGATAAAAGACATGATGGGCGAACTGCTCAAATTCCATATCACCCACCATGCCCTCAACCTTTACGGGCAGTGTAATGGTGCCTGCGACCGCAAAAAAAACCTTCCGGCTGGTACAGGGGAAAATACACAAAAACATTCCTAAAGTTTATGCAAATAGATGTTATACTGGGATTGCAATGGGGCGACGAAGGCAAAGGTAAAATCGTGGACTACCTGGCCCCTGGATACGATATTATCGCACGTTTTCAGGGAGGGCCCAACGCAGGGCATACCCTGAAGTTTGACGGCAAAAAGTTCGTCCTGCATACGGTACCATCCGGGATTTTCCGCGAAACGGCAATCAACCTCATCGGCAATGGGGTAGTGATTGACCCCATCGCTTTCTCCCGCGAACTCGCCCAACTCACCGATGTAGGGGTGCCTTTCCAGCAGCGCCTGGTAGTAGCCAGGAAAGCCCACCTCATCCTGCCTACCCACCGGTTCCTGGATATGCTTTCCGAAAACGCCAAGGGCGCGGAAAAAATCGGATCTACGCTCCGGGGCATCGGCCCTACCTATATGGACAAAACCGGACGTAACGGCCTGCGCGTGGGGGATATCGAACGCAATGATTTCCGTGCGCGGTACGAGGCCTTGAAGGCAAAACATCTCAGCCTCGCGTCCATGTACGCCCCTGTGGATTTCGACCTCGAGAGGGAAGAAAACCTTTGGTTTGCCGCTATCGAAGAAATACGCGGGCTCAACCTGGTAGATGGAGAATATTTTATCAATCGCGCCATTGCCCAGGGGAAAAGGGTCCTCGCCGAGGGCGCGCAGGGCAGTATGCTCGATATTGACTTCGGCACCTATCCGTTCGTCACCTCTTCCAATACGGTTACTGCTGGTGTCTGTACCGGCCTGGGTGTTTCGCCAGACAAAATCGGAGAGGTCATTGGCATTTCCAAGGCTTATTGCACCCGCGTAGGTGCCGGCCCTTTCCCAACAGAACTCACAGATGAGACCGGGGAAATGCTCCGCAGGGAAGGCAGCGAATTTGGCGCGACGACCGGCCGCCCACGTCGTTGTGGCTGGATAGATCTCCCGCAACTGCGCTATGCGATTATGGTCAATGGCGTCACCCAAATTGCCGTGACCAAACTCGATGTGCTAAATACATTCCCGGAGATATATGCCGCCACAGCATACCGCATTGATGGCCTGGTCACCGAAGATATTCCCTACGATCTTTGCGCTACCCCAATAGAACCGGTCTGGCAATCCCATCCGGGGTGGCAGCAGAACCTCGCCGCAGAAGGCGTATTTCAGGAGCTCCCCTCGTCTGCAAGGGCATATCTTCAATTTCTGGAAAATGCACTTCAGACCCCGGTTTCCATGATCTCTACCGGGCCCGAGCGCTCGCAACTGATCATCCGCCCAACAGATTATTAACTGCCGTTCCGCATAAACAGCACATACACCTTGGAAAACCACACCTATGCCGCGCCGCCGATCTCCAAAAACCGCGCCTTCCTGACTTTAGGGATACTCAGCCTGATATGGGGTACTTCTTTCATCCTGATCAAAAAATCCCTGGAAACATTCTCTCCTGCCCAGGTGGCCAGCCTTCGGATGACGATTTCTGCGCTTGCCTTCCTCCCTGTGCTGGCGTTTATGCACCGACGCATGGACTGGACAAAATTGCCCTATCTGCTCATTGTAGGGCTAACCGGCAGTGGGATACCAGCATTTTTGTTTTCGACCGCACAATTGCATATCAGCAGCGCAATGGCGGGGATACTCAATTCCTTGACGCCATTATTCACTTTTTTGCTCGGCGTACTGTTTTTCAATATCAAATTCGGGCTGTATCGCCTTGTGGGGGTATTGCTCGGCCTCGCAGGGGCTATCTTGCTCATTGTCCTGACGAACAACGCAGGCGTTAGCCCGGGCACGTCAATCTACGGCCTGCTGATCGTACTGTCGTCGGTTTGTTATGCGGTGAGTAGCAACGTGATCGGCAGGTACCTGCAAAATATGAACGCGCTGTTAATCAGCTCGGCGTCGTTTGGCCTCGTGGCTATTCCCCTCGCGGCATATTTGTTTGGCGCTACCGATTTTGTACACCGCATGGGCTCGGACCCCCAGGCCTGGGCCTCCCTTGGATATGTCGTCATCCTTTCAATGGTGGGCACCGTGGCGGCAACCATCATCTTTTTCAGGTTAATACAGCAAACTTCACCGGTATTCGGGTCCACTGTGGCCTACCTTATGCCACTGGTGGCACTTTCCTGGGGCCTCGCCGACGGCGAAAAGATCGCCTGGGCCCATCTGATTGGGATGGCGTTCATCTTGTGTGGAGTGTATCTGAGCCGTCGTTGAGCTTTCGCGAAAACGCCTTTCATCAACGCACCACGAGGATGGCCTTACCAGTCTGATGTGCGAGTACTTTCTCCGTCACGCTACCGAAAATGAAATTCTCGAGGGCGGAATGCCCCTGGGCACCGATTACGATAAGTCCTGCACCCGTATTGCCCGCATATTCCGCAATGTGCAAGGCCACATTGCTGTACTGGTTGTCCACAATCACCTGCTGAAAAGTATCGCGTTCAAATTCCTGCGTTTTTATGAAATTGGCAAAAGCTGTTTTAGCAGACTGACGCAGGACCTCCCGGAAGCCATCGCTGTCAAACGTGCGCATATAATAATCGGCCGGGGGCATGTCCACGACGTAGAGTACCTGCAGGTCCGTATTTTTACGGGTGGCCGCCAGAGCAACAGCTACCCGAAGGGCACCCGCAGAAGCTTCTGAAAAATCCACCGGGACCAGGATTTTATGGAGATCCGGCTGGACCTCAGTAGGGACAAACAGCACATGGCAATTGCTTTGCCGTGCTACCCTGCGTGCGACAATACCACTGCCTTCCTGTTGCTGTTTTTGCCCGACAACAAGCAGGTCAATCTCTTTTACGGCAATCCAGTGCATCAGCTTCTGGAAAGGTCTGCCTTCCACTACCTCGATATGCAACGCCACCCCCGGGGCTTCTCCGAAATATTCGGCGACATCCCGGGCGATCTTGTCCCTGATCTTCTCATCCACGGGATATTCGGGAGCAAACAGCTTGTGAAATTCTACCTCGACATCCGCCGGCATTGAAAAATCCGGCATGACGTGGAAGAAGTAAACGGTTTTAGCCCCCAGGGCAGGAATCAGGGCCGCTGTGGCCTGAAGGATGTTTTTATCCGCATCCGAAAGGTCCAAGCCGACCAATATCCGTTCGAATCGGTTTTTCATAGCCCGTTTTTTTATGGGTTTGTCGTGCGTATTCCTGGGGTTGGTCATCATGGCCAACCGGATAACAGGCCTGACGCAATGGGCCAGGCCCGTTGTCCGGCGCTTCGCCTCAGGCTACCAAAACTTTGAGTTGTTTTTCGCCGGATTCTATTGAGACCCTGCGGAAAACCAGCCGCAATATCCCATCCTTGCAAGTAGCACTAACCTCGTCTTTTGCAATTTCGGGAGAGAGCCGGAAGCAGCGCTCAAAAGATTCGTAGTCAAATTCCTCCAGGATATAGGTTTCCTTTTCCGGAACACCTCCTTCGGCATTCTTATGGCCTTTGACTTTGAGCAAATCGCCCTCGATGATGATTTCTAATTCGTCCTTTGAATATCCGGGGACAGCGATCTCAAACTCAAAATGCGTATTGCCCTTTTTGAGGTTGACAGGAGGCAGGTTTTCCTTTTTCCATGGAAAAGAGAAAGCATTGCGGCCAAGAAAATGTTCCTGATCGATCAGGCGCCCATAGCGCTCGCCCATTCTGTCAAATGCGCGGTTATGAATATTTGCTCTCCACATTGTAATAGGTTTTTGTGAATGATTACCCGCAAGTTAATGGAGTTATCGGGACAGGGCAGTGATGAATGTCAGGGTGCTGGGCTGATTTTAGTCATTCAGGAGATTTTACTGAAAAGCGTCATTTTTACCTGTAATGATCCCGTCGTAATAAATCTAACGTCCCGGTGTCTGAAATTAAATTTGTGCGCTTCGCCGGCAAGTCATAATTTGGGCGTCCGGCTATCTTTAACTGGTAAAACATATCAAAATGGCATTGATAAAAGCAGTTCACGGCAGATTACCCGAGTTCGGGTCGAATTGTTACCTGGCAGAAAATGCCGTCGTCGTCGGGGACGTGGTGATGGGGGATGATTGCAGTGTATGGTTCCATGCCGTCGTCAGGGGCGATGTGCATTATATCCGGATTGGCAATAAGGTGAACGTACAGGACGGGGCGGTCATCCATTGCACTTATCAGCGGGCACCGACGCAGATCGGCAATAATGTTTCCATCGGCCACCGCGCCATCGTCCACGGGTGTACCCTCCACGACAACGTACTGGTAGGGATGGGCGCTATTATCATGGATCATGCCGTTGTACAGGAAAACGTACTGATTGCTGCAGGAGCCGTTGTGCTTGAACATTCCCTTCTGGAGAGCGGACATATCTATGCCGGCATACCCGCCAAAAAAATCAAGCCCCTGAGCGAAGCTACGTTCAAGGACAATATCGAGCGCATCGCGAACAATTACATCATGTATGCCGATTGGTTCCGATAGCTTTGGGAGAACGCCGCGAGCAGCCGGCCAGCCGGCCTGTTGTAATGGGTCGTTGGGTTCAGCCACCATGTATGCCTGCGCTCTGCCTTTTTTCGATTCCGAAGCCGGGCTGTGTTCCTTAAAAGAATCCTGGCATGGATGAAAAACCCAGATTTACCGCCCCGCCAGCCTGTCGCAACAAGTCTATTTTGTATCTTTAGCCCACCTCAACAAACCTTTTTGGCAAATTCATGGTCTTCATTTTAAAGTGCTGTGTAATGAACTGGAAAAACGCCCTATTTTTTTTAATGCTCTTTGCCACACCACTCACGCTGCTCAAAGCGCAGCAGGATACCAATCTCGTGCAGTTGTCGGGGCTTATCCTGGATGGTTCGGGGAATCAGCTTTCCCCGGTGCCTTATACAAATGTCTATATCAAGGATTCCAACCGTGGCACCTATTCGAATTTAAAGGGCTTTTTTACACTGGTCATCCGAAGAGGGGAGACTGTGGTATTTTCCTGTATCGGATATAAGACGGTGGAGTTCCAACTACCCCCCGACCATAAAGACGACCATTATTCAATTGTGCAGCTTATGACCCAGGACGCGATCAACCTGCCGGAAACGGTGGTTTTCCCCTGGCCCAGCCGGGAAAATTTCCGCCTGGAATTTCTGGCTATGGATGTTACCCCGGAGCTACAGCGGTATGCTGCTGCCAATATGGCCAACGAAGCCCTGGCCAAAGCAAAGGAGACCGTATCTTATGATGGCCGCGAAAATGCCAGTTTTTATATGCGCCAGCAGGCCAGCAATTATTATTTCTATGGGCAACGTCCGCCGATGAATATTTTTAACCCGATCGCGTGGAAAAAATTCTTCGACGCCTGGAAAAGTGGTGATTTCAAGAAGAAGTAAGGCGCATGCGCTATAAGTTTCTCATTTTACAGACGGCATTTCTCGGCGATGTCGTCCTTGCTACGGCCCTGGCCGAGAAGTTGCACCGGGTATATCCCGATGCAGCCATTGATTTTTTGCTGCGCAGGGGAAACGAGTCCCTGCTGGAAGGCCACCCTTTTTTGAGGAACGTACTGATATTCGATAAGCGAAAAAAACTGGGCAGTATGGCAGGGCTGATCCGCCACCTGCGCAGGGAACGCTACGATCTGCTGGTCAACGTCCAGCGTTTTGCCTCGAGTGGGATACTTGCCGCCCTTTCCGGTGCCAGGGAAATCGTGGGCTTTGACAAGAACCCCTTTGCTTTTGCTTTCTCGCGGGCTTATCCGCACCATATTGAGGCATCTGTACATGAAACAGGGCGTAATCTATCGCTGCTTCAGGGCTGGACAGACGGGGAAAACGTGCCTCCAAGGTTATATCCGCCGCCCGAGGCGTATGCGGGAACTCCCGGGGGGGAGTATATCTGTGTAGCGCCTACCTCGGTATGGTTTACAAAACAATGGCCTGCGGATAAATGGGCGGCATTTATCCAATCGCTGCCAAAAAATCTTACAGTAGCCCTCCTGGGGGGACCTTCCGACTATGGGGCATGTGCTTACATCCAGGAACGCTCAGGGCATCCCCGGGTACTAAATAAAGCCGGGGCCCTTTCTTTGCTGGAATCCGCCGCCTGGATGCAGGGGGCCCGTATGAATTATGCCAACGACTCTGCGCCTGTACATATCGCCTCTGCCGTAGGGGCACCGATTACCGCAATCTTCTGTTCGACGATACCAGCTTTTGGGTTTGGGCCTTTGTCTCCGGTTTCGCGGGTCGTCGAGGTGCCGGAGGAGCTACCCTGCCGACCCTGTGGGCTGCATGGTTTCCAGGCTTGCCCCGTGGGGATTTCCGGTGCGCAGAAATCCCGATGGAGCACCTTCTGGGGGACTCGCCCTACTGGAGCAATCCATAGGCCTTTCGCGGGGCAGATTATCGAGGCCGTCTCATGAGACCCGGGGTTGTGTAAAAAGCTGATGCGTAAAGTCATTGCCATTCAGTGACTTTGTTCAATTGCTTTTGAAAAAAAAAGATGCTCTTTTGAACCAGAAAGTATAACGATATGTCAAACGACCAATCAAAAGGGGGTAAGTCCGGGATACCGCGGGTATCAGGTATGTGGTGGATTTACCTGCTGTTGTTTTTCTTTTTGTTTGGGCAATGGTGGCTGAGTACTGCCAACCGGAAGGAAGAAGTCACGTGGAAGATTTTTGCGGCGGAAATGATGGACAAGGGTGCGGTGGAAGGCCTGCTGGTGGTCAATGGGCAGACCGTCGAAGTGACGATAAAGCCCTCGTTCAGGGGGAAGGGGTATTTTAAGGGATTGCAGGAAAAAAACGTGGGGCCGCATTATTTTTTCACAATAGGTTCTGTAGAGGCGTTTGAGGCGCAGTTGAGCGGGTTGGAATCCAACTTGCCAGCGGAGGCAAGGGTGGAGATCCGTTATGTTAACCGGACCAATTGGGGGCGGGAAGTTTTTGTCTGGGTCCTTCCCCTGATATTGGTAGTAGGGCTTTGGTTCATTTTACTGCGCCGTGCCCAGGGGCCCGGCACTGGTGGGGTAAACCCCTTTGAATTTGGAAAATCCAAAGCTGCCGAATTTGACGGCCAGCACCATCCGAAAGTGACGTTTGACGATGTTGCCGGGCTGGAGGAAGCAAAAGAGGAAGTACGGGAAATTGTCGAATTCCTGAAGAACCCGGCGTATTACACGCGTCTTGGCGCCCGTATCCCGCGTGGGGTCATCCTCGTAGGCCCCCCGGGGACAGGTAAGACCCTAATGGCACGTGCAGTAGCAGGAGAAGCGAAAGTACCTTTCTTCTCGATTTCCGGTTCCGAATTTGTCGAAATGTTCGTAGGGGTTGGGGCTTCAAGGGTACGCGATTTATTCAGCAAAGCAAAAATGCGTGCGCCAAGTATCGTATTCATTGATGAGATTGACGCGATCGGCAGGGCAAGAGGGGCAGCTTTCTCCATTCGTTCCAACGACGAGCGGGAGAGTACCCTCAATCAATTGCTCACCGAAATGGACGGTTTTGAAAAAGACACCAACGTCATCGTAATCGCAGCGACCAACCGGGCCGATATCCTCGACCGGGCCTTGCTCCGCCCGGGGCGTTTTGACCGGCATATTTACCTCGAATTGCCCAACATCGAAGAGCGAAAAGCGATTTTTGCAGTCCATCTGCGCCCGCTAAAGGTTGGCGGAGATATGGACATAGAAATACTTGCCGCCCAGACACCCGGTTTTTCAGGGGCAGATATCGCAAATATCTGTAACGAAGCCGCCCTTATTGCTGCCCGCCGCGGTAAGCAGAGCGTTGAGATGCAGGATTTTTACGACGCTACCGACCGTATTATCGCGGGACTGGAAAAGAAAAGTAAAATCGTTTCCCCGGAGGAGCGGAAAATCATCGCCTATCACGAAGCCGGGCACGCGCTGGTGAGCTGGAAGCTACCCCATGCCGATAAGCTCCTTAAGGTGACGATTGTGCCGCGTGGAAAATCCCTTGGCGCCGCCTGGTATCTACCCGAAGAACATCAGATTTATACCCGGCCCCAATTCCACGACCGTCTCTGTGCAGGTTTAGGGGGAAGGGCTGCAGAAGATCTCATCTTTAAAGAGATTTCTTCCGGGGCGCTCGACGACCTGGAAAAAATCACTAAGCAAGCCTATACCATGGTAGCTTTCTATGGTTTGAACGATAAAATCGGCAATATCAGCTATTATGACAGTACGGGGGAATTCGAGCAATCCTTCCAGAAACCATATAGTGAGGCGACCGCCCAGTTGATCGATGAAGAAGTCCGAAAGCTGATAGAGCAGGCTTATGCCCGCACAAAAAAAATACTCGAGGATAACCGCCTTTCACTGGAAGCCATTGCACAATTACTCCTGCAGAAGGAAGTTGTCCTGAGTGCCGACCTGGAACGTATTTTAGGGGTAAAAGAATAAATTCCATCCGCTAAAACCTGTTGATATGAGCAAAATCCATAAAATCCTGTTCCCATCCGATTTTTCGGAAGCGGCACAGAACGCCTTTCGCTATTGTCTTTACCTTGCAGATACCTTTTCGGCGGAGATTATCGTCCTGCATGTGGTTTATCCGGAGTACGAGATGCTGGACCTGCCGGTTTTAGCCACAAAAGCGACCCATGACAAGATAGATGCCGCAAAAGATGCCCTCAATAGCTTCATCGGGCTCGGTACCGGCCAGGCGACCACATCCGGCAATTTGAAACAACCGCTGCTGATTTCCCGGGAGGTGGAAGTCGGTACCCCGGTCGGTATTATCCGCCAGATGGCGAAAAAGCATGATGCCGACCTCATCGTAATGGGTACCAAAGGCGAGCACAATGCCCTCGAAAAAACCCTGGGCAGCGTGACTACAGGGGTTATCGAAGGGGCACATTGCCCGGTACTGGTCGTTCCAGAGCACGCGCCGTGGAAGCCGCCCCATATCGTGGCTTTTGCCACTAACCTTTCCGATGCCGACCCTTATCACGTCTGGAAAGCTACCGAAATACTGGAGCCTTTCCACCCCTTGTTGCACATCATACACATTTCCGATGGCAAAACCCCTGCAGGGCGAACCGCCAGATTTGATGAAGTTGAGGCGTTTTTCAAGCGTCAGGCGATTGATACCCCTGCGCTTCAGGTTACCTTTCACGAGCTGGAGCGCACTTCGATAACAGACGGCCTGGAAGAATTCGTGGATTATCACGAAGTGGACCTGCTGGTAATGTTCGCGCCCCACCACACCTGGTCTGACCGTTTATTTAAGCCCAGTGCTACCAGGAAGATGGCACTGGACGCCCCACTGCCCTTACTTTTTCTGAAAAACCCATGAGGGGGTTGTGTAAAAAGCCCCCGGCCGGTCTTCGGCGGCAGAATAAAATTTTTTGAAACGCCGGTTTTATTGATTTTGCTTCGCAAAATCAATAAAACCGGCGTTTCAAAAAAACATTCTTTGGCGGCCCCAGCTGCCAAAGGCAAAAGGACTTATGAGACACCCGCTCTTTTTACACAACCCCCTTAAAGCGAAATTTCATAATGGATTTAATCTATCATCCGGTTTTTTTGGAGCACGATACCGGTATGCATCCGGAAACCCATAAACGACTGGAGCCCTTCGCCCACTTACCAGCGTCGGGGATTGTCAGTGGGGAGAAGGAGCTTTGCCTTGTACATACTGCGCAATACGTTGAAAAAGTCAAAAATGCCTGCCATGTTGGTGCACACCTCGATCCGGATACGGTAACCAGCCCTGGTTCCTATGCTGCTGCCTGTTATGCGGTAGGGGCTACATTGCAGGCCGCCGGGGAGCAGGGCTTTGCGCTGGTCAGGCCACCGGGCCACCATGCTTACCCGGGGCATGCCAGCGGCTTTTGCTTGTTTAATAACGTCGCTATTGCCGCCCAATATCTGGTAGAAGAAGGCAAGCGGGTATTGATCCTGGACTTTGACGGCCACCTCGGCGATGGTACCTCGGAGATATTCTACCATACCGATAAAGTCCTTTATTGGTCGTTACATCAATACCCGGCCTTTCCGGGAAAGGGATTTTCGGACGAAATCGGTTCGGGCCGCGGAGAGGGTTTTACTTTCAACGTACCTCTGCCCCCCGGCAGCGCAGATGACATATTTCTGGATGCCTTTGAGCATTTCCTGCCGGCCGCAAGACAGTTCTCCCCCGATGTAGTAGCAGTGTCCGCGGGGTTTGACGCACATCAATACGACCTGCTGCTCGACCTGCGTGTCGGAACCCATTCTTTTTTTCGGATTGGGCAAAGGCTCCGGGAATATTTCCCCTATATCTTTGCAACACTGGAAGGAGGGTATAATATCCAGGAGCTTTTCCATGGCGTAGAGAGTTTTAAAGCAGGGATTAACGGGCACGAAAACCCATACGTACAGGAAAAAACAACATCCGGAATGCGGGTTTGGGAAACGTACGAAATGTACCTGCACGCATCCATCGGCAAACTTCAAAAATACTGGACTTTTTAGACCTCGGTATGCGCAGGAAACTCGAAAATATTTTCAATCCAAAAAGTATTGCCGTCATAGGCGCTTCTTCGAGAGAAGGCACAGTCGGCCAGGCCTTGTTCCACAACCTGAAATCCGCTGGTTTCGAAGGGCAGCTTTTTGCTGTAAACCCCCGTCATGAGATGGTGCAGGGTTCTCCAGCTTTTCCGGGTATTGATCTTGTACCTGAAAAGGTAGATCTGGCGGTAATTGTCCTGAGGTGGCCCCTGATAGCCGACGTAGCCGAAGCTTGTGGTCAAGCCGGGGTCGGTGGGTTGATGATCGCCATGTCCGATTTTAATGGAGGATCCGTCCCGTCCGCTGAAGAGAAGGAAAAAGTCCTGGATATTTGTAAGCGCTACGGTATGCGTCTGCTCGGACCGGGTACGCTGGGCTTCCTGGCTCCACACCGCAGGCTGAATGCCAGCCTGGCACCGGGCGGTATTGCACTGCCCGGCAATCTCGCGCTTATCTCCCAGAGCGATGCGTTGATCGCATCTATCCTGGACTGGTCGGCAGCACAAAAGGTGGGGTTCAGCTATATTGTTTCTACCGGAAACATCAGCGATATCGGGTTTGCTGACCTGATTGATTTTTTTGGGGCGGATGCACAGACGACCTGTATCCTGATCTATATGGAAAGCCTCGTCCAGGCCCGCAGGTTTATGAGTGCCGCCCGTTCTTTTGCACGGAATAAGCCCATAATCGTACTCAAATCCGGCAGGAGTGAAGCGGGTGGCAAAGCCGCACTTTCGCATACTGGTTTTCTGGCAGGTAATGAAGATGCCTACGATGCCGCTTTCAAAAGAGCCGGAATCATACGGGTAGATACCGTTGCGCAGTTGTTCAACATTGCACATGTGCTGGCACTACAGCCAAAGCCGAAGGGCAACCGCCTGGCAATCATCACCAATGCCGGAGGGGCGGGTATATTGGCTACCGATTATCTCGAATACCACGGCGGGCAATTGGCGCGGTTTTCGCCTGCAACCACCGGACAGTTGGGATTATTGCTGCCGGAATCCCGAAAACCCCGTAATCCTGTTGATCTTTTGGGTAATGCGGAGCCGGCGCAATTTGAACAGGCGTTAAAGGCTTGCCTGCTGGATCAGGGTGTTGACGCAGCGCTCGTCATCCTCGCACCCCAATACGCTACTGATGCGACCGGAAGCGCAATGGCCGTAGCCAAGGCCGCAAAGGGTAGCCAGAAGCCTGTCCTCGCGGCATGGATGGGCGAATCGTATGTAGCCGACAGCCGTGAAGCCTTCGAAACGGCCCGGATACCTTGTTACCGGTATCCGGAAAGTGCCGTAGATGCTTTTTTGCGCATCTGGAGATATTCCAGTTCACTGGAACTGCTTTATGAAACCCCGCCGGCAATCCCTAAAGATTTCTCTCCCGATTTTGAAGCAGCCGGGACAATCGTACGCCAGGTCCTGCAATCCGGCAGGTCTATGCTGACTGGTCCCGAAGCCAGGCTACTGCTCGAAGCCTATCAGATTCCGGTCAATCCCGCCAGCATTGCCAGTAGCCTAGGTGAGGCAGTAGCTTATGCAAGAGCGATGGGATATCCGGTCGTAATGAAAATCGTATCGCCCGATATTGCCCACAAAACCGATGTAGGCGGGGTAATCCTCAACCTGGCCTCGGATAGGGAAGTAGAACGGGCATACGAAACCTTACTGGAACGTGTCGCGTTGCGCAGGCCATCGGCAAAGCTTACGGGCATGATGATCGAAAAAATGGTGCGCAAGCCCTTTGAGCTTTTGCTGGGGGCCAGAAAAGATCCCGTCTTTGGCCCGGTCATTATCTTTGGAAAGGGCGGTGTAGGCGCACAAGTCTATAACGATACCCAGATGGGCCTTCCGCCCCTGAATATGGCGCTCGCCCAGCAAATCGTAGAGCATACCCGGTTTTTTCCTCTGCTTCGCGGATACCGGGGCCTGCCTGGGATAAATCTGCTCGAAATGGATTTTCTATTGTGTAAATTCTCCTACCTCGTTATGGATTTTCCTGAAATCCGGGAAATAGATATTAACCCCTATATGGCCGATCACCTGGGTGGCCTCGTCGTGGATACGCGGATAATCCTCGACCCGGACGTCGCCCGCGTTCCGCATAACCGCTATCAGCATCTGGTGATTTCACCTTATCCAGGGCAGCAATACACCAGAACCGTCCAATTAAAAGATGGCAGCAGTATGCTCCTGCGCCCTGTACGGCCCGAAGATGAACCCGCCATGGAACAAATGCTGCAAAATGTTTCCAGTGACTCCCTGTACATGCGCTTCTTTGGCTCCGTCCCGAAGATGTCCCATACCTGGATGGTACGATTTACCCACATTGACTATGACCGCGAAATTGCCATCGTAGCGGAAACGCCCGATAAGAAAGCGCTGGCAGGTGTTGTCCGTATCATTGAAGATGCATGGCGCGAAACAGCGGAATACGCTATCCTCATAGCAGATGCATACCATGGCAAAGGACTCGGCAGTATCCTCACAGACTATATCCTGGACATTGCGCGTCAGCGGAAAATCAAAAAGATCGTGGCATCCGTATTAGCTGCCAACACCCCTATGATCCACATGTTCGAGCGTCGTGGCTTTACTTTTGACCGCAGCGGGGTGGATGTTTACGAAGTGGAGCTGGATATCCAGGCCCCAAAAAGCCCTTAACGCTATGGATGTGCCGCTACCCAGCTACTGCCATCGTTAAAAATTTCCTTTTTCCAAATCGGCACTGTTTCCTTCAGGGTGTCAATACAATATTTACACGCCTGAAAAGCTGCTTCGCGATGCGGGGTGGACACAGCGATAATGACCGGGATCTCCCCGATATCCAATATGCCGACACGGTGATGTACAGCAATTGCCAGGGCCTGCCATTTTTCCATTGCTGAAACTGCGATTTTGTGCATTTCTGCGATTGCCATTGGGGCATAGGCTTCAAATTCCAGGCGGATGACTTCCCGCCCGGCAGTCTTGTTGCGGACGGTGCCGATAAACACCACGCTCCCCCCTGCAGCAGGATGCGCGATGGATGCAGCGCACTTTGCCGGATCGAGGGCGGTTTCCAAAAGCTGAATATCAATCATAATCGTTCAATTATCTTCGCCATACCGCCAGGTGGGGTCCAGGATGCCCAGGTGGAGGATACGGCCTCCTGTTTGGTTGATTGGGTCCACGCTTTTTCCAATCATCACCCCATCCTCAGGTGCAGTATAAGTTTTAATCAGATCTCCAAAAATATTACGCAGTGAGGCGACCGGCTGGTCACGGTACAGAAAATCTCCGATTTGTGGCCAGACGGAGAGGATCCCCCCGCTATCCGAAAAAAACCAGTATGAAGTTTTACAGATCAGCGGCTCATGGGCTGGGGGCTCCAGGGTGCCTTCTATCATTTCAAGGGAATACATCAGGTTATAGATGCCGGCGAGTGCGGAGCGGACGATACTTTTCTCAAACATCTGCGGTTTACCCAGTTCTACTGTAATAGCCTGAATACCCAGCGTGTCGGCAACCCCACGAAGGGAGCCGTCGCTGGCAGGGTTATGTATGACCACGGGGGCATTTTGGAGGAAAGCCATTTGCCGGGTCACGGGGTCTTCCAGGTTGGCACGAACGAAAAAGGCATTTTCGCGCCCTGAACCTGCGGTGTGGAGATCAATCAGATAATCGAAATGCCGGATAATCCGGTCGGTGATACGGAAAGCATAGACTTGTGCGGCATTCCCGTCTTCCCGCCCCGGCATGATCGTATTGAGATCGGTTTCATCAAAAAAACGGCGTTGCCGGAGGAGCACAGCAGGTACGTTGACTACGGGCACACCTACTACGACGCCGGAGAGCCGGTCCACCTGAATATCCCTGAAAAAGTGCTGAATAACAGAAATACCGTTGATCTCATTGCCATGTATAGCAGCGGTAAGGCCGAGGACGGGGCCCTGGTGTGCCCCTTTTGCCACAAGGACTGGTAAATGTACCGCTTGCCCCATGCCATCGGTAGTAACCTGAAGCCACAACCTGCTCACCGCTCCGGCAGGCAGGCGGTCTATTTCCAGCGTATGGACTATCCTGCCCTTTATGGCACCGAAAGCCTTCAGGTAGTCCATAGGCATTATAGCATAATTTCCTGGAGAAGTGCCGGATCGTCGTTGAGCGATTTGAACAGGCGCATCCTGAAACGGCCCTGTTTATTGAGGAGGTTATCTGCCATTTTATCTATGGCCACCATTGAAAGTACCGTTTGGATATAACCCTCGACCAGGTCGTCCACGCCGATCCCTAATTTATTAAAATCTTTCCTGTCCATGAGCATCAGGCGGTTCGTGTCGCTATCCCATGTGCCATCGGGGTTTTTGATCGACAAATTGGTGCCGAGCATATCCCAGGAATTGCTGCCATCCAGGATTTCGTCTTCCAGCGGCTGCCTTGCCCGCCGGGCATAGACGCAGAGCGGGAGGATACCGCGATCGGTAGCACTGACCATCATGCGCAGGTCGGCCACGAAAGTTTTTCCCGATGCATTAGGTATCGTACCGACATGGTACAGCTTGCCGGAGGACGTAGTCGAGCTCCAGTTGTAATTACCGATGAGGCTTTGTACGATGAAGCGGTCATATACAAAATCCATTTTCATGAAAGCCTCCAGCTCTCTTTCGTGGATAATGGTGAAAACCCCCTGACCTGCATTGCTGTATGGGATTTTGATCACGGCCTGCCCACCCATTTTTCTGACCCAAAGGGGTATTTCTTCTTTACTGACGTCCCAGATGGTCTGAGGGGTATTTATTTTTAGCCCACATTCCTCTAATTCGGCATTAAAAATATCGTAGGCTTTGGCTGCCACCATCTTATTGCGCCCACCTGCCAGGCAGGCGAGCATGGGGTTCAAAATACGGGTTTTGGTGTGTAGGGGGATGCGGCTCCATGGTCGTTGGGTAACATAGCGGAATGCCGCCCGTATGGGATGCCAGGCACCGTCCCGGCCCCTTACTTCGAGGATACCATCGGTAAACCGCGTCGCAGGGTCGGTTTCGTCCTGAAAACAAGGGACAAAAAAGACTGGTTCCTGAAAAACATCTGCAATCACGGCGGCATAGCCCGAGACCTCCATAAAATTTTTGTCGTAGAGTACGGCGAGGCCACCCTGAACAGTGGAGCGTCGGCGCTGTACATAAGGCAGGAAAGTGCGTTCGATCAGCCTGCGATAGCTGCCCTGTTCCTGGTTGTCCTCCAATAAGGGCATAGACTTTTGCCCGGATGGGCAGGAATTATTTTCGATAATGACCATCTGCCGTTTGCCCCCTGCAGAAGTGACGTTCAGCAAGTCGGCGCCTGCCCATAGAAAGTGACGGCAATCGTATTTAAGAAGGGCTTTGAGCGCATCCGGCCGTACCTTTGGGTGCAAGTGGCAATACCTGCTGACGATACGCTCGAGGCTCAGGTTGAAAAAGAACGCGAGGGAAGTGTGGATGGTCGCGTGCTGGGCTTTGGGGTACCAGTGTTTATGGGCTTCAAACTCACCAGGCGAAACTTTTACGGCATGGGGTTGAGATAAGATTTCGGGAACTGTCATTTCCTGGAATTGAACATTCTGCAATTGACCAAAGGCAAGATGAAGACACTTGCACCACCGTTAAACGAGGGCAAAGAAAAGACTAAACGCTGATTTTTAATAAAAAAACGCGGTTACTTTATGATTAAACTATCTTGTCGCTACAATCCGGGCTGCAGCACTGGAAGAAAAAGGTCTTCAGGCGTAATCTTCTTCGCCCAAAAGCAGCCAGTTGCGGGGGTTTTGGTATTTTTCTTTCTCCCGGGCCATCTTTTTCCGCTTGAGCTTGTCTTCCGGCAGTTGCTCTTCCTCACGGGTGCGTACCTTCTTCTTGACTTCTTTCTTCTTTGGCATAGTCTCCTTACTTTTTTAGCAAAAATGCAAAGCATTTTGGAATTCCGCTAAAAAAAAGTGCAAGGTTTTATTCCGAATTAATACAAAAAACCAATTATAAAGGCGTATAATGCCTGGACTGCCCCATAAAGGATAGACTAAGAGGTGAAAAAACGGGGGGTAGCCCCTAAAGTGCTAAATCGCTGCCACAAACTTTGAAAAACAAAGCATTTTTCCGTAATTGGGACTTTAAAACCAAAAAACAGTATGATGGGTAGTAAAACATGGCTTATTCTGTCTGTATGCGTATTCTGCACCCTCTCCCAGGACCTTTGGGCACAGCTCAAATCACCGGATGAATTCCTTCCGCACAAGTTAGGCCAGCAGTTTACCCCTCATGAAATGATCGTGGGCTACGTCCGGCATGTAGCTGCAAACAGCCCCAATATTCAACTTATCGAATATGGCCGTACCAATGAACAACGGCCCCTTTTGCTCGCATTTATCTCTACGCCGGAGAACCTGGCCAGGCTCGAAGCAATCCGGGTCAATAACCTCCGCCGCGCAGGGGTACTGGAAGGAGACGTTGACCCCCGCCTCGAACCAGGTATCCTCTGGATCAGTTTCAACGTCCACGGCAACGAAGCTGCAGGCTCGGAAAGTGCAATGGCCGTATTACATGCACTGGCAGATACGCGGAACGAACGCACCCAGCAATGGCTGAAAAATACCGTGGTAATTATTGACCCCTGCATCAATCCCGATGGACAAGCCAGATATTCCAGCTGGTACCGTATGGTCGCCAATGCCATGCCCGATCCGCGCCCGGAATCCCGCGAACATCAGGAGCCCTGGCCCGGTGGAAGGCCCAATCACTATTATTTTGACCTCAACCGCGACTGGGCCTGGCAAACCCAGATCGAAAGCCGGCAACGTATGGCCAAATACAACGATTGGTTGCCCCATATCCATGTGGATATCCATGAGCAAGGGTACAACAGCCCCTATTATTTTGCCCCTGCCGCACAACCTTATCACGAATATATCACCCCGTGGCAGCGTGCATTCCAGTTGACCGTAGGTAAAAATAATGCCAGGGTTTTCGATAGCCAGGGTTGGCTCTATTTCTCCCGGGAAGTCTTCGATTTGCTATATCCCAGTTATGGGGATACCTACCCGACTTTCAATGGTGCTATCGGAATGACGTATGAACAGGGTGGTATTGGTGCAGGGCGGGCTGTCCTGCTCCGAAACGGAGATACGCTGACCCTCGCCGACCGCGTGGCACACCATACCGCTTCAGTGTTGGCCACTATCGAAACCGGCGCACTGCATACCCAGGCCCTCAACCAGAATTTTGCCGACTTCTTCAGGCGTGCCCGTACCAATCCCCCAGGGGCATATAAAACGTATGTGGTGAAAGGTACGAACCCCCCGGCCCGTATCAAAGCCTTTTGCCAAATTCTCGACCTCAACCACATCAAATATGGCCGGGCAGGCAAAATAACTTCTCTGGCCGCCTACGACTATCAAAATGGGCAGCAGGTCACCCTAAAAGTAGAGCCCGACGACCTCGTCATCAGCGCATATCAACCCCGCGGAACGATGGCCCAGATCCTCCTCGACCCGGAAGCAGTCGTGGTGGACTCCCTGACCTATGATATTACCGGCTGGTCCCTCCCTTACGCTTATGGCCTGGAAACCTATGCGGGAAAACAACGCCTCGACCCCACAGAAAAGTATGCTTTTGCCAAGCCAGTGCCGGCTTCAGAATCCCAGGCCCCATACGCCTATCTGTTGCGGTGGAATGCACTCGCCCATGCACACTTCCTGGCTACAGTGTTGCGGCACGATATCAAAGTGCGTTTCGCCAATACCCCGCTCACCCTGGATGGAAAAGCATTCGACCGGGGCACCCTGATTATCACCCGTGCAGATAACCGCAAAATGGGCGATGCCTTCGATCAAAAAATCAAGGCAATCGCCATAGAAATGGCACAGGAAATCATACCCGTCTATTCCGGTTTTGCAGAAAGCGGTAGCGATCTCGGCTCAAGTTCCTATACTTTTATAAAAAAACCCAATATTGCCGTCCTTTCGGGCGACCAGACCTTCGGTAACGAATTCGGGCAGGTATGGTATTTCTTTGAACAAAACCTCCAGTATCCGGTAACTGTCCTCGATGCCTCCCGTATTGACCGCTTCGACCTGAGCAAGTATAATGTGCTCATTATGCCGGAAGGACGCTACTCGCTTGCAGATGCCGCCTGGGAGAAAATCGGAAGCTGGGTCAATGCCGGAGGAAAGCTTATCGCCATCGGCGATGCGCTGGCAGCTTTACAAGACAGAAAAGGCTATGCCCTTACCGCTTTTGCTACCGAAGATGCAAAAAAAGATGCCGCCAGAACCTCCGGCCAACGTGCCCTGGAAGAACGCTTCTATGAATATGGCGATAGAGAACGCCGGGAAATCCAGGATATGATCCCCGGAGCTATCTTCAAAATCAAAATGGATGTCACCCATCCACTTGCCTATGGCCTTACATCGTCGTATTTCTCCCTCAAAACGAGCAACAGCGCCTATCAGCCACTCAAAAATGCAGATAACGTCGGCATCATTGGAGAAAAATTAATGGTCTCCGGTTTTGCAGGGGCCAGGGCTAAAGAGGCCCAGAAAAATACAGTTGTTTTTGCCCTTGAACGCAAAGGGGCTGGCAGTGTCGTCTATTTAGTGGACAACCCGCTTTACCGCGCTTTCTGGGAAAATGGAAAATTCTTGTTTTCCAATGCCCTGTTTTTTGCAGGGCAATGAAGAAAGAAAATAACTTATGAGGCAATGGATATTTTCAGGCATTTTTCTGGCCTTACTGTCGGTATGTACCGGGTGTAAGAAAACCAGTCGCGTGCCCAACGATGTACCGATCGTTCAATCATCGGATACCCTACCCCTTCCCGGGCTTCAAGAAGATTATTTACACACCAATCGCGTAATATGGCAAAAGCCGGAAGTGGTGATCAATCTCCTGGGCGATATCGGAGACAAAACCATCGCCGATATCGGGGCCGGATCAGGTTTTTTCGCGCTTCGGCTTGCCCCCCTGGCCAAAAAAGTCATCGCTATAGATATTGAACCCAGATTTGTCAATTATCTCGACAGTATCCGTCAGGTCGAACTCGCTCCCGAAGTTGCCCAAAGACTGGAACCCCGTCTTGCAGAAGCCAAAGACGCCCGTTTAAAACCCGAAGAAGTGGATATCGTACTGATCGTGAATACCTATATGTATATTGATAACCGCGTGGCTTATCTCAAAAAACTGTCAAATGGAATCCGGCCAAATGGAAAAATCCTGATCATTGACTTTAAGAAAAAACGCTCCTCCCTGGGCCCTAAAATGGATATCCGCGTACCCCAGTTTCAGGTGGAGGAAGAACTCGAAAGCGCAGGTTTTCAAATCCTGCAAAGCAATGATACCGCGCTGGACTATCAGTATATCATTCTGGCCGGGAAAAAAGCATAGACTCGTTGCGAGGGGTCAGTGACGTAGGGCAAAAGGCCATTTGGACCACTCGATAATTCCAGCGGCAGTAAGTCGAATGCCTAAAAACTAAATTTAGTCCGTATAAAAACAGCCTGAAGCGGGCTTTCAAATGCCTGGCCGGCATTGCGGCCCGCAACGATTTGTCCTACAAGGTCGAGGTCCCAGTCTGGCGCAACAGAAATCGTTACAATGGGGTTCAAAAAAAGGGCCCTGGCTTCCACGGGGCTATAGATTGCAGCCAAACCGCCGTTGAGCAAGGGCGAGAAAGGATAGCTGCCCTGTATAAAAAGGGCATGCCGGTAGGGGTAAAGGTTTTTTGCCGAGAGCTGAAACGCAAATATCCCATCTGCAGGGCCCTGGGCAGCCCCCTGGCTGTTGTACAGATAGCCAAGCTGCAAGTAGAGGTTTTTGCCCGTTGAGTAATCCACCGACGATGTAAGGGCAAAAGCATGGCTTCCCGTTCTGTGTAGGGGGGTAAAATAACTGAATTCCCCCTTAAAACCCGCGTTGCCAAGGTTACCCGCCCATCCCGCTCCCAGAACGAAATCCCGACGGGCATATCCTGCCAGTAACTGGAAATCGAACTGTCGGAAATTGAATTTCCATAAGCCTGCGGCTACTGCATTTTCCCATCGGTCAAAAGCTTTAATGGCTACTTCCACGCTCGATGCAAACCCAGTGAAATAACGTACCCGCAACGCATCGCTCCCGGGCCGTTCTTCGTAGTCGAAGTCGGTAAAGGCAAAAGCATTGAAGATATCGTTGGGGTTCCAGACCGTGCCAATACCCCAGTTAATCCGCTGACGCCCAAGGCGGATCTCCCATTTTTCGCGGTTGACCTCTATGTACAGGCGATCGAGCATCGTATGTACAGCCCACGACGGCTGATCCAGCAGTACGAGGGAAAGATCCGCTACATCATTAGCAGATTCTTCTATCCTTGTGGCGTAGCCGGGTTCTTGTTTCACCAAATCCCCCAAAAAGACCCGGGTGCGCACATCGGCAGCAAATGTTACCCCCTGACCCGGTGTCCAGCGGAGATTGGTGCGCTGGTGCAGAAGCCCATCCTGCAAAAATTGTGTTTCCGGACCACTCGTAAAGAAAATCCAGTTCTGCAAGTTTTTCATGTATCCCCTCACCTGCCACTTTGCAGGGGCGGCTTCGGCAACAGCGATCTCCCCGGAAAGCGAATCCGGGTCCTGGCCCTGCGCAAAAGGGCAGGAATACGCCCAGCAGGCCGTTACCAGTATTATGATTTCCCATATCTTCATACGACCGGATCAGATTTGATCATATCAGAGGCAATCGCGCCATCCACCAGGGTGACGACCCTTCGCGCACGGTCAATGACCCTTTGGTCGTGGGTAGAAAATACGAACGTAATTCCCTCTTCCCGATTGAGTTTTGCCATGATATCCAGTAAATTGGATGCTGCAGCCGAGTCGAGGTTGGCAGTAGGTTCGTCGGCGAGGATAAAAGCAGGTTTGGAAGCTAGTGCCCTGGCCACGGCCACACGCTGCTGCTGACCTCCGGAGAGTTCCGACGGCCGCTTGCCCATCTTATCTTCAAGACCTACGGCTTTCAGTAATTCTATCGCCCGTTGACGCCGCTCCTGGCGACCCCGCTTTTGTAACAACATCACAAACTCTACATTTTCCAGGGCGGTAAGGACAGGGATGAGGTTGTACGACTGAAAAACAAACCCAATATGGTCCCGACGAAAATCAATGAGACGGCCATCCGAAAGGGCATCTACATCTACTTCCCCAATCTGGACGTGACCGGCGCTGGGTCGGTCCAGGCCCCCGATGATATTCAGCAAGGTAGTTTTTCCAGAGCCTGAAGGGCCTACAATTGCAGTGAATTCGCCGGCCAGGATATTCAGGTCAATACCGTTGAGGGCCTTGACCGGGATTTTATCCGCATCGTAAATTTTATAGACTTGAGCGATCTGGATGACAGACATGGCATTATATTTTTCGTATGGCCTCAACGGGTTTGAGCCGTATTGCCCGGAGGGCCGGGTAAAGCGCGGAAACAAAAGCGGTGAGGATTAAAAGAGCGGTGGTCTGGCTATATACGTAGGGGTTCATTGCGAAATAAATCCGCGTGCCCAGGCCATATTGGTTTAGACTGTCGGCAAAGGCAGAAAGATCAAGGGGATTGATTGAAAAATAATGGATGGTGAGGGCACCCGCAGCTACGCCTAAAGGAGCACCAGCGATGGTGAGCAACAAGGTTTCCAGCACAATCATCCCGAAAATACGGGCCTTGTTCATCCCGATAGCCATTAGCATACCCAGCTCGCGATAGCGCTCAAGTACCGACATCAGCATAGTGTTAATAATGCCAAAGACCAGCGCGAGCATCACAATGACAAGATAAACCAGGGAAACAAAATTGATCTGACGCTCGTAAAGCTCAAGC
This sequence comes from Lewinellaceae bacterium, assembly GCA_040382095.1. Classification (GTDB taxonomy): domain Bacteria; phylum Bacteroidota; class Bacteroidia; order Chitinophagales; family Saprospiraceae; genus JADJPL01. The sequence goes on from JBEIGB010000004.1 coordinate 73,880, forward strand.
TCAGGGGCAATCTCCCGGTAGCTTTTTACAGCTACGCCCGGAAAACGTTTCAGAATTTGCTGTTGAACTACGCTCACGTTTCCCGGATCGGCGCACATGATGGCAATTTCATGGACGGGGACGGGAAGCCCCTCCATACCTCCCACGAGGAGTCCTGCCAAATCCTCCTGCAGGACGAATACCTGGGTTTCGTCAAACACCGAGTTGTTGGAAGTGAAAAGGCCACTGATGCGGAACGCCCCGGTAGTGATATTCCCCTCCATGTCCTGGAAAGTGAGTACAACCTTGTTGCGCAGGCCCACTTTGAGTTTGCCGGCGAGCTTTGACCCTAAAAGGATTTGAAATTTCCGTCCTGACTCAAAATAAGCCCCTTCCGTAATATTTTCTTTTATTTTACTGGTCAGGGCCTCCTTGCCGGGGACGATCCCTTTGATGGTGACCCCCCTGGAAGCCTTCGCAGAACTAATCATCCCGCCCGCCAGGGTGCGTGCGCTCCAGGCTTTTACCCCAGCATCTTTTTCCATAGCCCCCAATAAGGTGGGTACCCCCGGAATACTGAATTTGGCCTCTTTTTCCTGTTCATATTCGGGATGATGAATCTGGATATGTGCCACCACAGTAGCAATGTTACCCTCAATGTACCCGCGCACCATACCCGTCGCAAAACCAGTCATGAACAGGGCAGCCCAGATACCCATTCCAATTGCACCCAGGACGACCAGACTGCGGGTAGGGTTCCTCCAAATGTTTCTCCAGGCAAGAATCAGAAGCATAGACGAAATTTTTTACCTGCCGAATAAATACGCGCGTGCGGTAGCTGGCATCTCTGTTTACCCGCTGTGCATTGCCTCAACAGGACGAAGGCGACTGATTTTCCAGAAAGGAAAAAAAGCCAGCACGGCAGTAATACCGAGTACGATCATCGCCTGGGCAAAGAAAATATCGAACGAGAACAGGGCTGGAAAAATCGGTTCGAAGCCAAATTGCTCCAGGAGCTCTGAGTAGCCTCCCGAAAACCTCAGCGGGTAGCGTCTGAGATACGCCACGACCGGCATAGCACTAAGGATGCCGGCCAATGCGCCCAGCATACCCAGGAAAATAACCTCCAGCCAGACTACCGCCCCCAGTTTCCATCGCTTCATGCCAAGAGCAATCAGCAGGCCAAACTCGTACTGGCGCTCCCGGATCATCATCAAAATTGTACCCAGCAGGCCAAAGGCGATAATCATATATAATATTATATAAACGATGATATTCCCCACACTATCGAGTTTTTGGGCTTCGAGGAGGTCGGGCAGCATCTGCCGCCAGTCCAGCACTTCAAAATCTTCTTCCGGTAATGCCTTCCGCAGCCGACCCACGACAGCAGGAAGGGATGTTTCGCTCTCCAGGCGGTACACCAGGGACGTGACCATGCCCTCTGCCCCATAGAACCACTGGGCTTCCTTCAGCGGCAGAAATACCAACAGACGGTTGAGATCTGGAGAGGGATAGCGGATAATCCCCTTCACCGGATATTTTGCAGCGGCATTGACACCGTGATATCCCTGGCTGATCAGAAGCAGCGTATCGCCTGGACGAAGTTGAAGATGCTCGGCAATACCCGCAGCGATAAGCACCTGACGGTCAGAATCTTCAATAAACCTGCCCGCTTCCAGGCGGTCCCGGATTTTCGTCATCCCATGTTCCGCATCGGGTTTTATACCGGTAACCATTACCCCCATCGTATTGGCCCCGGTGGAGGCGAGGGCGAAAGACTCCAGCCTCGGCAGTACATCTTTCACCCCCTCCTGTACTTTGCCCGCATCGGCAGCCTCCCCGGGAAGGAAGGCCAGGTCCAGGCTCTGTTCCTCCTGGTACCCGTTCCGGTGCACCTGTACATAACCAGTAAAGAAATTGACGACGTTGCCGATCATATACCCCCATGCCCCTTTCTGCAACGATTCCATCAAAGTAGAGAAGAGTACCGCAAAAAGTACAGATGCGACAGTGATGAGCGTGCGCCGTCTATTGCGCCAGATATTTCTCCAGGCCAGTTGGATAAACATGATATGGGTTTTAATTCACGCGTTTCATATTTTGCATGGAAAAAAAAGCATCGTCAATCGGCCGGTCGAATTCCAGGCGAAGATATTCGATGATGGTCTTCTTCCCCGGTTCGTCCGCAGGGACCACCTCCATCCTGCCCGGCAATAATTTACCGCCAAGGATTTTGATATCTTTTCCGTACATTGTATTGACCAGAAAACCATCTTCGTCATAAAACGCCGCCTGCATCTGGATGAAATCTTTTTTATCTATCCACACAATCACTTTGCCCCATACGACAGCAGCCTCTTCTTTGGGCACCATTTCAATTTTATAGCATTCCCGGCCTTCGATTTTTTCACCCCCGATTATCCGGTGGGTGTAATCATTGATGGCCGAAGATTCTTTTACCAGGTCATCATTTGTAAAATCCGAGCCCATCCAGGATTGCATCATCATGGATGGCGGGAGCTTGATGACGCGGTCAATGGTGGGCTGCCAGTTCCATATTTCCTTATCGCGCTTCAGAAAAGCCGTTCCCTTATCCCGTGCCGGGCCTGTAATCAGAATCAACGCCAGGTTTTCCCCTTTGCCCCAACTCTTCATCGTCACCTCCCGGCTCCAGGATGGTCGGACGATAGTCATCTTCATTTCGGCCACGTTAGTCTTTCCCCTGACCTTTTCGTCCGCTTTCCGGACAATATCCAATGCCCCCATTGGTTGCTGCGCATAAAGGTGGGTAAACAGGCAGCCGGATAGGCCAAGCACAAAAAGAATTTTCATGTACACGCTTTTTGAGGATTGAACTTGCTGCGGCGGACCGACGGGAAGGAAAATCATTTTACCCACGATAATTCCGTCGAAACAAGCTCAATATACTCGATACCGGGGCGAACTGCAAGGAGAAAAAGAATGATTTTTATCAGTTGGCATGCCAGGAAAGGAAATCTCCGGTCAATTTGTACCTTTGCGTAGCTAAAAAATACCACTTTCATGCGCGTCACCGAATATTTCGAAAAAGCAGCCGGACAGACCCTGGTTTCATTTGAAATCCTTCCGCCCCTCAAGGGGGGCAGTATGCAGGATATTTTCAAAGTGCTGGATCCCCTGATGGAGTTCAGGCCCCCATTCATAGATGTAACCTACCACCGGGAGGAATTTGTCTATGTACGCCATTCCAGTGGGTATTACGAAAAGACAGCCATCCGGAAACGTCCAGGCACGGTTGGGATTTGTGCGGCCATCATGCACCGGTATGGGGTGGACGCAGTCCCGCACTTCATTTGCGGTGGGTTCACGCGGGAAGACACGGAGAATGCACTGATTGACTTACACTTTCTGAATATCAACAACGTACTGGCTTTGCGGGGCGACGGTCAGCAATTTGAAGGGAAATTCGTCGCCGAACCCGGCGGGCATGAATTTGCAGTAGATTTGGTGCGCCAGATCGTTGACATGAACAATGGGCGCTACCTGGATGTCGGCATCGAAAAAGGACAAAAAACGGATTTTTGTATTGGTATTGCAGGCTATCCCGAAAAACATTTTGAAGCGGCCAATATGGAAATTGATATTGCCTATACCAAAGCAAAAGTGGATGCGGGGGCACATTTTATCGTCACCCAAATGTTTTTCGATAATAAGCATTATTTCGACTACGTGCAAAAGTGCCGGGAAGTCGGCATACAGGTGCCAATCGTGCCCGGGCTGAAGCCGATTACCAAGCTGCACCAGCTCAGTTCTATCCCCCGGCACTTCTTTGTGGACCTGCCGACCGACCTGGTGGCAGCGGTGGGCAGTGCATCCAGTGCCGAAGCCCGCAGGCAGGCAGGTATCGAATGGTGCGTAGCACAGTCTAAAGAACTTAAGGCAGCAGGCGTACCTTGCCTGCATTATTATACCATGGGCGATGCCGAGACTATCCGGCGCATCGCGGAAGCAGTGTTCTGATCAGGAATGCGCCACCGGGCGTGCGGGGTCAGTAATCCATTCGCTCCAGGAGCCCGGATAGAGTTTCGCGCCGTGCAGGCCAGCGTATTCCATAGCCACTAAGTTGTGAGCAGCAGTAACCCCTGAACCACAATAGAGAATACTTTGGGCTGCTTCGCGACCTTCCAGCACCTGCAAAAAATTTTCCCGGATTACTTCCGGGGGTAGGAACCTGCCATCAGGACCTACGTTGAAAAAGTGGGGCAAGTTAACGGCTCCGGGGATATGCCCGGCAACCGGGTCTATCGGCTCGAATTCCCCGCTATAGCGCTCTGCTGCCCTTGAATCTATTATAACGGTTGCCGGATCTGACGATAAATGCTCAACCGTAGAGGCATTGACGGCAAGCGCACCATTCACCCTGGGCACAAATTCCCCTGGCCGGGCTTGGGGGATTTCCTTAACCAATGGCCGACCCTCTGCCTCCCACTGTGCGATACCTCCGTCGAGTATAGCCACGGAAGAATGGCCCAACCACCGCAAAAGCCACCAGAGCCTTGCAGCCATCGCACCGCCCATATCGTCGTATCCTGCCACCTGTACCCCTGGACCTATCCCCCAGGAGGAGAATGTATGGGCAATAACCTCCGGGTCGGGCAGCGGATGCCTGCCGGTTTGCCCTTTGACTACCCGCCCCGATAAGTCATGATCCAGATGAGCATAGAACGCACCGGGGATATGCTGCGCTCCATAAGCCCGACGCCCAAATTCGGTGTCGTTCAGTCTGAAACGGCAATCAATAATTACCCATTGCGGGTTGTCCAGATTTTCTGCAAGGACTGTGGTAGAAACGATGGTAGTGTACATCTCGATTGACTTATTGCGACAAGCGCATCGCGGAATAAAAATAGTTCCTCGTGCCCACACTGCACCTTTTTTCGGTCGCATGGCGGTGGGCTATATTCCCTCAGAAAGCCGCTTTGTGCGGGTCAAAAATAGCACATTTTTTCCCGCTATACCGACCCCCATCTCGCAATAAGCTTATTGGATCTTGCCGCTTTCTTTACCTAAAATGCGATCGTTGCACTACGCAATAGCTTCATAATGCAGTGTACAGCAGTTCTTTTCACATAGCAGTTCGTTGGCGCTTTGGTGGATTTGCTCCGCGCTGAGCCCATTGTAAAGGTCGGTTTCGTAATTGATGCGATCGGCATCGCCCAGTGCTTCAAAATACGAGAGATTCAGTGCCTTGCTCATTGCCGTGAGCTCCGAGAAAACGAGATTGCTTTCAGCCTTGTTTTTCCATTTTTGAAGTTCCTTTTCGGGTATCGGATTGCGCTGAATTTCATGGATTTCCTTCCAAACGGCTTCTTCTGCCTGTTCCAGGGAAATACCACGGGACAATTTACCTTCTATGAGCAGCAGGCCGGGTTCAAATTGCCCGACTACATAGCTGTCCACCTGCGAAAATAATTTTTGTTCTTTATACAAATGGCGAAACAAGCGGGAAGAGGGGCCATTGCACAACACATCAGAAAGCAAATCTGCAGGATAAAACCCCGGCGCCGCACGGTCGGGGATGTGAAAAGCCATATACAGCGCATCCACCGGAGCTTTGGCACGGTGCACTTTTCTACGGTAGGCCTCTTGCGGGGGCTCCTGCGGAAGGACGCGCTGCGGAATACTGCCCGGAGGGATATCCCCAAACCATTTTTCGGCCAATTTACGTACCTGCTCCGCATACACTTTCCCACTGACCACCAGCACAGCGTTGTTGGGCCGGTAAAACCGGTAAAAAAAATCCTCTACATCGCGCAACCTCGCAGCAGCGACATGCTCGGGAGAAAGCCCAATCACCGGCCAACGGTAAGGGTGTACTTTGTAGGCAAGGTCGGAAATATGATGCCAGACGTCTCCATAAGGCTCGTTCAGACACGTCTCTTTAAACTCCTCGATTACTACTTTGCGCTGCACGTCCAGAGACTTCTTGCTGAAATTCAGGCTTAGCATCCGGTCAGATTCCAGCCAAAGTGCAAGCTCCAGGTTTTCGGCAGGCAGCAGCGCATAGAAATTGGTCACGTCATTGTTGGTGAACGCATTATCTTCCCCTCCTGCCTTTTGCATCCACTCGTCATAATCGGGGATGTTGGCAGAGCCACCGAACATCAGATGTTCAAAGAGATGGGCAAAACCTGTTTTATCCGCTTGCTCATCTTTGGAGCCGACATCATATAATACGGATACCGCGGCCATCGGCGTGCTGTGGTCTTCGTGCACCAGCACGCGCAGGCCATTCTCCAGTACCCACCGTTGGTATTTGATCACAAACTATGCTTTTTCAGTTGAAGAGATACGTAAAGCAGGGGAATGGTTTTGAAATGCTTTTGTACCCCACATTTTATTTTATATTTCTTTCGAACCTATGGTAAAATCCGTTACAGGGTTCAATCGGTACAAAGCCCCTGGATATTATGAAAAACATCGTGCAGGCTGTTCAGACGCTTCATCACTACCTCATCGGGCTTATTTTTCTGTACTAATTTGTCCAGGGCATCCGCACCACTTACCAGACTGGCGATTTCCTGTTGCATTGCAGGTGTGGCAAAGGAAGCAGGGATTGGTGCTGCCTGTAGTTTTTTAGCCATAGCCAGCATTTCCCCGGAGCGACTCCGGATGGGTGCAAAATCCCCTTTCTCGGCCGGATGGAAGATCGTGGACATTACGCTGTGGAAGGCCTTGAGTTCTTTCCATGCGTCTTTTTCGATCACTTTCAGGAAGGGGTCTGCAAGGGCAGCTTTATAATTTTCGTTGACCGCCTTCCAGTTGATTACATTCCAGATTGCCCCGAGGTAATCGCCCCTTTTATTCTGATATTTCAGGTAATAGGCATGTTCCCAAACATCAATACCCAAAATCGGGATACCCCGATGGGGGTTGATATCCATCATTGGATTATCCTGATTGGGGGTAGAACAAACGGCCAGCTTTTTTTCTGGTGTCAGATAGAGCCATGCCCAGCCCGATCCGAAACGGGTGGCACCGGCATTGTTCATCAAGGTGCGGAGGCTATCATAGCTGGTGAAGGTTTGCACGACTGCCCTGCCCACTTCCGATTGGGGATCAAAAGGCTGGTTTGTCCCAAGGATATTCCAGAATAATGTGTGGTTGTAATGTCCACCGCCATTATTCCGGATGGCATCGCCGGCAACCCCTGCCCGGAGAAGCAGATCGTTCATGGCCATAGGGGCGAAACGTGTGCCGGCGAGGGCTTTGTTCAGGTTGGTGACATAAGCATTGTGGTGGCGGGCATAGTGGATTTCCATCGTCTGTGCGTCAATGTACGGCTCGAGCGCGTTATAAGCATAAGGCAGGGCAGGAAGGGTATGGGTCACTGCCTGAGCCTGAGCCGAGAGCGTGCAGCTCGCAACGGATATCATCGCAACAGATAAAATGAAAGATAGCTTTTGCATAGTTTTGTGGTTGGTTTTTCCCCTCAAACACGGGATTGTTCGCGAATATTAGATGCCGCCCTTTTCCAGGCATTGCAGTGGCATGCGTTCGCTGACCGGAAATGGCCATTATTCGCACACTACACTATCAAATAACAAAGATACTGCCCATACGGCTGTATCCAACGAAAAAAAACAGGGGTTTTTTTGAAATTACCGGACTTGCTTCGACAGGCCGGAATACCGGAATGTAAGCTATTTTCGTCCACACAAAAGCTTTTTGAGGAAGTATGGCATACAGCGGCGTCAAACAAGGCTGCTTTCAGTAAAAGAGTAACGTTGCAGCTACGCTCTGTACACTGCTCAAAAAACCTCCTGCAGGATGCGATGTGATTGTATATCTGAAAGTTGGCCGGCGTGCAGTTGATAGTATTGCAGGAGCCTTGTCAGCAGGAGGTTGCGGCTGCTACGGGCCATGGGGACCTCGCCGGATTTTTCAATAGGACATGCCAGCAACAAGCTAAGGGAATAGCTGAGGGTGGGGTCGAGCAGATAGGGGTTATGAGGATTCGATGCCATAAACCCCCCCTCCTGAAGATCAAAGCAGGGGGTTGTTTCCGAGTAGCCATCGCTAAGGGCGAAGCCAAGATACGCACTCAGGTGTACGAGAAAATACAAATGGATATTGGCGAATTGCCCCTGTGCCTGATCGAGTGCGATGAGCGACGTACAAAGGAAATCAAACAGCGGTGCGTTAGGCTCTACCTCCCGGATAGTCTTTCGGGCTACTTCTGCCATAAACAGGGCCACGGCACCTTTCCTGACGTCAAAGGGGAGCGTCTGATAGACATATCCGGGGCGTGCCTCCCGGATATTGTTCAGGGTTTTATCCGCCCTGCAATATGCTTCCATATCGAGGATAGACATCACCTGCAACAAACCAGCCCTCATACGCGATTTTTCGCTGCGCAGCCCCCGGAGGTAGTATTGTTGCAAACCCTTTTCGGACGTATATATGTCCGCGATGACACCGGAGTCCCCGTATTTGACCGTCCTGAACACGATCCCCTTGGTCTTAATCAACATTTACGGCACTTTTTAGGCCTTTAGAAAGCCTCCCACTCGCTACCCAGGACCGGAGGCTTATAGCTCATTTTCGTAAAGGCGCGCTGTTTCTGGCGCTCCAGGACCAGCTCGGCAATTGCGACATGCGGAGGTTTGGGAGAAAAGGGGGACAGGGCAAAATCCACTTTCCGCTCATCAATATCGAGGCGGTAAAGGAGGCTCAAAAGAAACTCCATCTTCCGCTCGATGAGGACTTCGATTTGCCCTGCCAATATTTCCAGTAGTTGTGCTTCTGTAATTTCCCCTTCTGCATTTTCGATAGCAAAATCATGGGCGATCAGTTCGGTTGTAACGCGCAATTGGGCAGTGTCCATAATCTTTATTTAGGCTCCAGCAGTTGGAAAAACTGGTCGAGGTTGGGCAGGATTACAATCTCGGTGCGGCGGTTGGCCCGACGGCCATCTTCATTCGCATTGGTCGCTTTAGGGCGGTATTCGGAGCATCCGCCTGCCGTCATGCGCTTAGGGTCAACGCCATAACGGCGCTGGAGGTTCCGTACGACGGAAGTTGCACGCTTCGCACTGAGGTCCCAGTTGTCCGACACACAGGCATTGGCGATCGGAACGCTGTCGGTATGGCCTTCTACCAATATTTCCAGCTCTTTATAATCGTTCAGTACTTTGGCAATCTTGCTCAGTACAGTTTCGGCCTGCGGGCTGATATCAGCACTGCCCGAGCGGAAGAGCATGCGGTCGGACAGGGAGATATAGACTACCCCTTTACGGACTTCGACCGTTACATCCTCATCATTGACATCCGCCAGAGAGCGTTTCAGGTTCATCACCAGATTGAGGGCGAGTGAATCCTTGCGCTGGATAGCGGAGGTCAGGTCCTGGATATAAGTAGTCTGTTTATCAATGGCTTCCAGGGATTTTTTGATATTCTCCGCACCGGTCTTGCTGAGGACAGAAAGGTCTGCGAGGCGGTCCAGGAGGTTGGCATTGTTGGTTTTGAAGTACTCGAGCTGCTGCTCCAGCATTCCAGACCGGTTGCGCTCATTGAGCAGTTCGGTATTGCGCGTAATAAGCTCATTCTCCCGATCGCGCAGGTTAGTGCGCAGCGCAGTAAGTTCGTTCTGGAGCCGGGCTTTGTCTGCTTCACAGGTTTCGGAAGCAATTTTCATGCGCTCGAGCTGTAGCGCAAGTTCATCCCGTGCCCCCAGCATTGCATCGTAATTTTTTTTAGTGACACAGGAGTTAAGCAAAAATACTGCCAGCAAAAGAAAAGGGATTTTTTTCATCATCGTATCCGTTTTTTTAATGTCGTAAATTTTGTGAGGATAAGTAAATGATTACGCGCAGCGATAATGCCGCAGTCTCAGAGCGCATTCGGAGGGGTTGTGTAAAAGCCTCCGGTATATCATTAGGCGGTGTCTCATAAGAGTATGGGGCTGTCTAAAAAGATATAATTTGAAGGCCATACAAACTCGATGCCTCGCCCCTGGCAGTAACTTTTACTACCCGGACGCGCAGGTCGGAAATCAGATTTTCTTTTGTGAAAATTGATTTTCGATCTGCATTCAACATAAATTTTTGTACCCGTTACAGCGATATGACTTTTTAGACAGCCTCTACAAATGGTTATTTAGTACTTGTGCCGATAGGATGCGAATATAAACATAAAACAAAAAAATCAACCCCGGAGTTCACTATGCTCACTGAGGAGCGCCGTCTTTTTTGCCACGCTCCACTGCGAAGCTGGCAGTCTTTGCACCAGCGACCAGGCCGGCTTCACAATCGAAGCGGTAATGGATACAACCGTAAATTCTGGATTCCGAAGCTTCTTTTGCCATTGCCTGCAATTCATTTGTTTTTTGTGGAAAAAGATAAGACAAAACCGTCGCAGCGGCACCTGAAAAAGTGGAATGACCGGAGGTGTACGAAGGAAAATTAGGCAATCCTACGACGGTTTTGATGCGCTGATCCATCTGGGAAGGGCGAGGGTACATATAGTAGTATTTTGCCTCCCAGCAGGTGATGCCCGCATCGGCTACTGCGGTGGTAGTAAGGGCCATGACCCGGGCAGTGCGCAGCTCGCTGAGTTTTTGAGCGTAAGCCAGGTCGGCGGCGATACGGTTCCAGTGGCCGGGAGGGGTATAACTACCGGGGCCATCCGACCAGAAGCTGGCAATACGGTGTTGTTCCCGCGTCAGCTTTTTGGTAAATCCGAGCAGCTCGTCCATATCTTTTTTAAAGGCGTCGCTTCCTGGGAGAGGAGGGGCGTCAGGACGCAGGGCCGGAAGGACATCTTTCTCGAAATTCCAGGGTATGAGCAATCCGAAACCGGGTAGCATACCAGGACGCGCAGGCGATTCCTGGCTTGTCCAGGGCGTGGTGAGGCCACGCGCTTTGGCTTGCTGGATGAATTGTCCAGTGAGGGCCTGGCTACCCGCGCTCCGCATCCCGTCGTTGCCGGCGCGGGCAAGGGCAGTTTGTGCCACCTGCCTGCCCAGGGTAGCGCCGGCATCGAGGTCGCTTCGCGTGAAATGCCCGCTCAGCAAAATGCTTTCCAGATGTTCCTGCGCTTTTACTTCCAATTGCTCCGATTCGCAGGGGAACATCGCTTTTAAAATCTGCACAGATGCCCCCGCCACTACCGCATCTTCGGAAGGGTAGGCGGGCAGCCCGCTTGCCGGTTTCAGGTATTGGATACGTGGGTCATTTACTGCCGCAGCAGGCCTTTTGAAGGTGAATTTAAAATTCCAGGCAGCTACCAGGGCATCGTACTGGGCAACACTGAGGTAAGCAAAAGCACGGGAAGCGTAAGGGGGGTTAGCAAAAGGAAATTTGGGGTAATCACAGGGCCGGTTCGGATCAGGCGCGGGGTAGGTACCGTCCGGATTGCTCTTCGGCGGCAGGTTATAGCGCGCCGCGAGCTCCCGGGCAATTTCCTGCCACCGATATACTGCTCCTGCCGACCAATAGGCCAGGCCCGCTTTCTGGCTGGCATCTGCCCCCGCCTGTGCAGTCCTGACCGCCTCCAGTTCTGCCTGATAGGCAGACGAAGTCAATGCAGCAGGAGCAGGTATATTCAGGGCAGCTACGTTCGAAATCAAAAACGGCTTCCATTGGCCTCCACTGGGATCGCTGCTGCCCGGGACAAGGGCCTCCAGCTCAGGAGAGGCAATTTCCTTGTTACAGAAGGCAAGCAGGAAGACAAGTGGAAGGACTTTCAGAAGGAAAAGGCGATCTGATTTTATATATAAATTTTTCATAATATAAAAAGCATGATAATAGTTTCGAAATGAAAAGACATCACCTGTCAATCCGGGGACGCGCATACACAATTGTTTTGCCACGTACAGCGACAGGACTTTTTTACCCCCCCCGCAGCATTTATTTTCCTGTATTATACTGAAACAGATAAAGCAAACCACCCTGGAGCATCCTGCTTTGCCCGACATTCCTGCCGGCGAAGACCTGACTGGCCGCGAGAGTAATCCCCCAGTGCTGCCCCTGGTATTTTCCCATGATCCCGGCGGTACTTGCACGCATGAGGTTGGTGGGAAAGGGCATGTCGTTGGGCCGGATATCATCGCCAGAGCGGCAGGTAAAATGGTCCAGGGTGAGTGCGGTGACCCAGGGGCCTTTGCGCCATCCGAGCAGTGCGCCCCCTTCTGCGATATTGGGCATGGGCACCTCATTGGTGTAGTAGAGCTTACCATCAAACTGATAAGCATCGCGGTCAATGAAAATATTACTTCTCCAGGTATGACCAGCCCTTAATGTGAGATAAATCCCCTGCGGAAGCTGGTAGTCTATCACAGCACGTGCGGTTGCAGTCCGGGAGCCAAGCCCGATGCAGAACGGCAGAAAATCCGGCACATAGTTACTTACCGGAGCCGAAAGGCCGCCCAGGGCAAAAACTTTAAAGCTGTGCTTACCCGGCGCCAGGTCAAAAACGCGGTATTTCAACCACAGGGAGAGGTCCTGGATGCCCTGCTGCCCGGCAAACTGCCCCTGGCTGGCCTGGGAAGTAATATATGGCAGTGAGGCAATCAGGTTGAGCCGTTCTGTGAGGCCCACCGCGCCCATCAACATGGCACTTTGATGGGTTACCGTGCCGATATTGGCATTGGTTATTTTTACCGGGCCTTCCCAGTACTGGTCCCAGGCGTTATTGCCGTACAGGGCTGCAATGCAGACCTGCCGGTGATTCATCGTCAGCCCGTCTGCAGGTGTTTGGGCAGATGCTGAAAAAGAAAGAAGGGTAAAAACAATAGTATATAGTTTGTTTTTCATGATGTGTGTCAATTAAAAGTAGAAATCGCCGAACCTGCACGGATCGTCCGGGCATTTTGGTTCGGTAAAATCACATAAAGCATATCTGCGGAATCAAAACTGGCGGGTGGAGGTTGTGCAAAAGTCCTATGTTGCTTCCTGGCACAAAAGATAGAAGCGGTCTATTCCTAATGATACGACGCTGTCACATAAGTATTTCGGGGTTGTGTAAAAAGTCCCTTTTGCCACCGTGTGCAGCTTAGGCTGCGAAATAACATTCTGTTTTCATTTATTTTACAAATTAAAATAAATGAAAAAAATGTTCACTCAAAACTTTATTTCTTTCACAAAAGCAGCAAAATACTTTTTACACAACCTCAGAATAATTTTTTTTTAAACGCGGGTTTTGTTGATTTTGCTTCGTGAAAGCAACAAAACCCGCGTTTAACGAAATACTTTTTGGCGGTACCAGCCGCCAAAGTACTTATGAGACATCGTCATACGTATGAGACAACCTCATTCCAAATTCATCTTACTACACCCCCCGCCCAAACGTCCCGGGCGGACGTAACAACAACATCATACCAATTCTGGTGGTGGGGAAGAAAGGTCCGGCGTTTTCACTGGAACAGGAGTGGAAAAAGATTCCGGAACACGGGATTGACTGCTGGAGGAGAAAGAAAAGTCCGGGACTGCGACTTCGGTCTGGTTATAATCCGGATAAGGTACTTTGACCGTACTCAGGCCCTTACCACTTTCGGGATTTGAAGCGGCAAGACTTTTGGCCCATTGGGCCACCATATTATTGAGCTGGTTTTTTTCCTGATCGGGCACATAAACGATAACCAGCGTATCCTTTTTATACCGTTGTTTAATGATGCGGTAGTGTATCCCGTCTTTTTCAAATGAACCGTTCGACTCCTCGAAATCCTCCTGGTCGGGCATATAGGCGACCTGTAGCGGAATCTCCAGTTGCATTTCTTTTAACCCGGAAGGCGTTTGGCTGTAAATCCGCTCAAACCAATCCCGCTCTACCTTCCCCTTTCTGGAAAAATAGGCGGCATAATATCCAAAGTGGTAGGATAGAAAACACAAGAGCAGGAATATGGCAGGTGTTTTGGTCAATTCCAGGCAATTTAAACCAAAAGTAAGAAAAGCCTATCCGAATCCAAATTTTATCCTTCGTAATTTTTTATTAACGGTAATATAACCGGGGTTGTGTAAAAAGTCCCTTTTGCCGCTGTATGCAGCGCACGCTGCCAAATGACCTTTTGAAGAGGCTGTCTTCTGTACAAACAAGACACTGCATTACCTAAGGCTCAGTGCAAGGATCATCCTGGAAGATGAGCTGAAAATAATTGGTGAATTAGGCTGTTCCAGATTTGTTTTTTTCGCACAAACCCCTTTGCTTTGCTTAATCTATTGGAAAAACAAGTTATGGCAGAATTTCAGATCAAAGAGGCCCCCAAAGAATTCGATGTAATCGTCATCGGATCGGGTGCGGGCGGCGGCATGGCCGTTTATGAATTGACCAAAGCAGGGGCAAAAGTATGTCTTTTGGAAGCCGGGCAACATTTTGATCCGGCAGATCCCAAATATATTACCCAACTCAAGTGGCCCTATGAATCGCCCCGCAGGGGAGCAGGCACACGCTACCGCCCCTTTGGTGATTTCGATGCAGCATACGGCGGCTGGGACATTGACGGCGAGCCATACACCAAAGTACCTGGAACTGATTTCCGCTGGTTCCGCTCGCGTATGCTGGGCGGGCGTACCAACCACTGGGGGCGTATCAGCCTGCGCTTCGGCCCCGATGACTTCCGCCGGAAGTCCATTGACGGGCTTGGGGAAGACTGGCCTATTTCCTACAATGAGGTGGCCCCTTTCTACGATGAGGTGGATCGTCTTATCGGGGTTTTTGGTACCAACGAAAACCTGCCCAACGACCCCGATTCAATCTTCCTTCCTGCCCCCAAACCCCGGCTACACGAATTGCTGATCCAGAAAAGCAATAAAAAGCTGGGTGTCACTACGATTCCCTCCCGCCTGAGCATCCTCACCAAAAAGATTAATGACGACCGGGGGGTCTGTTTTTATTGCAACCAATGCGGCCGCTCCTGTGTGGTCTATGCCGATTTTTCCTCTTCTTCCTGCCTCTGCAAACCAGCGGAGAAAACCAAAAACCTGTATACCATTTATCATGCGATGGCACGGGAAATCCTCACTGATCCCCGCACTGGCCTCGCTACAGGGGTTTCCTATGTAGATACGCTCACCCTGGAAGAAAGGACCGTCAAAGGAAAAATAGTCATCCTCGCGGCCAGTGCCTGTGAATCGGCAAGGTTGCTCCTCAATTCCAAATCGCCGCGCTTCCCCGATGGCCTCGCCAATTCCTCCGGTGTAGTGGGCAAGTACCTGCATGATTCTACCGGCGCCTCGCGCGGTGCGCTGGTGCCCATGTTACTCGACCGCCAGCGCTATAATGAAGATGGTGTTGGCGGGATGCATATTTACTCTCCCTGGTGGCTGGACAATAAAAAACTGGACTTCCCCCGCGGATACCACATCGAATACTGGGGCGGTATGGATATGCCGGCATACGGCTTTGGCTGGGGGATAGAAGGGGTCAATGGCCTGGTACCCGACCGCGACGGCAAGCGCCGGGAGCCCGGAGGTTATGGCGCGGCACTCAAAGATGATTACAGACGCTTTTATGGTGCTTATATCGGTATGGCCGGAAGAGGGGAAGCAGTGCCCAGAGAAGATAATTACTGTGAAATTGACCCCAACGTTGTGGATAAATTTGGTATCCCGGTGCTCCGTTTTAACTACAAATGGTCGGATTACGAGCGCCTCCAGGCCAAACACATGCACGAAACCTTCGAGCAAATCATGCACGCCCTCGGTGGTATCCCCCTCGGCGATAAACCAGGGCCCGAACAGGATTACGGCCTCAATGCCCCCGGGGAAATCATCCACGAAGTCGGTACCATACGCATGGGCAACGACCCAAAAACATCGGCCCTTAACAAATGGCAGCAGGCACATGATGTGAAAAATCTCTTCGTTACCGATGCCGCACCGTTTGTTTCACAAGGCGACAAAAACTGCACCTGGACGATCCTCGCCCTTTCCATGAGGGCTTCGCGGCATATTGTCGAAGAACGCAAGTCAGGTAATCTTTAAAATTTAACGCTTATGAAGCGCAGAAATATCCTCAAAGGCATAGGCCTGAGCTCGCTCGGCCTCGTCGGCCTCCACCCCCAGGTCCGGGCAGCCGAGTTATCTGATTTCCCTACGCCCGATGACAAAGGCAAAAAAGATCCTGCCTTCGAACAATTCGGACGTACCGAATATGAAAAGCAAAGGGATGCCAGGTTATTCGCCGAGCAGTTCTTCAACAAGCACGAGATGGCAACCATCGCCGTACTCGCAGATATTATCATCCCACGGGACGAACGGTCGGGCAGTGCTACGGATGCCGGGGTGCCCGACTTTATCGAATTTATGGTAAAAGACCAGCCCTATATGCAAACCCCCCTCCGCGGTGGCCTCGGCTGGCTCGATAATCAGTCTGTCAAAAGGTTCGGAAAAATATTTGTGGACCTCCAGCCAGCCCAACGCATCGAAATTGTAGAGGATATCGCATACCCCGAACGGAAAAAACCCGGTATGAGCCAGGGCATCGCTTTTTTCTCCCTTATGCGCAATCTCACCGCCTCCGGCTTCTGGAGCAGTAAAATGGGTATCGAAGATATCGGTTACGCGGGCAACGTCCCCAATACCTGGAACGGTCCCCCGGCAGAAGTTCTGCGGCAGTACGGACTGGATCAGGATTGAGTGCCGGAAGATATTTTGTGGACCCATCCACCTTCGGCGAAAAAGATTTGCCGAAGGCCCTGCCAGGTAGCCGTTCAAAGCTGCAATTTACTGCGGCTTTGTGAAAAAAGGCTTATTTCAGCCGGAAGCGGTAAGTGATCGTACCGCACTGTTCTTCTTCATCCCCTTTCTCAAACTTCCACCTCATTGCATTCGTCCTGGCAATAGACACCAACTTTGGGTCTGAGCTGGTTGATCCACCAGGCTTGTACCTGGCACTGACGACAACACCATCGGCGTTTACACAAACATCGAGTACGATATCGCCTGCCTGCTGGAAATCATCGGTGATTGGGGGCCTTGTAGTTGGCCGCCGATCTCCGAACCCACGTGCATCGCCGCCGATACCGCTGCTAATACCCGTGAGCTTTTCACTATTGGGATCTCCGCCGGGATCGCCCTGATTGCCAGGCTTGGTCGTTTCTCCTTTTCCCTTTCCACCCCCACCACCGAGACTGGAGCTAATCCTGTCCTTGAGTGCTTTTGCATCTGCAGCGGCTTTTCGGTCTGCTTCTTCCCTGGCTTTTCGGTCTGCCTCTTCCCTGGCCTTTTTATCGGCTTCTTCCCTGGCCCTTCTATCAGCTTCTTCTGCTTGTTGTCTTTCCCTTTCCTTTTGTTGGCGAATGGCAACAGCGCTGGGATCTTCGGTTCTCACGACCGGTTTGGGGGTTTCGGGCTCAGGGTTTCTACTTGGCTGTTTTTGTGGTTCCGGCTTTTTCGGTGCTGGCTTTTCCGGTTGTGGCGCCGGCGCTTCTTCCGGCTGAGGATTTTCTGTTTCGGCAGGTGCTGCGGCAGGTGCGTTTTCATCCCCCTGTCCAACATCCGGCAACCCCAGATTAACCAGTACCCCGGGAGGGCCTGGCGCAGGTATAGGGATGCTGAGCAATGGCAACAGTAACAGGATAATGACGATCGCATGGACAATCATACTCGTCACAAAGCCTTTGCGCTTATATTTCCGTTCTGCCGGGCTCAAATAATTCTCCATATTGATTTGATTTTGGGACAAAGTGCAGTGGGTTAATCCCTGTCATTTTTATTCAAAATCACTCTTCGGCCATGAGTACACCGTTGATATCGAGCTGGAGGGCAATTTCCATAATACTGACTACATGCTCCACTGGTGTTTCCTTTTCCGGGGCGATACCAAAGTTATACTCCTTTGGATTCGGGAACGCACGGCGCTTCAACATTTCAGCGATACGCTCCAGATCCATTTTTTTTCCATTAAACGAATAACTGCCATCCACAGTAATCGCGACCTCGTCCATATTATTTTTCGACATGTCCGGCAGGGTGCTGGAGCTACCCGGCAGTTTGAGGCTGAGCGCATTCGGCGCAACCAGTCCGGAAGTCAGCATAAAAAAGATAAGCAGTAGAAAAATAATGTCGGTCAAGGAGGACATATTAAATTCTGCGCTTGCTTTGGCACGTTTTTTCAGGGCCATGGTTAAAAGATACGGTGGTTATTCAATGGGTTGAGTAGCGATGATCGCCCTGACTTTGAGTTTTCCGGCGATCTGCATAACGCGGACGACTTTGTCGAAAGGCGTCCCCATTTCTGCCAGGATCGTGACCGTATAATCTGCTTGCCCCTGAGCCTCCTGCGCAATTTTGGGAGCCAGGACAGCTTCGAGTAAATCCCCGGCTACTGCTGAATCGCCCACGCTGAAATTACCATCTTTGGTAATGACTACCATGACCGAAGTCGGCGCGACCGTTTTAGAATTGGACTTTGGCAGCTCGATATCGGGCAGTTTCACCAGGGTAGAAGTCAGCATGAAAAAGATAAGAAGCAGGAAAATGATATCCGTCAAAGATGCCATGCTGAATTCCGCACTGCTTTTATTCCTTTTTTTCAATCCCATAAGCGGTGTATTATATACGCCTCCCGGCAGGGTTAGTGTGTTGGTTCCTGGAGTAAATCCATGAATTCGGTTGTCGAGCGCTCCATTTTAAAGACGACCTTTTCAACACTGGCGACCAGGATGTTATACCCGATAAGGGCAAAAATACCAACTGCCAGCCCTACCGCAGTGGTGAGCAGCGCCTGATAAATACCTCCGGCAAGCAAAGAAGGAGTAACATCTTTCTGTGAGGACATATTATAGAATGCCTGGATCATCCCGGTAACTGTACCCAAAAAGCCAATCATCGGTGCAGCCCCGGAGATACTCGCCAGGGTAGAAAGGTTTTTTTCCAGTTTGAACACTTCGAGGTTACCGACATTTTCGATGGCCGCATCAATATCGCGGAGGGGTTTGCCGATCCGCTGCAGGCCCTTTTCCATCATCCGTGCCACAGGGGTGTCGGTGGATTGGCAGAGCATCCTCGCATTCTGAATATTTCCTGCCTGGACATACTTGCGGATCAGTTCCATGAAATGATCATCCGGCCGTACTGCTTTGTTAATGGCACCGTAGCGTTCTACAAAAATATAGACCGCAATAAAGGATAGAATAAGCTGCCCGATGATAATGGCAATCCCTACCGGACCACTTTCAATAACAATTTCCAGAAGGCTCGTTGGAATCTTTGTCGGTGTGGCATTTGCCGCGGCGGCGCCAGTCGCCTGATCTAAGCCGGAAACAACGGTACCGGCCTGAAGAAAAAATGTTTGAAAGCCCATGAATGATAATTTTATTGATCTGCTTAGTTTTTACACAATGAATGTACTTTTCGCTCAAAGATATTTATCTAATACCCGGATAATATTTTCCTGCCATGCGGATTTAAGGGGTGTGTAAAAAACCTTTGCTGGCAAAAGTATCTTTTTACACAATCGCAGTCCTACCTTTTGGTCCTTTACCTGGTGTGCCGGGCAAAAATTAATACGCAAAACAATACCTTTTAAAACGAATGCCTAAAGATAAAATTACTTCGTTTTAAAAAATAAGGAATAATTTTAAAAGGGGTACACATTTTCCGATGTATAAATGGGAAGTGGTTCTTTGAAATGCGGAAAAGGAAAAACGGATGGAAAATATGCCACCGGTTCCTGCCCCAGACCCGTTCTTTAACCGCATCATAATCTGGCGGAGGGCCCTCGGTCACGGGTTGCAGATACCCCGTGATTTCTTCTCCAAGCACATCTGCGCACGCAGATTCCCGGGGTCATCCCCTGCCCCGCATGGTACAAAAAGGCTGTCTCAAAAGATTTCCCCCCTCCTCCCGCATAATATTTAATTCAGACTATTTTTTGGTGCACAGCACCAAAAAGTCACATCAGACATCCCCGCAAACAGGTGGTTTTCCAGCAATAACCGGGCAGCTAAATTATTGGCTATTTACTTGAAATATCCCCCGGATTCGCTACTTTTGTATGCTTAGCGAAATTTCGCTGAATAATTTTCCTACTGGAACAATCCTTCACGCAATCTGATAAACCGATCATTATGAATAAACGCATCCGAAAAGCGGCCGTGCTGGGCTCGGGGGTCATGGGCTCCGGCATCGCTTGTCACCTGGCGAATATCGGGTTAGAAGTCCTTCTGCTCGATATCTCTACGCCTAATTTGTCTGAAGCCGAAAAGTCCCTGCCGGCAGCCCGCAACCGCCTGGTCAACCAGACCCTTGAAAAGGCAATCAAATCAAAGCCCGCACCTTTGTATGACGGTACCTTCGCCGAACGAATCCATACCGGCAATTTCGATGACGACCTGGAAAAAATCAAAGACTACGACTGGATTATTGAAGTCGTTGTCGAAAACCTTGCCATAAAAAAGCAGATTTTCGAAAAAGTGGATCGTTTCCGCTCGGCAGGTTCCATCATCACCTCCAATACCTCCGGGATTCCAATCCACCTTATGGCCGAAGGGCGGAGCGAAGATTTCAGGAAGCATTTTTGCGGCACGCACTTTTTCAACCCGCCGCGGTATCTCCGCCTTCTGGAGATTATCCCCACCCAGGACACCGATCCGGGCCTGGTCGCTTTCCTGATGCAGTACGGCGACCGCCACCTGGGAAAGCGGACGGTCCTGTGCAAAGACACCCCGGCCTTCATCGGCAACCGGATCGGCGTGTATGCGATGGGGAAAGTTTATCAGCTCACTACGGACCTCGGATTGAGTATTGAAGCTGTGGATGCACTCACCGGCCCACCACTGGGAAGGCCTAAGACAGGGACATTCCGCCTTGGCGACCTGGTCGGCCATGATACCGGATCAAAAGTAATCCAGGGGCTACGCGACAACTGCCCGGAGGACGAGCAGGCCGCAGCCTTTGTAGTGCCCCCGTATATGCAGTTTTTACTCGACAACAAGTTCCTCGGCGATAAAACCGGACAAGGTTTTTACAAAAAGACCAAGGAACGCGATGAAAAGGGCCGCCCGGTAATCCTGGCACTCAACCTGAACACGCTCGAGTATGCACCCTCCCAGAGACCCGATCTGCCCAGCCTGAAAATGGCCAAGCAAATTGACGACCCCCACCGCCGTATCCCGGCACTGTTCCAGGCTGAAGACGCCGGAGGTGCCCTCGTACGCCAATCGCTGGCCGGCCTCTTCGCATATTCGTCTAACCGCATCCCCGAAATCTCTGAAAACCTGTACAGCATTGACGATGCCATGAAAGCGGGCTATGCCTGGGAATTCGGACCATTCGAGTACTGGGACATTATCGGTATCGAAAAAGGGATAGCCACAGCAGAAGCCCACGGAGACCAGGTGGCACAATGGGTAAAAGACATGGTATCGGCAGGATTTACCGCGTTCTACCGCCGCCATAATGGTACGCGACAGTATTATGACCTCCATAGCAAGGGCTATCTGGATATCCCCGGAAGCAGAGATTTTATCATCCTCGACAACTACCGCGACCGTTCGCCGGTACATAAAACAAGCGAGACCATCCTCCATGATATCGGCGATGGGGTCCTTTGCCTGGAATTCACCAGCCCGCACAATACCCTCGGAGAAGGGGTCCTGCGTGGGATACACGACGCCATACAGCTCGCAGAAGAGGGGGACTGGAAAGGGTTGGTAATCGGCAACAACGCTACGAACTTCTCCGTGGGTGCCAACCTGATGATGATTGGCATGATGGCTTTCCAGCAGGATTTCGACCAGTTGAATATGGCCGTCAATATTTTCCAGCAGACTATTATGCGCTGCCGCTATTCCGGTATCCCGGTAGTAGCCGCTACCCAGGGCTACGTTTTCGGCGGAGGCTGTGAAATGCTGATGCACTGTGATGGAGCCGCTGTTTCGGCAGAGTCGTATATCGGATTGGTAGAGGTCGGTGTGGGGCTCATCCCCGGTGGGGCCGGCACCAAAGAGTTTGCCCTGCGGGCTTCCGATAGCTTCCGTGAGGGAGAAGTGATGATCCCCCAACTGGTGGAGCGGTTCAGGGCAATCGCGACGGCCACGGTAGCAACCTCCGCACACGAAGGATACCGTCATGGGTGTATGATCCCAGGCCGCGACCGGGTGGTGATGAACAAAGACCGCGCCATCGCAGAAGCCAAGGCAATGGTCATTGACCTATCCGCGAATTATGTTCAGCGGCAGCCAAGGACCGATATCCTCGTACTGGGACGCTCCGGCCTGTCTGCTTTATACGTAGGCGCAAACGAACTCCTGCTGGGCAGGTACGCGAGTGAACACGATATTAAAATCGCTAAAAAAATCGCCTGGGTACTGTGCGGTGGCGACCTCACTTCCCCGCAAAGGGTTTCCGAGCAATACCTGCTGGATGTCGAACGCGAAGCCTTCCTAAGCCTTGCCGGAGAGCCTAAGACCCAGGAGCGTATCCAGTATATGTTACAGAACAATAAGCCCTTGCGCAACTGACAGGATACGTCCGACCGCCCGATACAGGGTAGCAAATATTGTAGGACATCCCGTGTTGTAATAAAGCGTATTGCCTGTTGTACACTTTTTCGGCAAAATGCCATATTGTCAATTTTAAACTTCAATCAGATGGAAGCATATATTGTTAAAGCTTATCGCTCGGCCGTGGGCAAATCCAAAAAGGGTGGGTTCAGGAATTTCAGGTCTGACGACCTGGCGGTCGAAGTTATCCGCTTTATGATGTCACAGACACCAGAGGTAGATCCTAAACTAGTGGACGACGTCATCGTCGGGTGCGCGAACCCCGAAGGTGAACAAGGGTTCCAGATCGGCCGTCAGATTTCAATGCGTGCGCTGGGAAAAGAAGTCCCCGGCATGACAGTCAACCGCTACTGTGCCTCGGGCTTAGAGACGATTGCCATTGCAGTGGCAAAGGTGCGGGCAGGCATGGGCCATATTTTTATCGCAGGGGGCACAGAAAGCATGAGCCTGGTGCCTATGACAGGCTATAAAGTCGCCCCGAGCTACGCGGTAGCGAGTACTGCCCCAAATTATCTGACCGGAATGGGGCTCACCGCCGAGGCAGTTGCCCAAAAGCACGGGATTACCCGGGAAATGGCCGATGCCTTTTCGGTACGCTCCCATCAAAAGGCAGCGGCGGCCATAGATGCGGGTAAATTCAGGGAGGAGATCGTCCCGGTCACCGTACAGGAAGTATTTGTAAAAAACGACAAACGGGTAGAACAAACGCATCTGGTGGATACGGACGAGGGCGTCCGCCGCGATACGACCATGGAAGGTCTTGCAGCATTGCGACCCGCTTTTGCACAGGGTGGGGTAGTGACCGCCGGAAACGCATCTCAAACTTCCGATGGGGCAGCCTTTGTAATGGTCGTCAGCGAAGAAATGATGAAATCGCTTGGCTTGAAGCCAATCGCCCGAATGGCTGCCTGCAGTGTTGCGGGCGTAGAGCCACTGTATATGGGCCTCGGCCCTTGTGCGGCCATCCCAAAAGCCCTGCACCAGGCCGGGTTGAAGCTGCACGATATCGAGCAGATCGAACTTAACGAGGCTTTCGCCGCTCAGGCACTTGCCGTCATCCAGGAAGCCGGCCTCAATCCCGATCTTGTCAATCTCAACGGCGGGGCTGTGGCCCTCGGCCACCCCCTCGGCTGTACAGGTGCCAAGTTGACTACCCAACTGTTCAACGAAATGCGCCGCCGCAGCCAGAAATATGGCATGGTTACCGCTTGTGTCGGTGGTGGCCAGGGGATTGCAGGGATATATGAAATGCTTTGAAGGCATTTCGTATGTGAAGATGGGCTTTGCCAGACAATGGTGGCGATCTGACTAATCTTTTGCCACCTTCGGCGGCAGAATACCTATTTTCAGAGCGCCGTTTTCATTG
>JBEIGB010000005.1:0-85063 GCA_040382095.1 Lewinellaceae bacterium
GCGGCGTAGGCGGCGGAATAATTTTTAGACAACTTCATGCTTTTTAGACAACCTCATACTTATGAGACAGCCTAATAATGCTTTTTTGAGGCTGTCTCACAACTCCTTTGGCTGCTGAAGGCGGCAGAATACTCTTCGGACAGCTCCATGACAGGCCGGGGCTTTTTCACATAATTCTGGAGTAAGTCTAGTTACGCCATTCAAAAGTTTCTATTAAACGGGCAATATCTTCGAGGACAAAATTGTACAAAGGTGCGAGCGAATCAGTATTGATTTGCGTATTGAAGTATAGCGCACCGCGAAAGAAGTGGGTTTTGTTGTCGGTCAGGTAAAATTCAAAAGGGGTAGCCGCAGGTCCTTCTATGCGAAATGCAATACCCTGCAGGTCGTCTCCGCGCTGTATCCTTTGTTCCTCGATGTAATTTGCTTTTTTATTGTGCCAGTCGGCCATTTCAAACGCATCTGCTTTGAGTTCTTCGAGGGTTTTTTCTTTGCCGATTTGGTAATAGCTGCAATATAACCTGCAGTCGAAGTCCGGTACGAATATATCGAACCAGCAGTCGTTGTAGAGCGGGTCGTTGAAGTGGGTACTGTCGCGTACAATATCTGCATATTGTGGGTACCCGAAGCTAAACGGGCATTCCGGATTGGTATAAGTCAGATAGCCGCGTTTGGGATAAACGATTTTTGGATACGCACGTGGCTTAGGCAGATCCTGCCTGTTTTCACATGCGGTAGTCAACAGGGTAGCGCAGGTCAATATGGTCAATAGTGGTTTAAGCATACTCGGTATGTTTTCCCTTGGAAACGGAAAAATGAAGGGGAAATTTTTTGTTGGGAAAAATAAAGTTGTGGTATGAGAGAAAAGCAGGGGAAGGGATGAAGAATTTGGGTCGGCTATGTACCCTGTCCTTATGCCAAAGGCGTATCGGGGGGTACATAGCCAAATAAGTCGCATTGCTGCAGATGGGGTCAATGAGACAAAGGATTTAGAAGGGCAAGTCGTTTTCTTGTGCCCCATCTGATTCATAAGAAGGTTCGGCCGGCTGTGCTGTACCAGTCTGATGCCCCCCTTGTTTCCGGTCAAGTATGCGGAAGTAATCTGCGACAACTTCGGTCGTTTTTCTGTTTTTGCCTTCCTGATCCTGCCAGGTACGATGGGTCAGTTTTCCTTCCAGATAAATCGTCATTCCTTTTTTCAGCGATTGCTCTGCGCGTTCGGCGAGGGCACGCCATACGACGATATCGTGCCATTCTGTTTGTTCCTGCCAGTTGCCATCTTTATCGCGATAGCTTTCCGACGTAGCGATTGAAAATTTGGCGACTACTGCGCCACTTTCGAGGCGGCGTACTTCGGGATCTTTTCCCAGGTTGCCAATGAGGATAACTTTGTTTACCATTTTTGCTGTGATTAAGTGATACAAAATATTTACTGTGGCAAGTTACGACGAAAATCAATCCGCTTCCGGCGGTTTTTTAGGTTTTGTTCCCCCGGTAAACGAAGGAGTTTTAGGAATAGATTGAGGATAAATCACAGAAAATGAAGCGATAAACTTTTATCTTCGAGGTAGGATCTGATAATTCCCGGAAGGGCAATATCCTTGAGGGATTTCCAGTGGATACGATGCCATTCATTGTCTATTTGTAATGGAAGGTCTGAATCAATTTGAAATACCCAGAATCGGGCGGCGATTTGTTGATGGGTAAGCGTCTGCCGGTATGTTTTGGAGCTATGGGTCAGGATGGCTTGTGGCAGTTGCTGCAGTAGTGCGCTAGTGGCTTTTAGCTTTTCGGGGGAGATCTCTATCGAAGGCAGTTCTATCAATGGAAATTCCCAGAGCGCGGCCCATATATCCCCTTTCGGGCGTTGACGGACGAACACTTCATCTCCTGCCATCAATACGAGGTAATGAAAGTAGCGCGACTTTTTTTCGTTTTTTTTGCTTTTTATGGGGAATGAGTTGGTTTTCGCATTGAGGTGAGCCGTACAGCACTGCCGGAAGGGGCATTTTTCGCAGAGTGGTTTGCGCGGCATACATTGGACAGCGCCAAAGTCCATCATCGCCTGGTTAAATTGATCCGGGTGGGTTGGGTCAACAAGCGTATTTGCCAGCAGGGAAAGTTGTTTTTTTCCCTGAGGGGTATCAATGGGTATTTCAATGCCCCAGATCCGGGATAAGATCCGCTCGACATTACCGTCTATTGCGGGTACCGGGAGCTGGAACGCGAAAGAAGCGATAGCTGCTGCTGTATAAGGGCCTATACCGGGTAACTGAAGGAGTCCCTGTAGCGTATTGGGGAATTGCCCGTTGAATTGTTGGTGGATGACTTGTGCGCAGCGGAGCAGATTGCGGGCGCGGGAGTAGTAGCCCAGCCCTTCCCAAAGTTTTAATACCGCATTTTCATCGGCTGTGGCCAGTGCCTGGATATTGGGGAATACCGTGATGAACTTTTCGTAGTAAGACCTGCCCTGATCCACGCGGGTTTGCTGGAGGATGATTTCCGAGAGCCAAATCCGGTAGGGGTCTTTTTCGCCTTTCCATGGCATCGGGCGGTGTACCCCCTTGTGCCAGGCGTATAAGGCACTTCGAAAGCCCTCCGGAGTAGGCTGGGGGTACATAAGCCAACTATTTATATTTTTCTGCCATGGATACGGGTACAGAAAGGACAGAAAGAGCTTTATGTCCCTTATATTTCACCGGTGTCGGTCATACTTCGTCCGCCAGGTTGAGCACCATATTGGTATATCGTGCCTGAATTACATCCTTGAGTTCTTTCCGTGCGAAGAAGATACGGCTCTTGACCGTTCCAAGCGGGAGGTCGAGGTGATCCGCGATTTCCTGGTATTTATATCCCTGATAGTGCATCAGGAATGGTACGCGGATACTTTCGTCGAGTTTTTCTATCATTTCTACCAGTTCTTCCATAAGGATATTGGATTCTGCACGGTTGGAAATTGCTACATCGCCGGAATTGATATAGTAGAGATTGTCAGTTACATCGACGATTGTATTGGATTTGACTTTTTTGCGGTAGTTGTTGATGAAGATATTTTTCATGATTGTGAACAGCCACGCCTTCAAGTTTGTGCCCGGGCGGAACTTATCCATGTTGGTCATTGCCCTATATGCTGTTTCCTGGTATAAATCCTTGGCATCTTCCATGTTCTTGGTCAAGTTGAACGCGAAGGCATGCAAAATGGTACTCATCTGATAGAACCTGGTTTCGAATTCGATTTGTGACATGGCTGTTAGATTGTTTAGGGTGTTTTGGCTAATAAGGCCGTTTGTTGAACCAAAGGTAGATTTATATTCAACAAAATGCAAGAAAATAGACTCGTGTTTTTGTAGGTTATCTTTTAATTTTGATTTTTTAAAAAATAAAAATATTCAGAGCATTGATAAACAATTATATATGGCATTTTTTTCTTTATTTACTGTTTTTAATTTTTTCAATAAAAAATGAAAGAATTGTTTTTTGTAGAATTGAACAGATGTTCATGGGTATAGGGAAGAAGCCATGCCCCATTAAAACAGATTGTTTTTCTGTGGATTATACATGAATCCATTCCATTTTGAAAAATATGGTTCCGGAAGGGTGAAAAGTCCAAAAACTTGAATGCTTATTTCTGGGCTCTTCTGAAGAAGAAAGCGGCCACGGCAGCGAAGAGGATATTGGGCGTCCATGCACCCAACCAGACAGGCAGGTTGCTTCCCAGCGCAAAAGTGGAGGCGAATTTGGAGAAGAAGATATAGATTGCCCCGATACCGATACCGAGTGCCAGATGCAAGCCGACTCCACCTCTGATTTTTCTGGCTGCGATGGTCATACCGATAATCGTGAGGATAAAAATGGTGAACGGTTCGGCATTTCTTCGGTGGAATTCAAGGAGATACTTTCCTGTATTACCGGCGCCACGGACTTCCTGCTTATGGATATGGTGCAATAGTGCAGGGGTGGACATCATATTTTGCTGGCTGGCATAGTCAATAAAATCTTCAGGCCCGATATTGAGCAGGGTATCGAATTGCTGGCCGATTTTTGTGTCAAACTGCTCCCGCATACCATCGAAGGTACGTATTTCATAATCGTAGATTCGCCATTTTAGGGTGTTCTTTTGCCATTCGGCACGATCGGCTTTGAGTACTTGTTTAAGCCTCGCGCTGTCAAATACTTCGATGCGGAAGTCTCTCGCGGTACTGTCGCCTTTGGAGTAATAACCGATGAACGCAGTTGTATTCGGTGCGATAAACAGGTGGATATCGCGGACCTTCGCCTTGTCTTCGTTTTTGCTGATATAGGTATGCAGGATACGGAACATGTGCCCGTTGCCCCAGGGGATCAGGAAATGGGCCCCCAGCAGGTAGATACCGGTGAGCAAGCCAGCAGCCACCATATAAGGCCGGAGCAGGCGGTTAAAGCTGATCCCGGCATTGAGTATGGAGATGATTTCTGAATTATAGGCCATCCGCGAGGTAAAGAAAATGACGGCCATCAGGCAGAAGAGCGGCCACAACAGCCCTGCAAGGTAGAGGATGAAGCTTGGATAGTACTCGCCGATGATCTCGGCGATAGTAATTGGTTCCTCGATGAATTTTTCGACCTTTTCGCTGAAGTCAATAATGACCCCTATCATGGTAATGATCAGTACCGTGAAGAAGAAAGTAGCGAGGTACTTCAAGATGATATACCGGTCGAGTGTTTTGAGCATTTGTTGAATTTACAGGACAAAATTAGCTAAATCCTTTGGCTCAGTGCAGGTATGATCTGGTTTTTCCAGGTCATAAAACGGCCTTCCTGAATTTGCCTGCGGGCTTCCCCGACAAGCCACAGATAGAAACTGAGGTTGTGCAAGGTCGCAATTTGTGCCCCGAGGATTTCCTGGTTATGGATAAGATGCCGCAGATAGCCTTTACTGTAGAAGCGGCTGCTCCTGCAGGGGCTTTCCTCATCAATTGGGCTAAAATCATCCTGCCATTTTCGGTTTTTGATATTGATAATCCCATTACGGGTGAACAGCATCCCGTGTCGGGCATTTCGGGAGGGGAGGACACAATCAAACATATCTACGCCGAGGGCGATACATTCGAGGATATTGGCGGGTGTACCTACGCCCATGAGATATCTGGGCTTATCTGAAGGGAGGATGGCGCACACCTGTTCGGTGACAGCGTACATTTCCGCTGCGGGTTCGCCAACGGAGAGCCCACCGATAGCATTTGCGGGCCTTTCCAAGGCAGCTACAAATTCCGCGGAGTGACGCCTCAGGTCGGGATATGTACTTCCCTGAACGATAGGGAAGAGCGTTTGTCCATAGCCATAGAGGCCCTCTGTTTGGTCGAATCTTTGGCAACATCGTTCAAGCCATCGGTGGGTCAGCGCCATGGATTGTTTGGCGTAGGCATAATCGCAAGGGTAGGGGGTACATTCATCAAAAGCCATAATGATATCGGCACCGATTTGCCGCTGGATATCCATGACCCGCTCCGGTGTGAAAAGATGGCGCGACCCATCAATATGTGCATGGAAAATAACGCCCTCCTCGCTGATTTTTCGACGGTGGCTCAATGAATAGACCTGATATCCTCCACTATCGGTGAGCAGGGGTCTTTCCCAACCGTTAAAACGGTGCAGCCCTCCGGCTTTTTGCAGGATTTCCGTTCCCGGCCTCAGATAAAGGTGGTAGGTATTCCCCAGGATAATTTGGGCACCAACTTCTTCGGCGAGTTCATACTGATGCACGCCTTTGACCGTTCCGGCAGTCCCTACTGGCATAAAAATAGGCGTTGCTATTTCTCCGTGGGCGGTGGTAATCCTTCCTGCCCTCGCACTACTGCCAGTATCCCGATGTTCGATATTAAAGCTAAACATGAAAAAAATATTATGCCTTTTGAGGGTTTTGCTACCTGGTGCGCTGGGTGTTTGCCATCTTGTTTCACAGGTTGAAACGTATAGCCGTATTAGTTGAGGATCGGGCAGGTATCCCCCGGGCCTGGAGGAAAAGGGATCAAACGTTATAGCGGTGCCTGTCTAATTTTAAGAGTACGCCAATCATAATAGAAAAGCTGAGCAGGGCAGACCCTCCCTTACTGACAAAAGGAAGGGGGATGCCGATAATTGGGACCAGGCCCATCGTCATACCGATATTTACCAGGAAGTGGATAAAGAAAATTCCTGCGAGTGCATACGCATATACCCTTGAAAAAGTAGAGCGTTGGCGCTCGGCAATCACCGTGAGACGCAGGATTAGAGCCGTGAACAGCGCAATAATAACGAAACTCCCGATGAACCCATGTTCCTCGCCAACTGTGCAAAAGATAAAGTCTGTGGATTGTTCCGGCACATAATTCAGCTTGGTCATTTTGCCCTGGAAAACACCTTTCCCCCAAAAACCGCCGGAGCTTATGGCCATTTTAGACTGCATGAGGTTGTATAGGGAACCGCGGGGATCACATTTTTCCGGATTGAGCCAGACGTTGATCCGGTCTTTTTGGTGTGGCTTCAAAAAATTGTTGAAGGCATAATTAGAAGCAAAAGAGATACCGCAACAGACGACCAGGGTAACCCCTAAAGGAAGGGTAAGCCTCGGGCCTTTTCTTGCCCAGTGATAAATGGCGAGGAGTGAAAAGACCACGAACGCGCCAATAGCAACTGAAAAAGCCGGGACGATTTTTGTCTGGATGGCATATACTGCCGCTATTATAGCTACCAAAACCCCGGCAAGCCAGTATTTTGACGCGCTTTGATAATAGGCAAGGATCGCCATGGCGATTGTGGCCATACCGATAGCGATGATAATCGGATCATAGATAAAACCGAGGATCAGGCTGCCTGCGAGTAAGCTGCCTGCCCAAAAATACACTGGCGACAACCCCTCCCTATATAAGGCTATCATGAACGACAGGAAAACGATAGCAGAGCCCATATCCGGCTGGAGAAGAATGAATGCCGGGGGCACTGCGATTATTGCGAAGGCTGTAATCTGGTGGGTAAAATTTTTCATGGAAATTTTAAACGTCCCGAGATAGGCCGACAGCGCCAGTGCGGTACCGAACTTGGCGAATTCCGAAGGCTGGATGGAGAAGCCCCCGAATGCATACCAGGAGGTTGCCCCCTTAATATTTTGGCCAAAAATTAGTACGCCAATCAATGAAATGATGGAAAGGCTATAAATCAGGTAAGCAAAGACCTGCCAGAATTTCCAGTCAATTGAATAAATCAAGGCGAGCGCAAAAAACGAGATAACCATCCAGATCAATTGCTTTCCCGCAGCAGATTTGATGAAACCTACCTTCTCGACTTCAGGAAGGGTGACGGCATAAATCATGAGCCACCCCAGAGCGACCATACCGATATAGATCGAAAGGGTGGGCCAATCTAAACTCCGGGTGCTGCCAAGCCTACCTAACATATTGCTGCGGCGTTAAAAAGCATCGAAAAGTTCTGTGACCTTGATTTCATTATCCTGTACGAGGTAAGTGGAGGGAAAAAACGGACGGATGAGGTATTGAATCCTGATTGCATCCCGTTGGTCAGTAAAAGCCCCTACCCTTAACAAATAGTAAGGCCGGTTATGGATATAGGAGACAGGTATGTATGGGAATTGCATCCGGAAGCTATTGCGGGTCTCTTCCATCCTTTCCCGGTCACTGGTAGAAAGGATCTGGAGCCGCCAGCCCCTTACTGTAGTTGTGGCCCGGTTTGTGCTGGTGTAACCCTGCATGATCCGATCCACCTCGGGAGTGGCGAAAAAGCGGATATTAACATTGGTCGTAGCCTGCCCATGCAGCACAGTACAGAGCAGGAAGAAGCATAACGGAACGACGATGCAGCGGAGCATAGGCACTTGATTTAGGGGCAAATATAAAGAAAAAATTGGGCTTTGCCCGAATTTTAGCCCTTTGTGCCCCGCATGAGTTGGACTCCCGCAGTGGTGCCGATGCGGTTGGCCCCTGCTTCGATAAGCGACAGTGCCCGTTCAAAGGAGTGGATGTCCCCCGACGCTTTGATCTGCATTTTAGCTCCGGCGAGCTGACGTAGCTGTTGCACAACTTCATGGCTGGTGTCGGCGCCATTGAATCCGGTGGATGTCCGCACGAAATCTGGTTGTATGGCCAGGAGGATACCCATCAGACGTACGATTTCTTCCTGATCCAGAATGGCTGTTTCCAGGATGATTTTTATCTTTTTCCCCCGCAGACGTGCGGCAGTGCACATGCTGTCAATATCGTTTTCCACATAGCTCCAATGTTTATTTTTTACGGCACAGAAATTAATGACAGCATCCACCTCATCAGCACCCTCATCAACGGCCTTTTTGATTTCTTCGACTTTGGCCGGGGTATTGGAATAGCCCAGGGGGAATCCGATAACGGTCGTGACCCGCACAGATTGGGACTCGTCCTTTCGGATGAGTTGTGTGGCTTTATTGACGTAAAAGGGGGGTACACATACTGAGGCGAATCCGTAATGCATTGCTTCTTCGCATAATTGTTGGATTTCAGATTCGGAGCAGTCAGGTTTTAATAGGGTATGGTCTATATATGTGGCCAACACTTTGGGCTTCATCGGGCAAATCTTTTGATATAACTATTGTTAAAACAATTTGTGCCCGCAATTTAGTGCAAAAATTGATAGGAAATGAAACTTTGTGGCGCCTTTAATAAAAGTAAATTTTATGTTGGGACGCCCGCTATGTTCAGACGAGGCGCCCCCACAACTTTATGATGCGTCAGTGTATGACGTTTAAGGTTTTATGGATATGCCCTGGTGTGGCCGTTCAGTTTTCGATGTCCAGAGCCGGAGGTTGGGTTCGGGGCCCATGGTTAATTCGAGACTGCCGCCCTGCATAATTTCCTGGTGCAGGATATAGCTGCGCAGCAGGGGTTTGCCATTGAGTTTTGCAGATTGCACGTATACGTTTTTGGGGCTATTGTTTTTCGCGCGGATGCGGAAGGTACCCCCGCCCGGGACGGCGATATCTGCCTGGTCAATGGTAGGGCTACCGATGACATAAACCCCTGATGCAGGATTGACCGGATAAAATCCGAGGGCACTGAATACGTACCAGGCGGACATTTGTCCACAGTCTTCATTGCCGCAAAGTCCTTCCGGGGTAGTATTATACTGGGTGGAGAGAATATTGCGCACCTGTGCTTGTGTTTTCCAGGGGGCGCCAGCATAATTATACATATAGGCGATATGGTGGCTTGGTTCGTTGCCATGGGCATACTGGCCGATCAGGCCGGAAATATCTGCCGAGGTGTTTTCGCCTGATATTTCGGAACTTTCCGTAAAGAGCTGGTCGAGTTTCGCAACAAAGCGCTGATCGCCGCCATGGAGGTCAATCAGCCCGTAAATATCATGTGGGACAAACCAGGAGTGCTGCCATGCATTCCCTTCAGTATATTCTGCTACTTCGAAATTGTGGTCCGAAAATTTAGGGTCGAAAGGACTTTTCCAGGTTCCGTCTTTGAGCTTGGCACGCATAAATCCGGTAGAGGGGTCAAACAGGTTGCGATAGGATTGCGCCCGGCGTTCGAATTTTTCAGCGATGTCTTTTTTGCCGTTGGCTTTGGCCATTTGCGCGATACACCAGTCGTCAAAAGCGTACTCCAGCGTTTTAGTGACGGACTGGCCGTCGAGTTCATAGGGGATGTATTGATAGTCCCGGTAGTGGTTGGAGCCCCGGATGTTTTGCATGGCGCTGGTGAGTAATGCGGTGAGCGCGGTGTCGGGATTGAACCCGCGATATCCTTTCATCCAGGCATCCACGACCACGGGAACGGCATGGTAGCCAGTCATGGTATTTGTTTCATTACCCAGCAGAGACCAGACGGGAAGTAGGCCGGAGGTGCCGAAATGGTCGAGCAGGGAAGCAATCATATCGTTGACTTTATCGGGTTGGGTGATGGTATAGAGGGGGTTTGCGGCGCGGAAAGTATCCCAGAGGGAAAAAATATCATAGCGTTTGAATGGCTTGTTATGGTGAATTTTTCCATCGGGTCCTTTATACGCTCCGAGGGCGTCCGAGTATTGTACAGGGGCGAGCGCAGTGCGGTAAAGGGAGGTATAAAAGAGGGTTTCCAGAGCTTTGTCTGAGCTGTGGACTTTTATTTTTTCGAGTTCCCTGACCCATTGCTGCGTTGCTGCCTGGCGTACTTGCTCAAAATTTTGCCCCTGGATTTCTTTTAACCCGGCGAGTGCCCCTTCTACACTTGCAGAAGACAGGGCGGTCCTGACAACGAGCTGCCGGTTCTGTGGGCTGTTAAAGAAGCACTGAATACGGGAGCCCTCGCCCGTTGGGGTAATCGAGCTGCTTTTCCATTCTGCATCAAATAATTGGAATTCTTTGACCGGCACACTGAACGAAATTGCGAAATATAGGCGCTGGTCTTTGGCCCAGCCCGCAGAGTGGCGGTATCCGGTAATGAGGGTGTCGTTGACAACTTGAAGGCGCGTGGCCATTGGTCGGTCCCAGTTGATCGCAAACGACAGGTCAATAACCAGGGAAGGTTTGGAAACCGCCGGAAAGGTATAGCGATGTACCCCGCAGTAAGTTGAGGCCGTTAGTTCTGCACGGATTCCGTTGTTGAGCAGGACCTCGTAATATCCTGGTCTTGCTTTTTCATTTTGATGGGAAAAGCTGGACACATAAGGTTTTTCCTTTGGATTTTTAACCAGGGTTTTTAGATCTTTTGCACCCGTAGTGGGCATAATGAGCACATCACATAAGTCTCCAATACCGGTCCCGCTTAGATGTGTATGGCTGAAACCGGTAATAATGGTATCGCTGTAGTTGTATCCTGCGCACCAGTCCCAACCCTGGGTACCATTATCTGGGCTGAGTTGTACCATTCCAAAAGGTACAGTCGCCCCGGGATAGACATGGCCGTGTGCCCCTGTTCCGATAAAGGGATCAACCTTTTCGGCAACGGTCGGTTTTTTCCCCGTTTGCTGAGCCGTAACAGGGGTGAGCATACCGGATAGAGCAAAGAAAATGGCTGCCAGTATGCCAGCGAAAGGAAATTGATTTTTTGAAGGAATAAACATGATGAAAAATTTAACCTAAATATGGGGATTTTTTCCTTGCTTTGAAATATAAAGGGGATAAAATGCTTGGTTTATGGTGTAATTTACCTTCAGAGCATGGACTTTTTCCTGGTGTTGTTGTTGCATATCGGCCATAAAGGTCGTCTCTTCACCCCCGGCGGAAAAATTTATACCGCTCTATGCAGTAAAATATATTTAAGAGAAATCCCCGTTTTTTTCTGTGTAGTGAAATTATCGAGACCATGGATAAAAAGGTTTTTTCTGCTGTATGTCTGATGGGTATTCTTTTTGGCTGTAGCCATTATCGGCATCCTGCATTTTCGAGGCAGGACGTCGCTGCTGCCCAGCGGGTGATCGGGATGGAATTTTCAAGGGCGCAAATTGATACGATGTATCGGTATCTGGGTGAAAATTTAAGCGGGTATGATTCGATGCAGCGTTTTGAACTGGATTACCGGGTGGCGCCGGCATTATATTTTGACCCCCGGCCGGAGGGTTTTGAAATGCCCGTACCGGGTCCGGCTGCTGAATGGGGGCTACCTGAAGTACCTGTGTTGCCGGACAACCCGGAGGCACTGGCTTTTTTCCCGGTTTCGAAACTCTCTGCCCTGGTCCGTAGCCGAAAGATTACGTCGGAAGCACTTACCCGTATTTACCTGGAGCGTATAAAGCGTTATGATCCGATGCTGCATGCTGTGGTGACGCTGCTGGAAGGGCGTGCGCTCGATCAGGCACGGCGTGCGGATCGGGCCATTGCGGAAGGGCGGTACCTGGGGCCGCTGCACGGAATCCCTTATATGGTAAAGGATTTAATGGCCTTGCCCGATCATCCGACGACCTGGGGCGCGAGGCCCTACCAGGGCCAGATGCTGGACCATACGGCTACGGTAATTGCGCGTTTGGATACCGCAGGTGCGGTACTGCTGGCGAAAGTAAGTTCGGGATCTCTGGCACGCGGGGATGTTTGGTTTGGTGGCCGTACGAACAACCCCTGGGACACACTTCAAGGGGCGAGTGGGTCATCTGCGGGGTCGGCAGCGGCATTGGCAGCCGGGTTATGTGCCTTTGCGATCGGAACGGAAACTTTGGGTTCTATTGTTGCGCCGTCAGCCAGATGTGGGGTAACGGGTTTGCGCCCGACTTTCGGACGGGTCAGCCGTGCAGGGGTGATGACGCTTTCGTGGTCAATGGATAAGGTTGGGCCGATTTGTCGTGATGCACTGGATTGTGCCCTGGTACTGGATGTGATCAGGGGAAAAGATATTAAAGATCGCTGTGCTTTGGATGCCCCGTTCAATTTTATGGCAGGAAGGGATATTTCTACTTTGAAAGTCGGTTATGTCCGGCAGGTTTTTGAGAAGGACAGTTCCAGTGCAGGGGCAAACAATCTCAAGGCACTGGAGGTATTCCGCAGCCTGGGCATACACCTTAAGGAAGTACAGTTGCCCGTTGACTTTCCTTTTGCTGCTTTCGACGCGATCCTGCGGGCCGAATCGGGTGCATTTTTTGATGAACTTATCCGGAGCGGAAGGGTTGACGACCTGGAGGAACAGCACAGTGGGTCAAGGGCGAATTCCCTTCGGCAGTCCAGATTTATCCCCGCTGCGGAATATCTTCAGGCAAACCGGCACCGCACGCTGTTGATCGAGGAAATGCACGTCGTCATGCAGGATTTTGATGTTATCCTCGTCCCGCCCGGGGGCAGCCGGCAGAACTTAATCACCAATCTTACCGGCCATCCTGCCCTTGCTTTACCTACCGGGCTTGACGACAAGGGCCGTCCTTCTTCGATTACCCTTCTCGGCAATCTCTATGGAGAAGGCCCTATCCTGGAGCTTGGTGCGGCCTATCAGGCCCTTACGACCTTCAACACCTTACAGCCTCCTCTTTTTTCGATAAAAAAGGAATAGGGAATGGAAAAGGTACTTATTCTTTCGATAGCTGTTTTTCGATTATACTTTGGGCCTCCTCCAACTCGGCAGGAAAATTGACATTTAAAAGGGCCTTAGCCTCCGGTGGATCGAGTAGGTGCACCCTGGAGTTGATGAGCGTTTTTCTGGGGCAGGAATAGCCCTGTGCGAGGAACTGTAGCAACACGGGATAGCTTTGAGGCTCCCATATAGCGACAAGGGGTTCGGGCAGTTGGTTGACCGGGCTGTTGAATGCAGTGGCTATTGCACTGGTACAACGCTGGTTTACCAGATACTGGATTGTTGCATAATCGAGCAGAGGCAGGTCGCAGGCAATTACCAGCCAGGCCACATTCGGATGCTCGCGAAAAGCAGACAGCAGCGCACCCAGCGGGCCCAGATGTAGAAAGCTATCGGTAATACAGGGGGTCTGGCTTTCGATGGTATCCTCCTGATCATGCCGCAAGGAGATGAAAACCTTTTCGCAGACCTGACCCAGTAATTTTGCTGCATAATCCCTTTGCGGCATGCCGTGATAGTCAATCAGGCTTTTGTCATGACCCATTCTTGTGCTTTTCCCCCCGGCCAGTACCAAACCATAAAGTGGAGGGGTACGCTTTGCCATTGCCCCATCTATCCAGTCGGCGATAGCAGGAAGATCGCTGAGCATGAGTGTTGGTGGCATTGGCTGTCCGGTTGCTGAGAGGTGATCAACCAGGAAGGGGTAGGGGGTAGGGGCCTCTTCGGTCAGCAAGATTAAATCTACCGTATTAAGGCGGTCGGTTTTTTTCTGCAGGGATGCTTCCTTTCGTGGATCGAGAATGACGATTTGACGTTTGGCGGAGAAGTGGTTGCCGTTGACAAGCACGAGATCCTGGTCGGAGAAGAAATACCTCAGCGCGACGGCACTGGCTTTTGAGCGGTAATCAAATCGGTGGAAAAGGATTTTATCCGTATATTCCATGGTGGTGCCAGAATCCTGGAAGGTAAGAGGGATATCCTGCCCACTTTCTTTTGCTGCGCTTTGATGGTCTGCATCGGCATACGCTATTTGGTACTTATGTGATAAGGCCGAGCAGAGATCGGTAGCTAATTTCCGGATGGTATCGCAGGGGGCACCGATGAAAGCCCATTCGCTTCGATGGAATGCCCCATATTCTGCCCGGGGTATATCCGTGTGTTTTTTATGGGGAAGGCCCCCATTTGATCGTGCAGGAGTATCCATAATCAGATCGTTGCTTCCCTTTTAAAATCCCTTTTGCCCCCTGTTTTTTCTATAAGACAGATTTCTTTGATAAGAATATTATGGGAAAAGGCTTTTGCCATATCATAGACCGTGAGGGCTGCAACAGAAGCTCCTGTAAGTGCTTCCATCTCTACGCCTGTTTTTGCTGTAACGCTGGCGGTACAAAGGATACGTACCTCCCGGGCCTCGTTGAGTTGGATTGTGATCTGGCAATTGTCCAGGCCCAGCGGATGGCAGAGTGGGATTAATTCGCCGGTTTTCTTTGCGGCCATGATCCCTGCCAGGATCGCCGTTTGGAAGACGGGTCCTTTTCGGGTATGTATTTCATCCTTTTCCAGCAGGTCGAGGATAGCTTCGTCCAGCAGGACGATTGCCTGGGCGACTGCGGTGCGCCGGGTGGGCACTTTTTCCCCGACATCAACCATCAGGGGATTTCCTGCCGCATCCAGATGAGTGAAGGATTGACTCATACAATAAATTTTCAGGTTAGCCGGGTGCTACCACCGGCTTTGGGGGTATCAACAGCTTCTATCCTGATGAACACCATTTTAGATGCGGGTGTTTTGCTTTCCGGGTCGAAGGCATCGAGCGCTACGAGTACATTGGCTTCAGGGAAATAAGTAGCCGTGCACTGGCGCGGGATATTATAAGGCACGAGCAAAAAATTCTCTGCTTTTCTAACCGTACCATTATACTCGCTGATAAGGTTAACGGCCTGTTTTGCCTTAAAGCCAAGTGCCTGCATATCTTTTTTATTGATCAGCAACACCCGGCGTTCGTTGAATACACCCCGATAACGGTCATCGAGGCCATAGATGGTGGTATTGAACTGATCGTGGCTCCTGATCGTCATCATAATAAAGTGGGCATCCGGGATTGTAGTTTTGGGGACAGGAACGACAGAGAATTTCGCCTTGCCCGAATCGGTGGGGAATATTTGGTCCTTGGGGGGATTAGGCAGGTAGAAGCCACCGGGTTTTCGGACCCTTTCATTATAATTTTCGAAACCTGGGATAACGCGTTCGATAGTATTTCGGATATTATCGTAGTTGGCGTAGAAGCCATCCCAATCAATTGAGAATCGGCCATTAAGGACCGTTTTAGCTAAGCGGGCGATAATAGCGGGTTCGCTGAGCAGGTGCTTAGATGCCGGGTTGATGACCCCTTTGGACATTTGCACCACTGCCATGGAGTTTTCCGTGCTGACGAATTGCTCCCCATCTTTTTGAATATCGCGATCGGTTCGGGCGAGGCAGGGCAGGATAAGGGCCTGGCGTCCATGGATAAGGTGGCTGCGGTTGAGCTTGGTCGAAACATGGACGGTAAGGGAGCAACGGCGCAGCGCTTCGGCAGTGCGGTAAGTATCTGGTGACGCGGAGAGGAAATTACCGCCCAGGCCAAAGAAGACGGAAGCCTTCCCCTCGTACATTGCCTGGATGGCTTCAACGGTTGAATAGCCATTATGCCTGGGTGGTGTAAAGCCGAATGTTTTTTCGAGCGCGTCCAGGAATTGGGGGGATGGGGATTCCCAGATGCCCATTGTCCTGTCGCCTTGAACATTGCTATGTCCCCGGACGGGACAGGCTCCGGCGCCGGGTTTTCCGATTGCGCCTTTAGCAAGGAGCAGGTTAATGATTTCTTTCACATTATTTACC
This sequence comes from Lewinellaceae bacterium, assembly GCA_040382095.1. GTDB lineage: Bacteria > Bacteroidota > Bacteroidia > Chitinophagales > Saprospiraceae > JADJPL01. Next base: position 15,864 of record JBEIGB010000005.1, read on the forward strand.
CCATTGAAATGCTGGGTGAGGCCCATTGCCCAGCAGACGATTATTTTTTTAGCCTTTGCGATCATGGCCACGGCTTTTTTGATATCTGCACGTGTGACACCTGAGGCTTCTGCGAGGTCGTTAAAATCGTGGCTTTGCAATTCCGTTGCGAAAGCTTCGTAGCCTTCGGTTTTGTGCAAGACGAAGTCCATATCGAAAGCGCTTCCCGGGTTGCTTTTTTCTGCATACAGGAGCAGGAGGAGTATGGCTTTGAGCAGGGCGATATCGCCATTGATTTTGACTTGCAGGTAGAGATCGGCGAGCGGAGTGCCGCTGCCGAGTATTCCTTTTAATGTTTGGGGGTTGTCAAAGCGCAAAAGCCCTGGTTCGACGAGGGGGTTGACAGCGATGATTTTGCCCCCGTTTTTTTTACATTTTTCGAGTGCGGACAGCATCCGTGGGTGGTTTGTGCCGGGGTTCTGGCCAAAGCACAGGATGAGGTCTGCTTCATGGAAGTCAGATAGCGCAACGGTACCTTTCCCGGATCCCAGGGTTGTGCGCATGGCCACCCCTGAAGCCTCGTGGCACAAATTAGAACAATCGGGGAGGTTATTTGTCCCGAAAGCCCGGACGAAGAGTTGATAGAGGAAGGCTGCTTCGTTACTTGTACGGCCGGAGGTATAAAAAACCGCTTCGTCGGGAGATTTAAGGCGCTGTAGTTCGGTAGCGATTAATTGGAAAGCGTCGTCCCAGGAAATTGGCTCATAGTGCGTCGTTCCATCGCGTAGGAGGAGCGGTTCGGCCAACCTACCGGATTTACCGAGCTGGAAATCTGACCAGGAGAGGAGTTCAGCGACGGGATGTGTGGCGAAAAAATCCCTTCCGATGCTTTTTTTCTGAGCTTCCTCGGCGATAGCTTTGACCCCGTTTTCACAGTATTCGCCTAATTTTGAACGTTCGTCATCCGGATCCGGCCATGCGCATCCCGGGCAGTCAACACCCCCTTTTTGGTTGAGCCTGAACATGATTTTGCCCACATTTCCAGGTGTCAGATATTTAGCGGAATGGTAGAGGGATGCTTTGACTGCGGGTGCTCCGGCAGATGCTTTGGGAATTTTTTTGATACGAAGTCCGGTGTGCCGGGTTGGCGACAAACTGGTATCGGATTCTGGGGTGATCAGGATATTATTTTGGAGCGGTTGCTCTTCGGTTAAGCGCTTTTTTGCCATAGTAAAACAGATCGTTCAGGTTTGGGTTATCCTCCAATGGTGGACATGGATTCCTGGACAGGAAGGCCAAATTTACGGTTTTTCTCAGCTTCCCAACCATCTTTTGCGCGATTGCCGAGGGCCTGGAGGAAGGTTTCCTGTAATTGGTTATCCGTGGCACCAGCCCGCATCAGGTCGCGGATATTGAATACGCCATCGTCATAGAGGCAGGTTTTGAGCATACCCTGCGGCGTGATCCGGATGCGGTTGCAGGTACCACAGAACGTACGGGAGTAGGCGGCAATAATACCGATACTCCCCATGAAGCCTGGTATCCTGTAGTTATAGGAGGTAGAAAAAGGGGGATCTGGAATTTTTTCAATATCGGGGTAAGCGCTGCGGATATGGTCGAGGATGCGGCGGTGGTCCCAGGATAGCCGGGCGTGTTGTTTGCCCGAGCCGTTAAAAGGCATTTCTTCTATAAAACGGATGCTGACCGGCTTATCTCTGGCCATTTCGACCATATTAAGGATATCCCCGGTATTTTTACCATCCATAACGACTGCGTTGATCTTTGTTTTTATGTCGTACTGCAGCAAAGCATCCAGGGTATCCATTACCTGGGGGAAAGCATCCCGGCGCGTAATTTCGAAGAACCTGTCGCGGTCGAGGGAGTCGAGGCTTAAGTTGACCGAGCGGATTCCGAGCGATTTGAGTTCGGGAACGAGCGCAGCGGTCGTTGTGCCGTTAGTCGTGATATGGATTTCGTTCAGGCCATCCATTCTACTCAGGGCGCGCAGGAAATCCATCATATCCCGGCGTACGAAAGGCTCTCCGCCGGTAATCCTGACTTTTTCGATACCCATCTGCACAAGGAGGGCGGTGAGGCGGATCATTTCCTCATAAGAGAGCAGCGCATTTTTGGGGACATAGTTGATACCTTCTTCCGGCATACAATAAAAGCACCGAAGATTACAGCGGTCTGTAACGGCGATCCGCACATAGTTAATCATTCTGCCGTGATTGTCGTAGAGCGGCATAGGAAGAAGGTTTTGAATGCTTCGGGGCAATGAAGGATAAAAAAGGTTTTGAGTGCCTGGGGTAGGTAGGGCTAAAGCGGAGTTGTTGCGACTGTTCTTTAAGTATTTTTTAGGCGCTGTGCGCCAAATTATAATTATAATATACGTCCATTCAAAACAATTAGAGGTTGTGTAGAAAGCATTTTACCGCCTTTTGGGCAGAATAAAATTTTTTAAGGCTGTCTCACAAGTTCTGGGGATGTGTAAAAAGCCCCCGGCCTTTAATTTAGCAGCGAAGGCGCCAAAAGTCCTTTTTACACAACCCCAAAAAATATTATTTGGCAGCATAAGCTGTATATGGTGGCGAAAGGGGCTTTTCCCACCACCTCTGGGGGGGAGAACGGGCGAATGGATTACCTGGCGTAGGAGATTGCCCGTTTTTCGCGGATTACCGTGACTTTAATTTGTCCGGGGTACTGCATAGTTTCCTGTATTTTCTGGGAAATCAGGAAAGCCAGATCATCGGCATAAGCATCTGTGACTTTTTCGCTTTCGACGATGACGCGCAGTTCACGGCCGGCCTGCATGGCGAAGGCTTTGGATACCCCTTCGTGCGCCATGGCGATATCTTCGAGCTCTCCGATACGTTTGAGGTAGCTTTCGAGGATTTCGCGGCGGGCACCGGGGCGGGCACCTGAGATTGCATCGCAGGCCTGAACGATTGGGGAGATGATATTGTTCATCTCGATTTCATCGTGGTGGGCGCCGACGGCATTGCAGACGACGGGATTTTCCTTGTATTTTTCGCAGAGTTTCATGCCCAGGATTGCGTGCGACAGTTCGCTTTCTTCCTCGGCGACTTTACCGATATCGTGCAACAGGCCTGCGCGTTTGGCGGTTTTGATTTGTTTTGGGTTGAGCCCAAGTTCGGCGGCCATGATTGCGCAGAGGTTTGCAGTTTCGATGGAGTGTTTGAGTAGGTTTTGGCCATAGGAAGAGCGGAACCGCATACGGCCGACCATTTTGACCAGATAGGGGTCGAGGCCATGGAGGTCGAGTTCTATAACGGTACGTTCGCCGATTTCCACGATTTGCTCATCGAGTTGTTTGCGGGTTTTTGCGACGACCTCTTCGATACGTGCGGGGTGGATACGGCCATCGGCCACGAGTTTTTTGAGGGCCAGGCGTGCGACTTCCCGGCGGATGGGATCGAAGCTGGAGATGACGATTGCTTCCGGTGTATCGTCCACGACGATTTCCGCACCGGTAGCAGCTTCGAGTGCACGGATATTCCGGCCTTCGCGGCCGATAATCTGTCCTTTGAGGTCATCGGAATCCAGATGGAAGACGGAAACGGTGTTTTCGATCGTGTATTCGGCGCACATGCGCTGGATCGTTTGGATGACAATTTTTTTAGCTTCCTTGCTTGCGTTCGTTTTAGCCTGTTCGATAGATTCTTTTACGATAGACATGGCGTCTGTTTCTGCTTTGGCACGGACGGCTTCAAGGAGTTGTTCTTTGGCCTCTTGTTCGCTGAGTTTGGCGAGGTTTTCCAGTTCTTTGATGCGCAACTCGTTCGCATTATCCAGCTCTTCTTTTTTTCTTGCGATGATTTTGAGTTGTTTTTCCAGGTTTTCGCGGATGAGGGCGAGTTCAGCCTCTTTACCTTCGATATCGGTGCGCAAATTTTCGAGGAGTTGTTGTTTTTCCTCTAATTTTTCTTCTTTAAGCTTGCTTTGCGTTTCGAGGGCTTTGATTTCCATTTCGCGCTCTTTGAGCTCGACGAGGGAGGTGGATTTTTGGCTATCGAACTGTGATTTGAGTTTTGTGAAATGTTCTTTAGCTTCCTGGATTTTTCGCTGTTTGATGCGTTCGTTTTTTGATTCGGCCTGGTCGGCGAATTTTTCGGCTTTCATTTCCGCTTCATCCACGATCCTTTTGGCGGTCAGTTTAGCTTCTTTGATCTGGAGATCGGCTTGGACGGATATTTCTTCAATTTGTTTTTTCCGGGCACGTCCGAGGGTTGCCTGTATGATGGCGAACCCTGCGACTGCGCCAAAAACTGCCCCTATAATAGCCCCACTTAATATTTCCATATTATGAACAACTTTATGTTTAATTACAAAAAAAGTACCAGGCGGGTTGCACTGGAACATATTCAGATTCAAAAATAGGTGTTTTTACGTGTTGATGGTTAGTTTACCTGAATTAGAGGCACAAAAAGGGTAAAAAGTGAAAAAAACGACATTTCAGGTCTGCCTATCTGTGCTTTGACCTCATTCTACAGAGGATAAAGGACGGCGGCATCCGGAAGTGTTTTTACACTGCAGGAGCGTTGGTCCGGCAGTTTTTCACTTCAGCAATTCATCCAGGAGTGTATCTACGCGGGAGATTTTTGCAGCCACCAGTGCCTGGCTGTCTTCGCTTTGCGATGATTTGAACAGATCGACAGCATAGGTAAGCAGGGCCATTGCCAGGCAGTCCTGTTTATCTTTTTGTGTATAGGTAAGCTGGAAAGTATTGACCCGTTCGTTGACTTCTTTGACGATTTTCCGTATCGCCGCTTCGTCATCTGCCTGTACTTTAAGCGGATAAGGGCGGCCTGCGATAACGACGGTGATATGGCTGAATTCCGGGTTTTCCATGGTTGTACCTGGTTTTAGGGGAGCTATTTCAGGCGTTACCCCTGGGAGTTTCCCACAATAAATTACCTTATCAACGGTCTGTTTTTTTCAACCAGTCAATCGGGTTACCTGCCTTTTGGACCTGGCGGTCAATTTGCATAGCGGTCGTATCGAGCAGATGTCCGGCATCAATTTGTGTTGAATGGGCATCGTTTGCAGCGTTGGAGAGGGCATCTTTAAGGACGGCAATGAAAATTTCCTTTTGGGCAATTTCTGCCTTTAGCCTTTGGTTTTCTTCTTCCAGTGCTGCAAGGTCGCTTTCGAGCCTTAGCGATTTATGCGCCAGACGCTGTATTTTTGATTCAATACGGTCCAGAAGTTCAGATAAATTCATGGTACGGATTTCGTCTTTCCTGCACCTACCAATAAAAGATTTAACAAATCCTCAACGCCGGATGAGTGCGTTGAGTTTTACTTCATACTCCTTGATGAGCTGATCCATGACCTGATCTACTTCTTTATCCTGCAGGGTCCTTTCGTGGTTTTCGAAAGTAAAGCTGACGGCGTAGGATTGTTTACCAGTGCCCAATTGTGCTTCATTAGCATACACATCGAACAAATTGAGGTCGCGGATTAAATTTTTGCCGACTTTTCGAGCAATTGACGCAATATCTGCAAATTTTACGGAATTATCAATAACGAGTGCCAAGTCTCTGCGTATTGCGGGGAACTTATTTATTTCTGTATAACGGATGCGTTGTTGTGCGACGGCTTCGAGCAGGGTATCCCAGTGGAAGATGGCGGCGAAAACTTCGCCTTTCACGCCCATATCACGTCCGACCGTACTGTGGATGCGTCCCATCTCGACGAAAGTTTTTGTGCCGCGGGTCAATTGGAGCCCAAAGTTGAACGCCTGGTGTTGCAGGGGTCTTTCCTGCAGGTCTTTCAAGCCCAACCTTAGGAGTACTTTTTGGACATAAGCCTTCAGGGTGAAGAAGGAAGCAGGTGCCTCATTATCGAAATACCGGCTTTGGGCCCAGCGTTCGCCACACAAAAAGAGTGTGAGCTGGAAATTTTCCGTAAAGCCACCCTTGTCGTTTTTTCGATAGCATTTACCAAATTCGAAGAGGCGGATACGGTTTTGCCTGCGATTTTGGTTGTGGACGATTGCTTCGAGCCCGCTCATGAGGAGGTCTGGCCGCATGATATCGAGGTGTGCATTAGAAGTATTGTTGATAAAGACCCAGTCCTCTTCTGGTATATAGGTGTGTGCTCCCCGGTAGTAGCGCGACTGGGTGAGGGAGAGCGCCATCATTTCGTGGAAGCCGTTGGCTGCGAGTAAGTCTGCAACGGTATTGCGAATTGCGGAGGGGTCTGGTTGGGGTTTGAGATTAAGGGTATAGTGGAATTTTTCAGGGATATCCACTTTATTGAAGCCATAGATTCGGAGGATTTCTTCGATGACGTCGGCTGGCCGGTAGATATCTGCCTTATTTGTGGGAATTTTAACGGTGAAAGACGCTTCATCCCTGGAACTGATTTCCATACCCAGGGCTTCGAGGATAGTTTCGGTTTGGTTTTTATCAAGTGCGGTACCAATAAGTGCATTGACATGTGCATAGCGCACGGTGACCATTTTAGGCACGACTGGATTCGGGTAGATATCCACTACGTTCGAGGCGATTTTGCCCCCTGCGAGTTCCTGGATCAACAGTGCTGCACGCTTAAGGGCATAGACGGCGATATTGGGGTCGCTGCCTTTTTCGAAAACCCTGGCTGCATCGGTACGCAAGTTGTGCCGTACGCTGGTACGCCGGATGAAAATGGGGTTAAAATGGGCAGATTCCAGGAATATATTGACGGTTTGGGTAGAAACGCCGGAGCGCAGCCCCCCAAATACTCCGGCGATACACATTCCATTGGACTCGCCATCGCAGATCATGAGGTCTTGTTCGCCCAGGATGCGTTCTGTTTGGTCGAGGGCGATGAAAGATGTTCCTGCTGCAAGGGTTTTGACGATAATTTTACCTCCTGTGATTTGGTCGAGGTCAAAAGCATGGAGTGGCTGTCCGAGTTCGTTGAGCACGTAATTGGTCGCGTCCACGACGTTGTTGATCGGTCTCAGGCCGATGGCTGCGAGACGTTCTTTCAGCCACGCAGGCGACTCACCAACGGTGACGCCCTGTATGGAAACGCCGGCATACCTGGGGCATGCACTGGGGTCATTAATTTCGACAGCGATTGGGAGCGTTTCGTTATCAACGGTGAAGTGATCAATGGGCGGGAAGAGGACGTTGCCGGAGTGGCCGTAGTTGATATGCAGGGCAGCGGCGAGGTCCTTTGCCACTCCGAGGTGATTGGTGGCATCGGTGCGGTTGGGGGTAAGGCCGATTTCAAGGACGTGGTCTTCGTGGATATTAAAATAAGTGCGGGCTTCCATACCGACCGGAGTATCGTTGGGAAGTACGAGGATACCGCTGTGGTCATGGCCGATCCCGAGTTCATCTTCTGCACAGATCATGCCTTCGGAGGTTTCGCCCCTGATTTTTCCTGTTTTGATGGTAATGGGATCGCCCTGGGCGGGGTATAGGGTGGTTCCAGGTGTTGCGACGAGTACTTTTTGGCCGGCAGCGACATTTGGTGCCCCACAGACAATAGATAGTGGCGTGCCTGTACCGATGTCAACGCGGGTAAGGGAGAGTTTATCCGCATTAGGGTGTTTGGAGCAATCGAGTACAAGGCCGGTGACGACCCCTTTGAGGCCGCCTTTAATGGTTTCGACACGTTCGATACCTTCCAGTTCGAGTCCAATATCGGTAAGGATTTCCCCAATTTTTTCGGGGGAGCGTTCGAGTTCGATATAATCGCGCAGCCAGTTCAGTGAAATTTTCATAAGTAGATGGTTTGCGGAAATTTTGGCGGGCGTAAAGGTAAGGATTTTTTCGGTTACAACCCATCGAGGCGGTTGAGGCCTGCTTTTGCAGATTGATGGAGGCTGCTGCGGTAATCGGAGGGATCGAGGGAAAGGCAGAGGCGGAAGAATTGCCTTGCAAGGGGCAGATTTTTTTGTTTTTCGTAAATGAGGCCGGTTTGGAGGGCGGCATTGCAGGCAAAGTAGAGGGGGAGGTTTTGTCCGAGATCAATAGCAGTGCGGTATGCTGAGAGTGCGGCGGCCATATTGCCGAGGCTGTGGTGGATGCGTCCGGTACGGTAGTGGTATTCGATTTGTTCTGGAACTTCTTTGAAGTCCCGGGCATTGACTTTAAGCATGGTTTCGAGGGCTTTGGCCAGGTAGCCTCCATCGAAAAGGAGTCGGGCCTTGAGCAGGGAGAGGGAAGGCAGGCGTGGGTTTTGAGCCTCGATGAGTGCATTTTTGTCGGGTCCGGTGGCAGCCTGGCCCTGATGTACGGCAAGAGCTTTGAACTGGCGGTACTCGGGGATATCGTTGCGCAGCAGGGCGGCCCAGGAGAGTTTTTGATAAGTTTCCTTGATGCCGTTTTCCCCTTTGAAATTTTTGAGGAAACGGAGGAACTGTTCTGAAGCCCCGGGGTCGAGCTTTCGCAGTTTTGCATTGCCGTGCAGGAAGTCCAGGTAGGGAAAGGGAAGCAGGGATTGGTGGGTGGGTTTGTTTTCAAGCAGCTCAAGTGCATCGTCGTTGCGTTTACATTGCATAGCAACACTGGCGAGGAGGAAACAATGCAGGAGATTGGACTTTGGGTTTAAGCCTGCGTTTGATACGGTCATCCAGGCTTTGTCTGGTTCGTTGGAGAAATTGAGCAGCACGTAAGTATAGAGCAGTAGTGTTTCTTCCCGGAAAGGGAATTCCTGGTTGCTGGTTTTTGATATGACAGTTTCCAGCTCGGCTTTCCCCTGGCGTATGCTGCCGCGCAGGCCACCCAGAACGCGGGCTCCCCAGCGGTAGTTATCCGGGATTGCACCGACCATCGCGTGCAGGATACCGAGATTTTTGAGGTTGGGGAGGAAACGCGGATATTTTTGCTGGTTCCGTTGGAGGAGCTTATATGCTTTTCCGATACTGATAAATGCAGGGAGATACTCTCCGAAGCGCAGTTTGAGGAAAGCCCATTGGAGCAGGATATCGGCCTGACCGTAATAATAATAAGGTGAGGTTTCGTCCCCCAGCTGGAGGAGCTTTAGGCGGGCATCTTCGTTTTTTTTCAAGCGTTGGTAGAGGGCCTTATCCTCGCTGACGTAGAGCTGAAAAAAATCGAGATAGTTATCGAGATGGATTGCGGCGAGGTTGCCGGGTTCCCGGGATTTTAACGATTTTAGGGACACACGGGCATCCTCGAGCTGGAAAGAGAATATTTGGGTGTAGATATTTCGGGCATGCCCGGAGTAATGAAAGTACGCAGGGGATTCCGAGGCATTTACCGCTGTGGCTGCCAGGAACAGGAGCGTGCAGGCGTAGAGTGCCTGCTTGAGCGAAGTTGGTAACTTAGGGGAACATCCGAAGCGTAGTTCAATCCGATTCGGCCGCAATCGCTTCTTTATTTGGCTGGAGGATGTTGTCGTCCACCAGGATACGTCCGCAGTATTCACAGGCGATGACTTTTTTACGCATGGAGATTTCCAGTTGTAATTGAGGAGGGATTTTATTGAAGCACCCGCCACAGGCATCGCGTTGAATTGTAACTACTGCGAGGTTATTGCGGTACGAGGAGCGGATTCTCTCGTAAGCTTTGATGAGGCGCTCTTCGATACCTTCTTTAGCGGCAGCGGATTTTTGGCGCAGAGCATTTTCTTCTGATTCGGTTTTGGAGATGATATCCTGGAGTTCGACTTTTTTCACTTCCAGGTCGTTTTTCTTTTTTTCGAATTTTTCTTCCGTAGCGGCGAGTGCCTCTTCTTTGGACTGGATATCGGCGTTGGCCTGGCGGATTTTCTTTTCGGCCAATTGGATATCGAGTTGCTGGAGCTCGAGTTCTTTGGTCAGGGCTTCGAATTCGCGGTTATTTTTAACATTGTCCAGTTGCTGCTTGTAGCGTTCGATGAGGGATTCCGCCTCCTTCATATTGGCCTGCTGCTTAGCGATATTGGCTTGCAGGTCCTTAATGGTGTTGCGCAGTTTACCGATGCGGATTTCGAGACCGGCGATATCGTCTTCGAGGTCGCTGACTTCTATGGGCAGTTCTCCTTTCAGGATTTCGATTTCGTCAATTTTAGCGTCAATGAGCTGGAGTTCGTATAGCTGTTTGAGTTGTTCTGCAACGGTGATTTCCTGTGCCATAGTTTAAAATTTGATTGCTAGCAAAAACGGGTGATTTTATCTGGGGTTGTGGGCGGGGTTTTGTGGTGAACAGGCCCGCGCTAACGGTATAAAACGGGGTTTGTGACGGTTTCTATACAATAGGCCGCAAAATTACTAAAATTTTGGGAAATTATTTGGTGTAATAATTCTATGGTAAATTGTTCGGTCTCATAGTGGCCGATATCGGCGATCATGATGCGTTGCTCCGCGTCGAAAAATTCGTGGTATTTAAAATCTGCGCTAACAAAAACATCTGCTTTTTGGGCGATAGCGGCGCGCAGGAGTAAGCTGCCTGCCCCGCCGCAAAGGGCCACAGTTTGGATGGGGGAATTTATGGGAGCGGTATGCCGCACGACGGGTGCTTTCAGGCGGTCTTTGAGTAAGTCTAGAAAATCGAGTGGTGCGAGTGGTTCGGGCAGCGATCCGATCAGCCCGGCGCCAATATCGGGGTGTGGTTTTAGGGAAGGTTGAAGGGTTGCAGCAGACAGTGCATCTGGGGAGATGCTTCCTGCCAGGGCCTGAAGCAACGGTATTTTTGCGGGGTCTGCCTGCAGTTCGGCGACGACCAGGTCTGCCGTTTTGAAGTAGGTGAGTGTTGTGCCGGGAAAGCCCGCATCGCGGAGCAGTTGCCTCAGGGGTTCGACATGCTGATTTTCGAGCAGTAAGCGCAGGCACTGCCAATGGGTTTTGGGCACCAGAATCCGGGTATGGCTAAGGCCCAGCCGCTCGCCAATTTTCCCATTGACGCCCTGGTGGTACATATTGTCGAGGTTGGTATGGATAGCGTAAATGGCGATTTCGTGGCGAATGGCCAGGATAACGGAGCGTTCTGCATAGGTGGCGCCGGTAATTTTTTTTAAACCTTTGAAAACGATAGGGTGATGGGCGACGACGAGGTTGCAACCCCTTGCGATGGCTTCTTTGATTACCGCTTCGGTGGCATCGAGGCAGACAAGCACGGCCCTTACTTTGGTATCGGGGTCGCCGACAATTAATCCGGCATTGTCATAGTCTTCCTGATATACCGGTGGGGCGACGCGTTCGAGGCAATGGATCAAATCGCGGATAAGGGTCATAATGATATAGTTATCGTTTGAGGATCCCGTTCAGGATTTTTTGTTCGATGGTAGTCGTCGAGTAGCCGGGCACGAAGGGGAGTACGGCGACTGTCCCGCCGTAGCTTTTTACAAGATCGGCACCTACGATATCGTCAGGGGCATAGTCCCCCCCCTTTACCAGGATATCCGGGCGGAGTGTGGCAATTAACTCCAGGGGGGTATCCTGGTCAAAACCGACTACGATATCAGTGAATGCGAGGGCGGCCATTTGCAAAAACCGGGTAGCTTCGTCCTGGATAGGGCGGTGTGGGCCTTTTAACCTGGCTACGGAAGCTGCGCTGTTCAGGCCGACGACCAGTATCCCGCCCAGATCGCGGGCCTGCGCGAGATAGCAAAGATGGCCGAAGTGAAGGATATCAAAGCATCCGTTGGTAAAGACCACTTTTATGCCCTGCTGCTGATATAAGACAATACGCTGTCTCGCCTCGTCCCAGGAGCAGATTTTTTCTTCGATACTTGATCGCGTTGGCATAATATACATTTTACCGGGTCAGGGGTTCCGGGGCGTAATCGCGGTTCAGTAAGGGCAATATGACCAGTGCGATCAACCCCATGAGGATATTTCCGCCCAGGTTAATGCAAAGGAAAGCAATATTGGCGAAGGAGAAGCCGTCTTCGCCCGCAACTCCATAGATGCTGAGGGCAGTCTGGGTAAGGAAATGGTAAGTGCCCATGCCACCAGGGGAGGGGATTACGATGCCCCATGAACCGAAAATAAATACAGTGAGGGTTTCCGCCGGGCCCAGCGCATCCGTTGGCCCAAAGGATCGGAGGCAGAAGTAAATCATCAGGAAGTACATCAACCACATATTGACACTGTGGAAAAGAAACCACCAGGGTTGTTTGAGATATCTGATGGTGAGGATACCCTGCCAAAATCCTTCAATAATCCCTACAGACTTCTTGTAGATGCCCGTCTTTTGCAGGCGTTTCCGGAACAACAGCAGGGCTGCCAGTAGGACAAAAGCTGCCAGGGGCAGTGACCAGGCAAGTTGCATAAGGCCGTCAATCTTTGATCCCAGGGAAATATTTTCCGAAGCAAAGGCGATGAGGGTGTCGTACTCCAGAAAGAAACCAATGCCAGTTATCAGGAGAATGCTGATCACATCGAAGATGCGGTCAACAAATACGGTGCCCAGGACTTTTTCCAGCGGGATGCGCTCGTAGCGTGCAAATGCCCCTGAACGGGCGATTTCGCCAAGCCTTGGCAGCGCAAGGTTGAAGAAGTAACCCAATATAATGGTAAAAAAGGCGTTACTCATCCGCGGCTGAACGCCCAATGGCCTGAGCAGCATGAGCCAGCGTGCCGCGCGGCTGATATTGCTGATGGCAAAAGCCAGCAACACAGCCAGTATCCACCAATAGTTGACAAGTCCAAAATCTGTGATGACTTTTTCGAGCAGACTGCACGATCCGGGGGGGATCCCTTTTAAGGCACAATCTTCCTGAAACGCAACGGACTGTTGCTGGTAAACGAGGTAAAGCAGGGAAGTGCCTATGCCCAGGAAAACAAAAAACTTGAGGGTGTTGAAAAAATACAACTTGTACTTGGGCGGTATGGCCATGGAACAGGTATTGGTTGAAGCGTGGTTTACTTTTCAACTGCAAAGTAAATATAATTTAACGAGAACGCTTTTTTGCAAAAAGCTGTTGCAGGCGGTTTGCCGGCTGGAATATAATCAAAAGTGCTTTTTTTTGCCTTTATACCAACCTAAGCCGGCTTTCAGTTGTCTAATGATTTGATCTTTGTCTAAAAAGAAATGAATAACTGATTCATATTTAGACAAGAAAGGGTTTTTTTGTTAATTTTGCGTTCCTAATTGTCGAAAGATTGAACATTATGGCAGGCCCAAAAATAGTGCGAAGGATATGAGAAAGAAGAAAGTGTTGATTGTGACGCAAGAAATGCAGCCCTATACATCGGCCACTACAATATCCGAAATCGCCCGACAATTGCCACAATACGTTCAGGAACATGGCATGGAGATCCGGGTACTGATGCCGAGGTTCGGATCCATCAACGAGCGCAGGCACCGCCTGCACGAGGTGGTGCGCTTGTCTGGCATGAATATAATCGTTGACGATGACGATTACCCGCTTGTCATAAAAGTCGCCTCGCTGCCCGAGGGCCGTATGCAGGTGTATTTCCTGGATAATGAAGATTTCTTTCGCCGTAAGCACGTTTTTGTGGATGAACAGGGGCAACCCTTCGACGATAATGCGGAGCGAATGGTCTTTTTTTGTAAAGGGGTAATCGAAACTGTCCGAAAGTTCGGATGGCCGCCGGATATCATCCACTGCCATGGTTGGATGACGAGCCTCGTACCCTTGTTCTTAAAGACGGCTTATCGCAACGAGCCCCTGTTTCAACAGGCTAAAATCGTATATTCGCTCTATGACGAACCATTGGGCAACAATCCCGAAGATAGCTTTCTTTCCAAGGCATTAGTAAGTAACCTCGGCACAGAAGATCTTAAAGCTTATCAGAACGGTACAGGGATCAAACTGCAAAAAGGGGCTGTAATATACGCCGATGCCGTGGTGCAGGGCAGCCAGGATATCGAAGGCGGACTGCTGGATATGATCGCCGGAATGGATAAACCTTTTTTGCCTTATCCCGGAGAGGATAAACTCGCCCCGATCTTTGAATTTTACCAAAGCTTGCTTCCGGAGAAAGTCTCCGAATAAAGGGGTTGTGTAAAAAGCCTCCGGCAGGTCCTTTGGCGGTGCAAGCCGCCAAAGGACTTGCGAGACAGCCTCACTTTCTACACAACGCCATAAGCTCAAATCTTTTTTCACCTGACCCGCCGAAGGGGGCAATTGCACCTGCCGGGTTGCTGTTAAGCGAAATCATTCATGAAAATCAACTGGTTGCCACCCTGGATTTTCGCGCTCTTTCTAAGTGCATGCGGAGCCTGGAGTTGTACTAACCCTACCGGGCTTGGCCTGGATTTACTGGAAGAGGACCTGCTCAACGTATTGTATTCGGACACGCTGAGCGTTGAAACCGGAACTGCGTCCGGTGATTCCACAATCGTGCATACCCCGGCTAATTTCGCCGGTGCCTACCTCCTGGGGCGTCTGAACGACCCGGTATTCGGGATTTCCGAGGCCGGGCTTTATGCACAGTTTGTGCCGGAGTATCTGCGCCCGGCTTTCCCTGCATCCGCCAGGGTGGACTCGCTGGTGCTTGTCTTGCCCTACGATACGTCCAGGTTCTATGGCGACCTGAACCAAAACCTCTCTCTGGAAGTATATCGCCTCGAGGAACGCATCAACGGCGATCTGGTACAATATTCCAACGCTTCATTTGCGTATGACCCTGTCCTGGTGGGCCGCTTCCGTGGAAAACCCTCTAAAGACAGCATCGCCGTAAAGGATTATCGCGGCGGTACGGAAACCACGATAACTTTCCCCCATCTGCGGATTTCCCTCTCCGGAGCCATCGGGCAGGGATTTCTCTCTGCCGACACATCGGTCTATACTTCCGATAGCCTGTTCTTAAATTTCTTTAAGGGCCTCTATATCCGCCCGGCTGGTACCAGTGGCGGCAGCCTTGCCGGGGTCAATTTGTCCGCGGCGAATGCAGGGCTGATGGTTTATTACCGTACCGATACCCTCGCAAGGCAGTTCCAATTCCAGTTCAACCGTTTCCTGGCTAATGTGACAACGTTCAGGCATGATTATGCCGGTTCGCAGGTGGAACGTTCCGTCGCCGCGCCGTCTTTGCAAAACCCTTATATCTTCGTGCAAGGTATGGCCGGGGTTTATGGACGAATCAGGATTCCTAATGTAAGAAAATTTCAAGGGGTAGTAATTAATAAAGCAGAGCTGATTTTTCAGGTGGCCCAATTACCGGGTGACAATCTCTCCTTTTATCCGCCGGCAAGCTTTCTATCCCTGTTTTACCGGGATAAGTCCGGGATCCTTTTTCCTATTCCCGATGCGCTGCTTATCCAGGCTAACCTGAGGGAAAATTTCGGAGGGACTTACGTTCCAGGGGCAGATGGCGCGCCCGGCCTGTATCGGATCAACCTGGGGGCGCATTTCCGGGATATGGTGGAAGGACGTGTCCCCGATGAGCTGTTTATCGGGTTGTCGCCAAAAGCAACTAACGGGGCCAGAAGTGTGCTCCACGGTAGTACGTCCCCGGAAAAAAAAGTCAAACTAAGGGTCGCTTATACGCCAC
Organism: Lewinellaceae bacterium; assembly: GCA_040382095.1. Taxonomy (GTDB): domain Bacteria; phylum Bacteroidota; class Bacteroidia; order Chitinophagales; family Saprospiraceae; genus JADJPL01. The sequence continues at coordinate 31,273 of JBEIGB010000005.1, forward strand.
TAAACCGATAAGCGGTACTAAAACAGATGAGGTTTTTAATAATCACCTTGTTGGGCCGCCTGTCCTGGGCATTATTAAAAGGCAATTTTACTGCAAAAGTTTGGCCGCGCTTCGGGCAACCCAGATAACGTAAACGAATAACCTATACTTTTTTCATGACGCAAAAAACAAAACTGGACATGGAGTACAACTCCCAAATGGAGGAGTTGATCATGCCCGAGTATGGCCGCAATGTACAACGGCTCATTTTTCACGCCAAGACAATCGAAAACGACGAATACCGCCAGCGTTTTGTCGAACAAATCATCCGGCTGATGTTTCAGATGCAGCCGATGAACCGTACCATTGATGAGATACGCGACAAACTCTGGAAACACCTTTTCCGCATTGCCAGTTACGATATCAAAGCGTCCCCGCCGAGTGGCATCATCCCCACTCCGGAGGCAGCGATGAAAAAACCTGGCAAGGTAGAAATTCCACAACAGGAGCTGAGGTTCCGTCATTATGGGAGCGGGGTTCAGAAACTGATCAGAAAGGCCCTCGAAATGGAGCCCGGTCCCAAGCGCGAGGGCCTGGTATCGGTCATCGCTTCGTATATGAAGCTCGCCTACCGAACGTGGAACAAAGAACACTTCGTCAGCGACGATGTTATTAAAGCGGACCTGGAAATTATATCCGGTGGGCGCCTCGTACTGTCCGACTCGATCGAAAACCTGATCGCCCCGCAGCAGGGTAATCAGATGCGCAGAAAATTCAAGCCCTCTGGCGGTGGCTCCCCGTCGCGGCAGTTCAACGGCTCTGGAAATAATAAGGGCGGTTCCAACAAAAACCGCCAGATGCCCCCCCGGAATAAACGTAAATAAACTAATTCAACGCGCCAAATGATTATTTATAATGTTACCATCAAGGTGGACGAAGATATTCATCAGCAATGGTTGAAATGGATGTTTGAGGTACATATCCCCGATATGATGGCAACCGGTAAATTTATCAATTACCAGGTATGTAGGGTGTTACAGGAAGAGGAGGATGGCGTGACCTATGCTACACAGTATTTTAGTCCTGACCTGGAAACACTCGCCGCGTATCACGAAACAGATGCCAGGCGTCTTCGTGAAGCGCATGCAGCGGAGTTCCCGGGGCGGTTCGTAGCCTTTCGCTCGGCCATGGAGGTGTTGTTGCCCCCGCAAACCACCTAACGTTTAAATATACCAAAGCTATGATTTTTGCACTTTCCGAAGAACATCTGGCAGTCCAGGAAGCTGCCAGGGAATTTGCCCAAAAAGAGCTAAAACCAGGCGTGATCGAACGGGATTCCACGATGGCCTATCCTAAAGAGCAGGTACGTAGAATGACCGAACTCGGTTTCATGGGTATGATGGCTCCACCAGAATATGGCGGCGGCGGTATGGATACGCTCTCTTATGTCTTGGCCATGGAGGAAATATCCAAAGTGGACAACTCCTGCTCGGTCATTATGTCGGTCAATAATTCTCTGGTTTGCTGGGGCCTTGAAGTATATGGCACCGATGACCAGAAGGCAAAGTATTTGTCAAAACTGGCAGCTGGGGAGTGGATCGGCTCCTTTTGTCTTTCAGAGCCAGAGGCTGGCAGCGATGCGACCCACCAGCGTACCACTGCTGTGGATATGGGGGACTATTATCTGCTCAACGGCACTAAAAACTGGATTACAAACGGGGGTACTTCCAGGGTACACCTCGTTATAGCTCAGACCCATCCGGAGAAAGGCCCACGCGGGATCAATGCATTTATCGTTGATACGCAATGGGAAGGGGTGAAAATCGGTGGAAAGGAGGATAAACTGGGAATCAGGTCTTCCGATACCCATTCGATTATGTACACGGATGTAAAAGTCCCTAAAGAAAATCGTATCGGAGAAGACGGTTTCGGGTTTAGGTTTGCGATGAAAACACTCGCCGGCGGTCGTATCGGTATTGCCGCCCAGGCGCTGGGTATTGCCGGCGGGGCCTATGAACTGGCAGTGGAATATGCGAAACAACGCGAAGCCTTCGGCAAACCGATCGCACAACACCAGGCAATTGCTTTCAAGCTCGCTGATATGGCCACGGAAATCGAAGCGGCCAAGCTCATGGTATATCGGGCAGCATGGCTGAAGGATCAGGGAATGGACTATAACTCCGCCAGCGCGATGGCCAAATTATATGCTTCCGAGGTCGCTATGCGTATTTCGGTCGAGGCCGTTCAGGTGCATGGCGGATACGGCTTTGTTAAAGAATACCATGTCGAGCGGCTGATGCGCGACGCAAAGATTACCCAGATTTATGAGGGTACGTCCGAGGTCCAGCGCATCGTGATTTCCCGGGGAGTATTAGAAGGACAGCCTTACCTTCCGGTACCTGGTGGAACGTCATCCTTTGTGCCTGTTTGAAAGGCTGCCTTCAAAATGACTACATGAAACGAACGCTCAAAATTGCGGCGCCATTTGGTATCCCCCTAAGGTTACACTGGACTTTCGGAATGGTTTTCGTGTATGTTTTTTTTATCGCTTGGGAAGGCCGGTGGGATTGGCAGGTCACGCTGATGGTATTCGGGCTTATCGTTTCCCTGTTCGTCTGTGTGACGCTGCATGAATACGGCCATGCACTGATGGCGAGGCGGTTTGGGGTCAACACCCAGGATATTTTACTCTCTCCCATCGGTGGTATTGCCCGCCTTGACCGGATACCCTCCCGCCCCAAGGAAGAGTTTCTGGTAGCCATCGCAGGGCCTGCAGTCAACTTCTTGCTCGCCGCATTGCTCGGCACCTACCTTTTTACCTTCCCCGCATATTTGCGTCGGCATTTACTGCAATCCCTTTTTTTTCAGGAGAGTAACTATTTTTTACCCGAACTCCCGTTGACAGGGTACGCCCTGCTGATGCTGTTTTTCTTAAATATCGTTTTGGCGGTGTTCAACCTGATACCCGCGTTTCCAATGGATGGAGGGAGGATTCTGCGTGCCGCCCTCTGTACCCGCTTACCCCGATATACTGCTACCCTGATCGCAGCCCGGATTGGCCAGGCGTTTGCAATAGCATTTGCAGCCTTCGGTATTTACCGTATGGTCCAGAGTGGTGGCCGGGAGGGAATATTTTACCTGTTTATCAGTACTTTCGTGTTTATGACAGCACAAAACGAACTGCGCTTCGTTGAGGTGCAGGCACGTATCGAAAATGTACTGGATGCCGGGATCAAAGAATTTGAATAGACCTGGGGTGTGTAAAACGCTCTTTCACTGCCCCTGATGCAAAATTTTATGGGGTTGTGGAAAACGCCTCGATATTGCTTCGCAAGCTATTTGGCAGCTGTCCCGCCAAAGAATATTTCAAAACTTTGTTGCAGGGTCCGGGGGCTTTTTACACAACCCCATACTTATGATACAGCCTCGTGAGCCAGTGTCTTTAACAGGTTATTTGCCGTTGTAAGCCGCTGAAATTGTTTTGAACAGCTGCGATTTTTTGATTTTTAAAAATAAAATTAAATAAAAAAGCGCATTTTAAAAATTTTATTTCGCAGTAATGGATGGTAGAATGATTGTGAGACGGGCTCTGGATGTAGAATCTCCCTCCGCAGGCAGTACATTTCTTTTTCATACAACCCCGGGCCTGATCGTCTCAGGGTAAACAAACTCACGAAGTGCGTGTAAATGAAGGGGCAAAATTGTACAATCTGTAAATTTGCACTACTTTTGCGCTTCGTTGAAGGAACCCTTCAAGCGGGCCGGTATGGCATTTGTATTTTTTAGTAATCCTAACAAATTCTTAAACATGGGTCAGACGATTACGTACCTTATTCCAGTGTTTGGAGTACTTGGTCTGTTATTTACTTTCTGGAAATCGGCATGGGTGTCCCGTCAGGATGTCGGCACCGATCGAATGGCAAATATCGCCAACGCGATATCGGAAGGCGCGATGGCTTTCCTCCGTGCCGAGTATAGCCGTATTGCCATTTTTGCGGCAGTGGTTGCGGTACTTCTTGCCGTTTCTGCCAGCCCTGAATCTTCTTCGCCATTAATCGCGCTTTCTTTTATAGTAGGGGCGGGTTGCTCTTCCCTGGCGGGTGTCATCGGCATGCGGGTGGCAACGAAGGCAAACGTGCGCACTACCCAGGCGGCACGTACCAGCCTTGGCAAGGCCCTCGAAATTGCCTTCGCCGGTGGTTCTGTGATGGGCCTTGGTGTGGTAGGCCTTGGGGTCCTGGGCCTTGGCGGACTCTATTTGGTTTATAGCGGTATGGGCTGGGATGTTGTCAAAGTGGTCAATGTCCTTACAGGCTTCTCTTTTGGGGCCTCCTCAATTGCATTATTCGCCCGTGTAGGGGGTGGTATTTATACAAAAGCGGCCGATGTCGGTGCTGACCTTGTTGGAAAAGTCGAAGCCGGTATCCCGGAAGACCATCCGCTCAACCCGGCCACAATCGCAGATAACGTCGGCGATAACGTCGGGGACGTCGCTGGTATGGGCGCCGACCTTTTTGAATCCTATGTAGGCTCGATTATCGGGACGATGGTACTTGGCGTTACCTTCGTCGGAATCGCAGGCTTCGAAGCTACCAATGCGTTTGGTGGCCTGAATGCCGTACTTCTTCCATTACTCCTTTCGGGTGTGGGTATTCTGACTTCCATCCTCGGCACATTCTTTGTGAAGGTACGGGAAGGGGGCGACCCTCAAAAAGCACTTAACCGCGGCGAGTTCCTCTCCTCGGCGATCATGCTTGCGGCTACTTATGTAATTGTACGCTGGATGCTGCCCGCTTCCTGGCAGATTGGGGAAGAGACCTATACTGCAAACGGGGTTTTCTTCGCCGTGATTTTTGGTCTGGTGTCAGGCCTGCTGATTGGTATCGTAACGGAGTTTTATACTGGTACGGGTACCCGTCCGGTAAAAGGGATCGTTGACAACTCACTCACCGGGTCTGCTACGAACATCATCGCAGGTCTCGGTGTCGGGATGCAATCTACCGCTATCCCGATTGTTATACTGGTCATTGCGATCATCGGAGCACACGAAACCGCGGGATTATATGGTATCGCTATTGCGGCGGTAGGGATGCTTTCGAATACCGGTATCCAACTTGCCGTAGATGCTTATGGGCCAGTATCGGATAACGCGGGCGGTATTGCCGAAATGGCAGATTTGCCTAAAGAAGTTCGCGAACGTACGGATAAACTGGATGCAGTCGGTAATACGACCGCTGCAATCGGAAAGGGTTTTGCTATTGGTTCTGCTGCCCTTACGGCACTGGCACTTTTCTCTGCATACATGGCGACTGCCGGATTGACTTCTATTGACGTTGCAGAGCCCATGGTCATGGGTGGCCTTCTGCTGGGTGGTATGCTCCCCTTCCTTTTCTCTTCCATGGCTATGAATGCGGTAGGTAAGGCTGCTATGGATATGATTCAGGAGGTGCGCCGCCAGTTTAGCGATATTCCGGAACTGAAGCGTGCACTCGAGCTCATGCGGGCGAATGGCGAAAAAGAACTGCACGAATGGTCAAAATCAGATCAGGAGGAGTTCCATAAAGCTGAAGGAAAAGCACAGTATGGGAAGTGCGTGGAAATTTCCACTAAAGCGGCAATCAAGCAAATGGTGGTGCCTGGCCTTCTGGCAGTAGTATCCCCGGTATTGATTGGCTTTGTGGGCGGTGCAGAAATGCTCGGCGGCCTCCTCGCGGGTGTGACCGTTACCGGGGTATTGATGGCGATCTTCCAGTCAAATGCCGGCGGTGCATGGGATAATGCCAAGAAAATGTTCGAAGGCGGCGTAGAAATCCAGGGCAAGACCTATTATAAAGGCTCTGATCCGCACAAAGCTGCGGTTGTGGGTGATACGGTGGGCGATCCTTTCAAAGATACCTCCGGCCCTTCGCTGAATATCCTTCTGAAGCTGATGTCTATTGTGGCAGTGGTAATTGCTCCGCTACTGTAAATCAGCGGAGGGTACACAAAGGGCTTCGCCCAGATGCGTATTGCCGTAGGCACCCGCAGGGATGCCTACGGCAATACGTATTTTATAAGACGTAGGATCAGCTGCGTTCCCGAAAAGGTTCTTTTTCTGCCATACTACACCGTGTTTTCGCTTGCACCGCTCGGCTATGTACCCTCAAGCTTCATACAGATTAAATACAGTGATTTTTCCCCCTCCGCACTGTGACCCCACCTATTCTACCAGGTCTAATTTATTTTGGGAAAGTGGTGCTTCCGGTCAACCAGGATTTCTCCTGCGTCGGTGCCCGGGGTTCAAAATGCCGCTGGCAAGGGGGCCAAATGTGTAGGGCAGAGGATCAAAATGTCGCTTGCCGGGGATAAAATGGTATGGGTTAAACGAAAGCAGTAGTTTTTTCGTTAGAAATTCGTTAAAAGAAGGTTGTTTATAAGATATTGGGCAACATTTTTGTTTTAATCAGGATATTGCTTATTTTTTCACTTTTGATTTCAATTCAACCGCACAATTATGAGGCTCCGCGCTATCTTGTTTTTCGCCCTGCTTACCGGTATCACGCTCCTGGTGGGCTTCCATCCCTATTCACAGACAGCAGGGCCTGACCAAAAGGAATCGGTCCTGATGCGTACGGTTGTGGCCCTTGTTGATCAGCTTCATTTTAGCCCCAAGCCCATGGACGATACGTTCTCTAAAGATCTCTTCAAGTTTTATCTGGAAGAGGTGGATGGGGCAAAGCGTTTTTTTACACAGGAAGACATGGCCAGGCTCAATGACTTTGAAAGCGGGCTGGACGACGCGATAAAGTCAGGCGATATCGGCTTTTTCGACCTTTCTTACGCGCTGTTCAATAGCGCGCTGGAGAAAACCCAGGGGTATTATCGGGAAATACTGGCGACGCCATTTGATTTTTCGCAGAAAGAGGTTTTCGAGGTAGATGGGGAAAAACGCGATTTTGTCAGAAACGATACTGAATTGAAAGCCCTATGGCAAAAGTACCTGAAGTACGAAACACTCAACCGGCTGCTCGATAAACAGGAGCAAAATGAGAAAGAGCGTGCAAAAAACCCGGAAATTCCCGAAAAGACGACCAAAGAACTGGAACAGGAAGCCAGAGAAGCTACCCTGAAGTCTTATGATGACTATTATGTGCGCCTGATGAAAATTAAGCGCAGCGACCGCTTTGGGGAATTCCTGAATGCTATGGCTGCTGTTTTCGACCCCCACACCAATTATTTCGCGCCTATTGATAAACAGAACTTCGATATCCGCTTTTCCGGACGGCTGGAAGGTATCGGTGCCACCCTCCAAACCCAGGGCGATTTCACCCGCGTAGTAACTATCGTTGTGGGTGGTCCGGCATGGAAAGGCAAGGAACTTATGGAAAATGACCTCATCATGAAGGTCGCACAGGGGGACGATGGGGAATTCCAGGATATCTCCGGTATGGTCATCAATGACGTCGTTCAATTAATCCGGGGTAAAAAGGGTACTAAAGTGCGTCTGTATGTAAAAAAAGTGGACGGTACCTTTAAAACAATCAGTATCGTGCGGGAAATCGTCGAAATCGAGGATACTTATGCCCGTTCCCTGTTGATAGATGGTGCCAACGGCGAAATGTTCGGCTATATCTACCTGCCAAGCTTTTACGCGGATTTTAACGATCCTGATGGCCGTTTTTGCGCCAAAGATATCCTGGCAGAACTTGAAAAGCTACAGGCGGAAAAAGTGGGCGGTATCATCCTGGATCTGCGCAACAACGGGGGGGGCTCGCTCCGCGATGTTCAGCGAATGACGGGCTTCTTTATCGAAAATGGGCCCATCGTCCAGGTCAAATCCCGTTCTGCCCAGCCGGAAGTGCTTCGCGATATGGATACCCGTGTGCAGTACGCAGGTCCTCTTGTAGTCATGGTAAATACCTTGAGCGCATCAGCTTCGGAAATCCTGGCCGCCGCGCTCCAGGACTATGGGCGTGCAGTCATCGTCGGCAGTCCAACTTTTGGAAAGGGTACGGTGCAGCGCTTCTATAATCTCGACAATGCCATTCCTAATAATCCTGAAATCCAGCCATTGGGCGAAATCAAAGTGACCACCCAAAAGTTCTATCGGATTAATGGCGGATCTACGCAATTGAAAGGCGTGACACCGGATATTTTGCTTCCAGACGAATTTTCAATGGTAGAGGTCGGTGAAAAAAATGAAGCCTACCCTTTGGCATGGACGCAAATCCAGGCAGTATCCTATGTGCAAAATGCGTTTAAAATCAAAAATTTGGATGACCTTCGCACTAAAAGCAAGTCAAGGGTAGAAAAAGACCCGACCTTCCAAATGGTTGTCGCAAACGCTAAACGGCTGAAAACTCAACGGGACGATTCCCTCATCAGCCTGAATATTTCCGAATACAAATCAAAAGAAGCCAGCAGAGACCAGGAGGCAGAAAAATTCAAAGATATATTCTCCGCCGTGGTCAATCAAAATGTCCGGAACCTTCCAGCCGATGTGGTGGGGATTAACCTCAACGATTCCCAGAAAGCACGGAACGAAGAGTTCATCAAATCGGTAGGAAAGGATATTTATATCCGCGAAAGTTTGAATATCCTCCACGATTTGCGTAGGCAGCATAAATAAACAAATGAATTATCTCTCGCTCGAACGAATCTCCAAAATGTATGGCGAAAAGGTGTTGTTTGATAACATCACCTTACAGATTAACCGGGGCCAGAAAGTTGCGCTCGTCGCAAAAAATGGCTCCGGTAAATCTACCCTGCTGCGCATCGCAGCAGGAAAAGAATCCCCGGAAGGCGAAAATTTCAGGGTTTTTATGCACCGGGAAGTGCAGGCAGGTTTCTTGGATCAGGACCCCGATTTCTTTCCTCATCATACCGTATTGGAGGCCATCCTCGATGCCGATACGCCAGGTATGCGGGCAATAAGAGACTATGAAAATGCAATGCTCCAGCCCGAACAAACAGCGCCCCTTCAAGCAGCTATCGCCCAAATGGACGCACAGCAAGCCTGGGACCTGGAGGCGCGGGTAAAAGAATTACTGTACCGTTTTCGCATCACTGATTTCGGGATGCCAATCCGCCTCCTGTCAGGAGGACAAAAAAAACGGCTTGCCCTTGTCCGGCTGATTATCAATGAACCAGCGTTCCTGATCCTCGACGAACCAACCAACCATCTCGACCTCGATATGATCGAATGGCTGGAAGAATACTTCAAAAACGCCAACCTCACCCTGCTAATGGTGACCCACGACCGGTATTTCCTGGAGCGGGTCTGCGATACCATCGTGGAGCTGGATAATGGCCACTTATACCGTTATTCCGGAAATTACTCGGCTTTCCTGGAAAAAAAAGCAATCCGGAAGGAGAATGAGGAAATCGAATTGGATAAAAACCGGAAACTGCTGAAGCAGGAACTCGATTGGGTCAACAGGATGCCGCAGGCTCGTACGACAAAGGCGAAATCACGCGTGGATGCGTTCTACGACCTCCAGGATAAAGTCTCCGGCAACCGGGTAGATAAAGATTTACAAATTGATATCAAAGGCCAGCGCCTTGGCAAGAAAGTCCTCGAATTACACTATATTAGTAAGCAGTTTGGGGAAAAAATGATCGTTGATCAGTTTGCCTATAAATTCAAGCCCAACGAACGAATCGGTATCGTGGGGCCCAATGGAGTGGGCAAAACGACATTCCTGAAGCTACTCACACAAGAACTTCGTCCGGATGCAGGAAAAATAGTGCCGGGCGGTAATACGGTTTTTGGCTATTATACCCAGGACGGTATCCAACTCGGCGAGGATAAACGCGTCATTGATGTTATTCAGGATATTGCAGAGTATATCCCGATGGAAAAAGGGCTTAAAATTTCTGCCGCCCAAATGCTGGAGCGTTTCCTCTTTAGCCGCAAACAGCAGCAGGTATTCGTATCGCAGCTCAGCGGCGGAGAGCGCGACGGCTTTATCTCCTTACAATCCTGATGCGTAACCCCAATTTTTTAATCCTGGACGAACCCACCAATGACCTCGATATCCTAACCCTGAACGTGCTGGAAGAATTTTTGCTGGACTTCCCGGGGTGCGTCATAATTGTTACCCACGATCGCTTTTTTATGGATAAGCTCGTTGACCATCTCTTCGTTTTCGAAGGCAATGGCACAATCCGCGACTTCAACGGCGATTATACGGAGTACCGCGAAATACAAAAAGAACGCGAGCGCGAACAGCGTAGGTCGGAGCGCGCAGTACAGCATCAGGCTAAAGAAGGGCAAAAAGAACTGGCTCCCAAAGCCGGCCTTACATTCGAACAGCGAAAAGAAATGAACAAGCTGGAAAAGGAAATTCAGCGCCTGGAAGAAAAAAAAGCCGCAGTAACCGCACAGTTTGAACAAAGCGACCTTACTCCCGATCGTATCCGGGAACTGGCAAAGGAACTCAGTACCATCGGGGGGCAGATTGAGGAGAAAGAACTGCGCTGGATGGAACTCGCCGATTTTGCCTGATTACCGGCCAGACAGCTCGGCGATTTTCTTTTCCAGCAGTGCCTCGTCCCCCGGAAGATAGCCAGTGTGCTCGTACACAATATTTCCCTTCTTATCCACAATGATGGTGTGCGGTATGGCTTGAAAGTTTAGCGCGTTTTTTAATGCCGCACTGGCATCAGTAAGGATGACGTATGGCCATCCCTGCGCTGCGACCATGGGCCGCACTTTGGCGAGCTGCCGTGGGTTGTCAGTACTGATCGCCAATAATTCTATCTGATATTTTTCCTTCCATACAGGGTATAACTCCACCATGGCATCCAGCTCCCGCTTACAGGGGGAGCACCAGGTCGCCCAGAAACTGATGATGGTCAGTTGACGATCTGTATAAGATTTTATCCGTTCGTTTTTTCCGTCAAGCGTCCGAATGCTTACATCGGGCAACTGCTTTTGTGCTGTCAGTACAAAAGGCAGCGCAATGAAAAACAAAACAGCATATATTAAATTGATTCTCATGGTTTATACCGGTGTTGATTTTTTTAAAAGAATTTGATTGCTTACGCCACCAAATAATATTTTGCTACAAGAGACAGTGAAGGACTTTTTAAACAATCCCACAAATTTTTGTACCAGGGGCGGGGAAAGGACTTTTTGTACAAGCCCATATCTTCTCTGTGCAATGTATTAAAAAAGTGCGAAACCCGCAATATTCCCGATGATATACGCAATCCTTAGGAGTGCAAACGTTATCTTCGTAATCGTTTTATGGCTCTGCCCGGAGTGAATTCGCAAGAACCAGTAAAAATAATCAAGTGCCTATGGGTATATTTCATATACGTTTAAAAGGAGTTGGCCGTGCCGTATGGGCTGTATCGGCGATAGTGCTATTGGGGGGCTCCGGCAGCCTGTCTGCCCAGGATGAAAAATCAGGTGGCGGTCATGTGTCCGGGAACCTTCAGTCTAATGCGAATTTTTTCATGCGCGATTCTTTGATCGGTGCGGCAAATACCCCCCAATACGACCGGCAGTTATACGGTGGCGAGGCCTGGCTCAATTTGAATTACAGCAACCGGGGCTTTGATTTTGGCCTCCGGCTGGATGTATTCAATAATTCCAATCTCTTGAACCCCACAGATTCCTACTCCGGAGAGGGGATCGGTAATTGGTTCGTGCGCAAGCAGGTAGATAAATTGGGTATCCAGGCAGGGTATATTTATGATCAAATTGGAAGCGGGGCTATTTTTCGTGCTTATGAAGAACGTCCTCAGCTTCTGGACAATGCCCTTGTGGGCCTGCGCCTGAGTTATGATATTGATCCCAACTGGCAGGTACGGGCTTTCACGGGCAGGCAAAAGCAGCAGTTTGGGATGTATCGCTCCGTTATCCGGGGCCTGGCAGTTGATGGATTTATCAGTCCGCGAAGGGCAAAAGGTGAATGGTCAATGGCCCCAGGTTTCGGAGCAGTAGGCCGTACCCTTGACGATTTGTCTATGAATAATCTGGTGGCAACGCTGAATACCTACCCATCGCAATACGCTTTTGTGCCTAAGTATAATGCCTTCGCCTTTTCAGCATATAATACGCTAAGCGTAGGAAATTTATCGTGGTATCTGGAAGGGGCTTACAAAACGCGGGAAAGTATGAATGACCCGTTTGCAACTACCGCAGCAAACGGGGATACTGTGACGGGCGACCGCTTTGTGAATAAGCCTGGCACATTGTTTTATACATCTCTAAGTTATGCCGTGGATCGGTTGGGCATTACCGTCGAAGCAAAACGTACAGATCATTTTACTTTTCGTACCCGTCCGCAGGAGCAGCTCAATCGCGGTATGATCAATTTCCTGCCACCTATGGCGCGGGTGAATACCTATCGGCTCAACAGCAGATATAATGCAGCGACCCAGGAAATTGGCGAAATGGCGTTTCAGATGGATTTTCGCTATGGTATTGGAAAAGCATGGAAATTTAACGTCAATGGTGCGAATATTACAAAATTGAATGGCGACTTGTTGTACAGGGAACTATTTCTGGAAGTACAGCGTAAATTTGGGCTAAAAGGCAATTTGATCGCAGGTATCCAACGCCAGGAATACAATCAGGCAGTCTATGAATTCAAGCCCGGGGTGCCCCTGTTACAGACATGGGCCCCTTTTTTGGAGTGGCAGTATTCAATCAGTAAAAGGTATTCCTATCGTTTCGAAATGCAATATATGCGTACCGGAATGGATGAACAGGCAAAAGCGCGCCAGGATTACGGCGATTGGCTTTTTGGAGCCGTTGAGTTTAGCCTGGCGCCTCGCTGGACCTTTTCCCTTTCCGATATGTTTAATGTGGGACCTGGCCGCAATAGTCCTGTAGATGCAACCGGCAAGAAAAGGCTTTTGCATTATCCCCGTGCCGATGTATTTTATGCCATCGGTCCGAACAACTTTTCCCTGAGCTTCGTCAAACAGGTGGAAGGGGTTGTATGTACGGGGGGGATTTGTCGCCTTGAGCCAGCATTCAGTGGTATAAAATTTTCTGTGACGAGCAGTTTTTAAAGGATACCAGATGAAAATAGTTAAAATATTCCTTTTTGCATTTCTCTTGATCCCGATGTTTTCCTGTAAGGAGATAGGTCCGGTAATCACCTCGCTGGCACCAGGAACGCCTAATCCGGTGAATATGCGCAACCGGGTCGTTCTGATTGAAGAGTTCTCGGGTGTGCGTTGTGTCAATTGTCCGGCTGGAAGCCAGGATCTTGAGCGCCTGTCCGCAGCGTATCCAGGGCGCCTGGCGATTGTATCTATCCATGCGGGTTTTTTTTCTAACCCATACCCGGAGAGCCGTTTTGATTTCCGTACACCAGAGGGTAATGGTCTGTTAAACCTTCTCGGGCAGCCGCTTGGATACCCTTCTGCTGTGATCAACCGTCGCAAGTTTGAGGGCGAAGCCGATCTTCAGCTCGGCCGTGCCCAGTGGCCGGGTTTCATCGAGCAGGAACTGGCGAAGGCCCCCGCTTTTGATATTCGTCTATCCTCTTCTTTTTCCACTTCTACGCGGGAGTTAAGGGCAGATGTGGATATTGTGCGGTTAGACAACAGCGCGAACTTTCAGGACATCCGCCTTTCGGTGTTTATTGTCGAAAACAATATCGCCGATGCCCAGCTTACACCGGAGGGGAAACGGGAGGATTACCTGCATAAGTATGTGCTGCGCAAGGCGCTGACTGCTTTTGATGGCTCGCCGGTCGGCACGGATTTACAGGCCGCGCCTTCCGTCCGCCGTAGCTATGTGTTTACTTTTCCGTCCAACTGGAAAGCGGAATCCTGCCGTTTAATCGCTTTCGTACATCGTAGCGGGGAATCATGGGAAGTGTTGCAGGCGGTGGAAAAGCCATTCTGATCAATGGGTTTGTCATTGTTAAAAAATCGGGGTAAAAAGCGTGCTATATTTTCGCGGTATTTAAGGTGATTGTAAAAGATCGTATAACCCTGGTGCACTATTCAAATATCGTATTTGAACAAGCGAAAATCTTCGATTATCCGGATTAATTTATCTGCATATCCGGGATCGGTGGCATATCCTGCCTTTTTGAGCCCTTTTGCCCACGCGGCATAATCCCGCCTGGAAAGTTTGAACAAGGGTTGATACCTGGGTCCCTGGAGCAGGGTGCTGTGTGCCTGGTAGCTTTCGCCGGGACTTGCATAAATTCGGAAAAAATCTTTGTGCGAATCGTCTTCGAAATTGCGGCAATGCCCTCTGCGGCAGGTTTTGGAAAAGCATTTTATACCGAAATGATTGTTTGCTTCGGTTGCCAGCGGGCTTGCCCCTGCATTGGTCTCGAGCAACCCTTGCGCCAGGGTAATACTCGCAGGTATTCCGTGGCGGCGCATTTCTGCCTGAGCCAGTTGGGCATAAAGCAGGATATAGTTTTCCTGTTTCTTCCGTTTTTCCATATCGTCACGGGGCTCCCGAACGGGCTCCGATGCTGCTGCAGGCTGTTTATCCCTTTTTTCTGAGGAGATCATGGAAACGTTCATGGGTGGTTCCTGCCCCAGGCTGATGGGGACATATTCTGCAATGGTCTGGCGAATCGGTATTTTTTCCGTTTTCGGTACGGGATCCAGTGAAATGCTCAGGGCGATATCTTTCCTTGCGAAAGCTACCGCCACCGTTATGGATAACACCCACTTGAACCAATTTCTGCTCCAGGACTCCATTGTCCGCTTAAGGCCTTTCGCACGAAGGTGCCGGTCATCATTTTTAAAATGCTGCGCATCCATTTTTTCTGTTTTGTTATATGGTCTTGAATCTGGGCACATGCTTTTAGATTGCCACGATAATCCGGCTTAAAAATAAACAAATTGTTTTAAATAAAAAAAATAAATTGTTTGCTGTAAATGCTGGTGTGGGTGAAAGAGGCTGTCTCACAAGTCCTTTGGCAGCGCAAGCCGTCTTGGTGTTGTCAACACCTAAATTGTTGCTAAAAATTATTTTATTGAGGTGGACAAACGCTTTTAAAATAGGTACATTTGCAAAAAAGGCATATTGCTATGAAAAATTCTGTATTGATGATTTGCTTATTATTGATGGGCGCGCTGCCATCCTGGGCGCAGAAGTACGGCCATCTAAATTACGGCAACGTACTTACGCTGATGCCCGAAGTGAAGCAGGCGGACGCACAGTTAGAAGTATTTCAGAAGGAACTGGTTTCGAAAGGGGAGCGTATGGCTGTGGAATTCAGAGGCAACGTTGCAAAATTTGTGACAGAGCAGCAGTCGGGGATACTATCGCCAAAAGAGCAGCAGACCAAACGGGAAGCGCTCGAGAGAGAGCAGGCGGCGATAGAAGCATACGAGCAGGAGATCCAGCGTCAGGTCAATTTGAAGCGCGAGGAATTGTTAAAGCCACTGACGGACAGGCTGGACAAGGCAATCGAGGCAGTGGCCAAGGCGAATGGTTTTACATTGGTTTTTGACACCGGGGCCTTCAATGCGGTACTCTACGGAGCTGAGAGCATTGATCTTTTTCCCATGGTAAAGAAGGAATTAGGGATTAATTAAGGTTTTCCGCCTTCAATGGGCTAAATCGTATAGGAGCATACAAGTACAAAGCCCTTTTTAGATTTTGCTTTGCAATTTCTAAAAAGGGCTTTGTGCGTTAATTAAATCTGTTGACCCCTGTCCTTAAAGGGCGTATGTATTTGCCTCGATTAGAGTGGCGGCGACTTTTCGGCGCAGTTGTACCGTATTGCGGGCGGGATATTTAGAAAAGCGCTTGACGCCCATGAGGAACGTGCGGAGCAGATCGCCTTCCGCAAAAGCTGCAAGTGCGGTTGAAGCCGTATGTTGGATACGGAAAGTGGCATCGTGGAAATAGGTTTGCAGGATAGCATCGTAGATATCCATCGGAAGGGCTGCTGTACCTTTCTGGCGGAGTTTTTCCACACGGAGCAGCAGGGATTCTGCCATAAAAACCTCGATCATCATATCTGCGATGTTCATGAGGATTTCCTGGGATTCTTTGAGATCAATTTTGCCGTCCATCTGCATTTTTGCAGCAGCCCCGGTGCAGATGAGGGTAATTTTCTTGAAGTTTTCCACGGCGATTTTTTCCTCTCCATAAGGGCCTTCGGGGGTTTCGACAGAAGGCATAGATGCGAGCTCTTTCTGAACCGCCCATGCCGGCCCTACCAGATCAATCGCTCCTTTCATGGCACGCTTATAGAGCATATCCACTGCCAGCATGCGGTTGATTTCATTAGTACCTTCGAAGATGCGGTTGATACGGGCGTCGCGGTATGCGCGCGCTGCGGGCGCCTCTTCTGAAAAGCCCATTCCACCGTAGATTTGCACCATTTCATCCACTACATAATCCAGTACTTCTGAGCCGGCTACTTTGATGATCGCACATTCGATCGCATATTCTTCTGCAGCGATTTGCTTTGCCGCTACATAGCCTGCTCCTCCGGCCACTGCTTCCTGGTTTTTGAGTTCGATCATATTGGAAACGCGGTAAACGGCACTTTCGAGTGCAAAGACGCGGATAGCCTGTTCGGCGAGTTTATGCTGGATAGCTCCAAAGCTGGATATTGGGCATTGAAACTGGATGCGTTCGTTGGCATATTGGACGGAGAAGGAGGAGATTTTTTTGCATCCGCCCATCACCCCTGCACCGAGTTTGAATCGGCCGATATTAAGGACATTAAATGCGATGAGGTGGCCTTTTCCGATTTCGCCCAGTAGGTTTTCGGCAGGTACTTTGACGTTTTCGAAGAACATCTGCCTGGTGGAAGAGCCTTTGATGCCGAGTTTGTTTTCTTCTGCCCCGAAGCTAAGGCCGTCGCTGTTCCGCTCGACGATGAATCCTGTGAATTTTTCGCCACTGATTTTAGCGAATACGATGAAGATATCGGCGAAGCCCGAGTTGGTGATCCACATTTTCTGGCCATTGAGGATATAGTGGCGGCCATCTTCACTGAGGTCTGCGCGGGTTTTCGCTGCCAGGGCATCAGAGCCGGAACCCGGTTCGGTGAGGCAGTAGGAGGCTTTAAGGTCACCGGAAATGAGTCTTGGGAGGTATTTTTGCTTTTGTTCTTCGGTCCCGTAATAGAGGATAGGCAACATCCCGATCCCGGTATGAGCGGAGAATGTTACCGAGAATGATCCGGAATTACCCATTTCCTCGGTAATAAAGGTGTTGGAGTTGTTATCCAGTTCCATACCGCCGTACGCTTCGGGCATGTGTGCGCCGAGGAGGCCGAGCTCTGCGACTTTTTTCAGTAAGGCGGCACTTAGGCCAGGTTCCTGTTTTTCGATGCGCTCATAGACCGGGAAGATATCGTTTTCGACGAAACCCCTGACGGTTTCCCGGATCATGACCTGTTCCTCATTGATATCTTCCGGGATATAAACATCCTCGGGGTTGGATGCTTTGAGGAGGAACTGGCCCCCGGCGAGTGCTTGCTGTGCGATAGTGGAATCCGTCATGGCGATTATGTTTGATTATCTTAAATAGCGAATTTTCGCTGTAAAAATACAGCAATTCATCCTTTTTGTAAATAGCAGGACGTGATTTTTTGCGAAAATTCGCTAAAATAGATTTATCGGGATAGGTTAGGGCGGAAAAAAGGCATTTTAACCCGCGCCGATTTCGTCACGACAGGTCAACTATGGCGATGACAAGATTATTCTTTCAGTGTTTCGACTTTGTACACCAGATATTGGGTTTTCCCTTGCCAGGGCATAACTTTTAATTTTTGCTTGTAGTGCAGTTTTACCCTGCTGCCTTCGCTGCTGCTGATGGCTTCATACGTTTTTCTGGAGTTGGCGGAAAAGTCCCAGGTTTTGACGGCGAGGTCGCTGCGGGTGGCCAGGTTGAGGGTACCTTCATAGGTTTTGAAGAGTAATCCTTTATAACTGATTTTCATGACATACCCAATACGTGTACCTTCGCTGTAGGTGAAATTGCACACCAGAAAATAGCCGGCCAGTGCGACGCTGGCGAGCAGGAGCAGATAAAGGAGTACCTTGCGTGCCCGCTTTTTGATGTTCTGCCTGCCTTCTTCGACGACTTGTTGGAATTCGCTCATAATGGACAATATTTTAGAGGATAACAGAAGATTTTTGCTTTTATGGCGTGGTTAGGAAGTTTATTGGATGTGTACGCGTATTTTTTCCCATTCCCAGGCAGTGCGCATGATATCGTCAATATCCCTTTGCGGCGTCCAGCCCAGGATACGGGTTGCTTTGTCGAGGTTAGCATAGATTGCAACGACATCCCCTGGCCGTCGTGGCCCGATTGCATAGTTGAGCCTGGTTTTGGCGACTTTCTCGAAAGCATGGATAGCTTCGAGGACGGTGACACCTTCTCCGATGCCGAGATTGAACACTTCGCACTGTTCCTGGTTGCGGTGGTAGAGAAGGTATTCCATTGCTTTGGTATGGGCATTGGCGAGGTCCATGACGTGGATATAATCCCGGATACAGCTTCCGTCGCGGGTGGGGTAATCATTGCCAAAGACGGTCATTTCTGCCCGTTTCCCTGCGGCGGTTTCGGTAATAACCGGTACGAGGTTGCTGGCCGGGTTGCTGGGGTCTTCCCCTATTTTGGCACTTTCATGTGCCCCTGCAGGATTAAAATAACGCAAAAGAACGGTATTGAGGTTAGTATTGGCGCGGGTATAGTCCATTAAAATATCCTCGCCCATTTGTTTGGTACGTGCGTAGGGCGATTCTGCTTCCTGGCGGGGGGTCATTTCCGTTACGGGGAGTGCGCGGGCATTGCCATACACCGAGCAGGAAGAAGAAAAGATTAAATGCTGTATCTTAGCCTCGGCCATACACTCCAGGAGGTTGAGGAGGCCGAGCATATTGTTGCGATAGTAATGGAGGGGTTTTTGGACGGATTCTCCGACTGCTTTGAGGGCGGCGAAATGGATGACGCCCTGGATATCGGCGTGTTCGAGGAATACGCGGCGCAGGCCTTCCAGATCACAGAGGTCGGTGGGGTAGTTAAGGACTTGCTTTGCGGTGATTTGTTTGATTCCGTCGAGTACAGATGCCCTGGAGTTGGAAAGGTTGTCCACCGAGACGGGGGAATAGCCGTGATCCAGTAAATCCACGATGGTATGGCTTCCAATATAGCCGCAGCCGCCCGTTACGAGAATTTTAGGCATAATTATCTATTTTTACGCCTGTAAAATTGCAAAAAAGAATGGATAAAAGCGGGTTATTGGAGCATGTTAAATCTATTGCGCGGGCAGCTGGTGCGGCAATTATGGCTTTCTACCGGCAGACGGACCTGGGCATAACGCACAAAGCGGATGATTCCCCGCTCACTTTAGCCGATCAGGCTTCCAATCAGATAATATGTGAATCGTTGAAGAGGTTATTGCCGGTCTTTCCGATTATTTCTGAAGAAAACCGGGCGCTGGCCTATTCGGGGAGGCGGGGATTTGAATACGCCTGGCTGGTTGACCCGCTCGATGGTACGCGGGAATTTATAGCAGGGAATGAGGACTTCACGGTCAATATTGCACTGCTGAAGGGGAATCGTCCTGAGCTTGGGGTAGTATTTGTGCCCGCTCTTGGGGAAATCTACTGGGCGGGCCGGGATATGGGTGCTTTTGGGGAATATGAGGGCAGGGTACATACCTTGCAGGCAGCGAATTTTGACTTTTCATCGCCTGGCCTGAGGGTACTTTGTTCCCGTTCGCATGCCGACGCGCGCACCGCTGCTTTTATTGAGCGCCTGGACGCCCCGGAGCGGATTTCGCGGGGCAGCGCTTTAAAATTTATGCTACTGGCGCGTGGCGATGCAGAGCTCTACCCCCGTATGGGGCCGACTATGGAATGGGATACGGCTGCAGCACAGATTATAGTAGAAGAAGCCGGGGGCTGGGTGGTAGATGCTGAAACAAAATTACCTTTGACCTACAACAAGGAGGAGCTGCGGAATCCCTACTTTATCGCTGCGGGGAAGTCCGTTACAAACCCATTGGTATGGTGAATATTTCGCTGGTTGTCATAACGTATAATGAAGCAGATAACATTCGCCGCTGCCTGGAGAGCGCGGTGGGGGTTGTTGACGAAATTGTGGTGGTGGATTCTGTTTCGACCGATGCGACGGTTGCGATTGCGGAGTCCTTTGGGGCAAGGGTTGTTGTGCAGCCATTTCTGGGTTATGTTGCACAGAAACGGCTTGCGATTTCCCAGGCACTCCATCCGGTCGTATTATCGTTAGATGCCGATGAGGTATTGTCGGAGACACTTCGGATGTCTATTTTGGAGGTAAAAGCTAATTGGGTCTGTGATTGTTATTTTATGAACCGGCTGAGCAATATCGGTGGCAGGTGGATCCGGTATGGTGCTTGGTATCCTGACCGCAAGATGCGGCTTTTCGACCGTGGGAAGTATACCTTGGAGGGGATTGACCCGCATGACAAGTTCGTTCCGGTGCCTGGCGCTTCGAGTGCCCGTCTCAAGGGGGATATTCTGCACTATACGAATGTAGATATTGCTGGCAGGGCGGCTACAGTGAATAAGTTTAGCACGCTGGCAGCTAAGGCATTCAACGAACGCGGCAAACGCGGTTCCTGGGGGCGTTTACTTTTCAAGCCCTTTTTCCGTTTTGTTGTGGAGTACTTTTTGCGGCTTGGCTTCCTTGATGGGTTTTACGGGTTTATCATCGCGATGACTTCTGCGCAGTATGTGTTTTTACGCGAGGCAAAATTGATGGAACTGCAAAGTACAGGTAAATAAAGGTATTGATGATTAAAGCATGACAGCGGGCAAAAAAATATATTTCGCTTCTGATTTCCATCTTGGCATGGATGGGCGCCTGAGCAGCAGGGAGCGCGAGTTGCAGTTGCTGCGCTGGCTGGACCAGATTTCAGCAGATGCGGAAGAAGTGTTCCTGGTGGGTGATTTATTCGATTTTTGGTTTGAATATCGCAGCGTAGTCCCCAGGGGGTTTGTGCGTTTTTTGGGAAAGCTGGCAGCATTGCGCGATGGGGGGCTTCCGATCCACATATTTATTGGCAACCACGATATGTGGATGTTCGATTATTTTGAGCGGGAGCTGGGTATTCCGGTATACCGGGGACCTGTGGTCCGCGAGTTTGGTGGAAAAACGTTTTTCATAGGCCATGGAGATGGGCTGGGACCGGATGATTACGGATATAAGCTCATAAAAAAAATCTTCAGGAATCCGTTTTGCCAGTGGGCATTTGGGCTGCTGCACCCCGATGTGGGAGTTGGGTTGGCAAATTACCTTTCAGGAAGGAGCAGGGCATCGAACCCACCTGCCCCAGAGTTTCTCGGAGAAGGGCAAGAGTGGCTGATCGCATATTGCCACCGGAAGCTCGAAACGGTAGTGGCGGACTATTTTATTTTTGGGCACCGCCATCTGCCGATAGACTATACGCTGAAGAATGGTACGAGCCGATATATCAACCTTGGCGATTGGCTATATTATAATACGTATGCAGTATTCGATGGCACCGATTTACAGCTTGTTTTTTTTGATCGTCCGGGCGGGAAAATTTTTGGGCGGACGCTGCCGGGGTAATGGGGTAATCGCACTATTGATTTTTATGCCCGGCCTTGCGCCTGCTCAAACAAGCTGGGGTGGGGCAGTGCTGGAATGGGAGACCACGATAGGTGCAAAAGGCTTGTCCGTGGATAGGCTCGGGCAGGTTTATGTACTTACCCCTGACCAGCAATTGGTGCGGTTTGGTGCGGATGGCGTGCCTAAGGGGGTATTTGCACAACCTGCGCTGGGTCGCCTGAGCGGGATAGATGTCAGCGACCCGCTCTCTCCGCTACTTTGGTATCCCGATTTCCAGGCGGTTGTACTATTGGACCGGACGATGGGTTTACTTGCGACCCTTTACCTTCCTTCAGAAGTTTTTGCTTACCCCACACTGGTAGCCAGGGGTAGAGATAACCGTATCTGGGTATTTGACAAATTCCATAATCGCTTGATGTCTATTGATGCACAGGGGCGTTTACTGGGGCAGAGCCAGGAGCTCAGCCTGGGGGCGCAAGGGCCGAAAGATCCACAGTTGCTGGTAGGGGACGAGGAGGGCTTTTTTCTTTGCGATAGTCTCCAGGGCTTGTGGCGTTTTGATCGTCTTGGTCAATTTCAGTATTTTGTTCCTGAAAAAAATATACAGGCAGTTCTTCCTTTGTCAGGCAATCGGGCTATTCTTCGCAGTGGGGATGGTTTTTTACTGCTCGATATTGGACGGCTGCCCACGCCTGTTGATTTTCCTTTTGCTGCGGTATTTCTTTCGCTGCAGGGAGATGTTATGGCTACCTGGGGAGGAGGGGTCCTGCGATACTACCGGAAATAAAAAAATCCCCTTCTTTGCAGAAGAGGATCAAAATGGCATTGTGGAGTTAACAGAACTTCTATGCTGACATTTGCAATATATCTTCGGGGCGTGCGTGTATCGCATTTATGAATCAAAGGACGTGGATTTTGGTTACCCCTCGTCTTCGTCCCTGGTAGGTCGGCCCGCCTGGAGTTGGTCCTGATAATCGCGCAGCACTTCCCATTCGTTGTTCATTGCCAGTCTGGCCTGTGCTGGCCATGTATCGGCGCTTACGAAATGTAGCTGCGGTGCAGTGATCTGAATAATCGTTTCCAACTCGCCTGGGTCGCTTTTTGACAGATCTTCAAAAGTCAGGATACCTGCCTTATGCAGGATTTCTTCGATGGCCGGGCCTATTCCTTCAACGACTTTGAGGTCGTCGGCGCTGCTTTGAGGGGCATTAGGGATTTGATTTTCTTCAGGTTGGAGCTGCATAAGACGACTTGCCTGGCCAACCCAGTCGTCTTTTAGGATGCGACCATCAAAAAATTCGATTTGCCGGGTGACCGTTTCAATTTTTTCCGTATCCCAACTGGCGATTTCCTGGAAGGTAAAGATCCCGATTTCATTGAGCTTTTTTTGCAGGAAAGGGCCAATGCCGTTTATCAGGGTCAGGTTGTCCGATATAAGGGCTGAGCGCGTATCACCGGGGATGGGGTCAACAACGAAGCGGATGGGTTCGAAGAGGATTTCTTCTTGCTCTTTATCTTCGTATAGTGGAGCTGATGGGGCTGGTTCTAAAGACCTTGACGCTGTAGGTGTGTCGGTTTTTGGAAACCGGTGTTGATCTCGGGACTGTTCGAGTTGGCGGAGGCGTTGTTCGATTTCAGAAAGGCGTGATTCTGCGAAAGTACCGATTAATGTCTGGGAAGTCCCCATGATTTTTTCCTCTTCGGAAGCACTGGTCACCTCCGAGGCGCCCTGCTGTGCAATTAACTGGGCGTTACGGGTTTTTAGGCCGATGATCTGGTCGTTGAGGTCTTCTATTGTGGTCAGGTATTGTTTTACCGTTGCGGTTGCCTTATCGAGGTGATATTGGGTAGAGGAGCGGTCATTTTCCAGCTGCTGTTTATCTGCTTCCAACTGCCTGTACCCCGCGCTTGTTGCTTCGAGCTCAAATTGGAGCCGGTTTAAGTCTGCTTTCAGAAGGTCGAGGGCTTCATTTAGTTTTTGACTTTCTGCATCTGCTGCCGACAGCATGGCTGTTTGCTGGGCCAATGTGAGATCCGATGCCTTTATTTTAGACCTGTTGATCCACCAGGCCCCCAGGAATCCAATCATAAAGGCAAGAATTGCCAGGGTCAGTACGAGGATGGTTTCCTGAGCGTCCCATGCGCTGAATAACTGAGCAAAGTTTCGGTTCATAGCCTGAAAAATTTATGATGGCCAATTCTACAAAGGTAGGTTTAAGAGGGAACAAACTTTTATTTTTGTTGAGTTTATTTGACCGTAAGTAAATATTTTGTGCACAGAAAAACAGTAGAAGAAGAGAAGCGAATAGATGAAAAATATAAACAGCGTATGAAATTTCGGTGTACCGCGAACAGCATTCGCTTCCGGGTGCGCAAGTCTGATCTTGAGGCATTGGAGAGTCGGGGGGAAGTCCGGGAGCGGATAACCTTTGGTCCGGGAGTTGTCCTTTCTTTTGTGTTGAAGCTGGGAGAAGGGGAAGCCATCCATGCAGGCTTTTTTCAGGGTGCCGTCATTGTTGAGGTACCCCGCAGGGTGGCCCGGGAGTGGATAAGCTCTGCGGAAGTAGGCCTGGAGGTTTTCCAGGGGACGGGGGTTGAAGGAGCGGTTTTACATGTCCTCATCGAGAAAGATTTTCCTTGCCGGCATACTACGGAAGCGAACCGCGAGGACACTTTTTACGAGCTTGCCCCGGAGGATCCTTCCGTATGCTGAGGCTATCCGACGTATTTAAAGTTTTTATATATATTCCATGCGATCATGGCGGTCTGGAAACGGATTATTTTCCCGCTAAGCGCCCCTGGGAGGGGGTACGGAAGGCTTGTTGCATGATGGCTTCCGGCGTGGGCGTAAACCTGCCCGCGCGATCAGATTAACTGTCCGGATGCCCAGGAGAGCGCCAGGAGGTTTTTGCGCAGTATTGCCTGTAGCTTGATTAGTTTAAGCCTTGCTTCCAGGAGCTTTTGTTCACGGGTATTCAGGAGGAAGACCGAGCTTTCCCCCAGGTCGAATTTAATTTGTTCGGCTTCGAAAAGCTGGGCATAATTGCGGGCAACTTCCGTATAGAGGGCGATTTGTTGTTGGGTGGTTTGTAATTCGTTGAAGTAGTTTCTGATTTTTGCTTCTTGTTCAGCGAGTTTTCTGTCAAATTTATTACCGGTAATAATTTGTTTGAGCCGGACATTTTCCATTTTCCCTTGTTCTTTGCGCAGGAAGAGAGGGAAGGAGAAATTCAGGCCCCATTTATAATTACCGGTGAGGATGGGTAGGAAATCTGTACCGGTGGACAGGATATTATAGGAAAAGTCGAGGCGGGGTTTGAATTGTTCGGCGGCGATCCGGCGGTCCACGTTGAGTATCTGCAGTTCTACGGCGAGGTCTTGCAGGTCTGGATGGCGTTTGGCGAGATCGAGGAGGTATTGTTCGAGTACCGGGTTTTGGTTACTGGGGGGGAGTGGCAGAGGTTCTGGAATCAAAACGTTGAGGGCGTTTGTCCAAACGGGTTTGCCTTGTTCCCAGAAAAAAGTTTCGAGGGTTTGACGGGCATTGGCGCGTTCCAGGAGGGCTTCGTTGAGGTCGAAGCTGCGGTTTTGGAGCTGGATGTACGTCTCGAGGGTATCAATGGCCGGCTTATCGCCCTGGATGAAGCTTTCGGCAACGATTTTCAGGCGCTGTGCGGCGACATCTGCTGCCTGCTGAAAGATTTGTACCTGGTAATGGGCGAGTGCCCAGTCGAGGTATGCGAGACCTGCACCAAACAAGAAATCGTTAAGCTGGGACCGGCGCTGTGCGGCGCCTCCTTGCAGTCCCAATCGGGCTTGCTGCAACTCTGCACGAAAAGGATCAAACAAGAGGCCGTTGAGCAAGGGGACGTTAATTCCCAGGACGGCCTGGCCTTCTGCGGGGAGATTGTTTTCCGGGTTTAAAAATTGACCTCGTGCCAGGTTGAACTCTGATTTTACGGATACTCCGAATGCAGACTGGACTTTGATTCCGGCAGATCCGACAGAGAAATAATTTTTGCCATCGAAGGATTTTTGATCCCAGATACCGTATGCTTTGGGGTCGAACGCACCTTTGGCCATACGCAGATTGGCTTCTGCCTGTTGGATTACCAGGTCAGCATTACGGGCGGCCGGATGGTAAGCAGCAACGCTGCGGAGGAATTCCTCGAGCGATAAAGCCGAGGGGTTTTCGCCCGGTTCCTGGGCGGACAGTGGCCCATTGACAAGAAGGCCGATCAGGAGAAACAAGAAGGATTTGTGCATACTTGTAAAACTTTCCTGGCCTGATGAACTATTTAATTGATTTGATCGGTGCCTCCCATTTGAACCTTTTACTTCCTTCAGCTTTAGGGTCGTAGTATTCCGGGGGGAATCCATTTAGCTGCCGCCATAGCTCGTACCAGAGCGGGACGTTATTCAGCATGATAATCCCATTTGCACCGGAACCTGGGCGCAGGGCATCCGGCCAGCTTTTGTTTTTGCTGTTGGGGGCAACCAGAAGCCGGTACCGGCCATTTTCGCTGATGATATTGTCAATGGCCACAATTTCCCCCTGAAAGGTACCGAAAGATGCGCCCGGCCAACCGGAAAAAATGAATGCCGGCCAGCCATCGAAAATAAACCGTACCTCTTTACCTGGTTTGATCAGGGGGAAATCCATTGGACGGACATAAATCTCTACAGCCAGCTCATAGTCGGCGGGGAGGATACTTACAATGGCATCCCCTTCTTTGATGGTTTCCCCGATACCAACCTGAAGGGCTTTGGCAATAATCCCATCTTGAGGGGCGGTAATAAACCGCAGGCCTGTGCGGCGTGCATAGTTGGAAGCCTGGATAGAAAGCTTGCTGACCGTCGCTTCGGCATCGAGCTGATCCGATAACGTGCCGAACTGGTCTGATTCGGCCTTGGCGATTTTTTGTTGATATTCATACAGGATGGTGGTCAGCTCCAGGCGTGCATTGACCAGTTCGTTGCGGCTGACGAGGAGGTTGTTTTCGGATCCGATGCGTTTGGCAGAGGTTTCCTGTAACTTTACGCGTTTGTCTTCCACGTCTTTGAGTGAGACGATACCTTGCCTGTAGAGGGTGTCGGCGCGCTTCCACTGCCGTTCTGCGATGGTGTTTTCCAGTTGGGCGCGTACCAGGTCGATGCTGTCCGAAGCCACTTTGAAGAGCGATTGCTGGACTTTGTTTCGAAGTTGTTGCTCTTTGAAATCCAGTTCCAGCCGCATGGCGCGGATTTGGTCGCCTAAGGCAGTAATTTTTTTGCCATAAGCGCCGATTGCCGCGCTTTTAGCCTGTACTTGTTGTTCCGTGCGAGGTACGAGTTGCGGGTCGAAGTAGTCATCTTTAATTTCGGAGAGGAATACGATAGTATCTCCGGCTTTGACGGCCTGGCCTTCTTGTACGAACCATTTTTCAATCCTCCCTGGCAGGGTGCTGTGTATCGTTTGGGGGCGGTGTTCTGGCCGGAGTACGGTCACTTTTCCTTTGGACTGGATATTTTGTGTCCACGGCAGGAAGAGAAATACGAGAAAAGCTATGAAGAAAGAGAGCAACCAACGGACAAAGAGGCGGTTGCTATTGGAGGTTTTGACCCTTTTGTAACTGTCGAATGATTCGATTTCGAACCGTTCGTTTATCGAGTTATTACTTATATTGAGCATGGCTTTGAGGCAGGTTAGTGATCAGAAGGTGGCAGGTGCAACCAGTTGTTTTGGTCTGGATCAAAGATGTTGCTGAAATGCCTGCCGGATTTCGCCAGTTCGGCAAATGTGCCAGATTCCACGACCTTTCCTTCCTTAAGGATAATCACCCTTTGGCAGTGGGATGCCATGATAGGGTCATTAGAAACGAGGATTAGGGTCCAGGGGCGGTCGGGCCGTGTAAGCGTCTGGATGATCGTGTGGCGGTCCTGTGGTTCGAGGACGGAGAAAGTGTCTTCTACCACAACGAGTTTGGATTCGCGTACAATGGCCCTGGCCATGAGGATTTTAATGCGCATATTGCGCGATATGTTGCGTCCTTCCGGGGAGAGGAGCGTGTTGAAACCATCGGGCAGCTTTCGTATGGCTTTTGCGAGGCCGAGATTTTCTGTAGTTTGGATAACCTTTTCAAGCGGGAGGTCGGGGTCGCCAATGGTGATATTTTCCAGTATTGTACCACTAAAGATATGGTCTTCTGCAAAGAACTCCCCGATGTGGTGCCGGAAGCTGTCGAGTTGGAGGCTGCGTAAAGGAAAGCCATTGTAAGAAATACTCCCTTTGAAATTTGGGAACAGCCCCGCGAGTAATTCGAGCAGGGTCGTTTTGCCTGACCCATTGTATCCGGATATGCACAATGTTTCACCTGATGGGATATCTAGATAGAGATCGTTCAGTACTTTTCGTTCTGAATCGGGAAAGGAGAACGATACCCCTTCCAGTTGAACGTGAATACCGTAGCCTTTATCGCAGCGTTCAAAAGAAAGCCCACTATTATCTTCGAGGGGCAGGTCGGTCACATAGCCCAGCTTATCCAGTGCGGTCAACACATCGTAAATCGTTTCCATCGTAACGATCATTTTCTCGACTGAGCTGATGACGAGGATGACTACGATATCTGCGGCAACGAATTGCCCGATATTGATTTCGTTTTGTAAAACCAGATAGCTGCCCAGGGCCAGCAGCGAGGCCATTACGATAACCTCAAAAACAATGATGCTGGCGTATTGTCCCCTTAGGATTTTGAAATGAGCCATTCTGCTTTTGAGATACTCACCAGTGAGTGCATCGGTGCGGCGAAGCGCGTAGGGGGTATCGCCTGCCAACTTGAAGGTAGTGAGCGACCTGCCTTGTTCTTCAAGCCAGTGGGCTACTTCATATTTGTACTTGGACTCTTTGATGCTGGTGGCCAGTGCACGTGCACCAGTGACCCGCAGGATCAAAAAAATGAAAGCCATCAGCACAACACTGAAAAATACATACAGCGGATGGTAGAAAGAAATGAGCATCAGCCCAAAAAAAATCTGGAGGACAGCGGTGGAGAAGTCCATCAGTATTTTGGGCAGGCCTTTTTGTAAGGTAATGGTGTCGAAGAAGCGGTTGATAAGCTCCGGAGGGTAATAATTTTTAAGGGTGTCGAGACGAAACCTCGGGATCCGGTAAGAAAAATCGAACGCCGAACGGGCAAAAATACGCTGCTGTATGACTTCGATCACCGACATCTGCATGATCTTCAAAATGCCAGAGAAAGCGATTGCCGCTGTGACGAGGGCAATCAGCAAAACTAATGAAGCCGACTGCGTGCCACCAGCCACGAGGCCCAGGATCGCCTGGACGCCCAGCGGGAGGGTGAGGGTAATCAGCCCTGCAAAAATCGCATAAATATAAACGTAAGCAATGTCTTTACCGTCCATCGCAAGCATACGAAAGAAGCGTTGGGATGGAGTCAGACCCTCAACGGAATGGTTATTGCCCATTGTTAGGTTAAAATTTGCTGGACAGGGATTACATCTCGCTCAAAAATATACTTTGTTTCCCGCTTTTAATAAATTTTTTATGCCTGGCAGGTTGGGTAATACCCGCAGCAGGATAGTATTGCAGCAGAAAAACAATGCTGTATGGTAGGCCGTAAAGGCCTAATTCAGTATGTCGGCTACCTGCGGGGCATTATAAAGCGACTTTAATTCCCCCTGGAGCTTTTGCCGGGCGAAGAAGATACGGCTTTTTACTGTGCCAAGTGGCACGCCAAGGGTAAGGGCGATTTCTTCGTACTTATAACCCTCGAAGTGCATGAGGAAGGGGATACGCGCCCATTCTTCCAGGTTTGCTATTGCCCGCTGGATCTCTTCCTGCATGACAGTGGACTCCCCGTCATTTCCGGCTATTGCATTGCCTGAATCGAGCAGGAAGTCATTGGAGGTGCTGTCGTTCATCACCTGGCGGCGACGGCGCTTGCGATAGTCATTGATAAACGAATTGCGCAGAATGGTCATCAGCCAGGCACGGAGGTTGGTTTGGGGCTGGTAACGGTCGCGGTATTTGAATGCCTTGTAAGCAGTTTCCTGCACCAAATCCCTTGCAGAATCCTCATCTCTGGTGAGGTTAAGCGCAAAATTGAAGAGTACTTTTTCTTCTCTTGAAAATTGAGCGGTGAATTCAACGGTGGACATGGTATATGGTTTTATGGTTACTGACAGAAATAATAGTATTACTTTTAAATACAAATGTAACGCTTTCTCTACTGAAGGGTTTATTTTTTTGCTTCTTTTTTTTAAATACTTATCTTTAAATGCAATCGCGTTATTGCGAGTGGATGATGGACTTTTTCCCTTTTCACAGTCAAAGGAAAAGCAGGTGAGGGATCAGGAGGGCTATCGGGAGCTGGAAGGCCCTGATCTTTCGCCGCAATCCGTAAAATATTACTTTACGGCATGACGAATATGCACTGGCAATCCTATATCAATGGTTTTCGTGCCCATTTGATGCTCGAACGAGGGCTTTCGGTGCATACCGTTGCCGCTTATCTGAGGGATATCGAAAAGCTTGCGGGGTTCTGTGGCGAATCTGGCCGCTCAAAGGCGCCATCAGAGGTAGGGATGTCTGACCTCCTGGACTTTCTGAAATTGCTGAATGGGCTGGGCCTGGGCCGGCGTTCCCAGGCGAGGCTGCTTTCTGCCCTGAAGACTTTTTTCAAATACCTGATCATTGAGAATGTGATTGCCGAAAATCCCACTGCGCTAATCGAAGGCCCCAAACTCCTGCGCGATATCCCTGCGACTTTGACCGTGGCGGAAGTACGGCGGATGCTCCATGCAGTGGATGTCAGCACTCCCCATGGCCTTCGCAACCGTGCAATGCTCGAAACTCTCTATGCTTGCGGGATTCGGGTGAGCGAGCTTTGTACCTTGCGCACCCAGCACATCTATCCTGACCTCGGATTTATAAAAGTCCTTGGAAAGGGGAATAAAGAGCGGCTTGTGCCTATCGGTGAGGATGCGCTCAGGCAGATTGCCCTGTATATTGCACACGTACGGGACAAATTGCCGGTAATATCCCAGGCAGACGAACCTTTTCTGTTCCTGAACAGAAGGGGGAAAAAGCTAAGCCGGGTCATGGTATTCAATATTGTGGTGGAAACAGCGCGGGCGGCAGGAATTAAAAAACAAGTGAGCCCGCACACTTTTCGCCATTCTTTTGCCACGCATCTGATCGAGGGGGGAGCAGATTTAAAAGCAGTCCAGGAGATGCTTGGGCACGAATCCATCCTGACCACAGAAATCTATACGCATTTAGACAATGCATATCTGCGGGAAACCCTGCTGCGGTTTCATCCCTCGAGCCGTCGTTTCCACGTCAATGAGGAAGAGTGAGCGGTGGCCTGCCGGCCGGTAAAATCCCTGCAATTGGTAAAATCCTGTGAATCCTGTTGTCCTTTGTCTATTTTTACGGCGCAATCCTGCAAAATTCAGTATATGCGCAACCCGACACTTTTTTCCTGTCTGATTTATCTGCTTGCTTGTGCCTGTGCGACGCCCACGCCCCCGCAGGGAGGGCCCAGAGATACCGAAGCGCCAAAGCCGGATCCACAACAGAGTACTCCAAACGAACAGGTCAACTTTGTCAGGCAGCCCATCGAAATTGCTTTCGACGAGTGGATTCAGCTGGAAGATGTCTCGAATCAGGTGCTGGTTTCCCCCCCGCTCGAATTCAGACCACAGCTACGTATCAAAAAGCGCTCGGTGATTTTTGAGTTTGATCCCCGGGAGCAATTGCGTCCGAACGTTACCTACACCATCAATTTCGGGACGGCAGTAAAGGACCTGACCGAGAAAAATGTTGCAGAAAATCTCCGGTTCATTTTTTCCACAGGCCCAAACCTCGATTCTTTATCGGTTAAGGGCAATATCCGCGACGCGTTGACTGGTGAGCCGGTCGAAAAGGCCTTGTTCATGTTGTACGATAGCTTCGCGGATAGCGTAGTGCGTAAAGAGCGGCCATTGTATTTTGCGAAGACAGATAAAGAAGGCCGTTTTCAGATCAATAATATCCGTCCGGGCACTTTCAAAGGATTTGCCCTTTCGGAGGTGAACGGCAACTATCGCTTTGACTTGCCCAATGAAAAGATTGGTTTTCCGGATACGGCGATTGCGATCGCTGCGGGTATCGGGACGGAACTCGTAGTGGATATTTTTGAAGAATCCCCGAAGCTTCGGCGGATAGGGGTGGATACTGGCTTTGCAGGTTTTACGAAAATCTTTTTTAATCTGCCCCCTTTACGCATTCAGGCTGGGCACGAGCCTGGGAAGGCCATTTGGCAGGCCATTGAACAGGACACCCTTTTCGTCTGGACAGCTCCGGAAAATACCGGGAAGCTGGTCTTTCAGCGCGATAATGCGTTCCAGGATGCTTTAGTCTTACCCTCGTATGATCCGGACAGGCCACTGCCCCCCTTGTTCGTGAACCCCCGACCGGGCCAGCGCGGGTTCAGGCAAAGCCCTTTCGAAGACTTCATCCTGCGGATTTCTGCACCGTTGAAGTCCTTTGACACCGCTGCAATTGTCCTGCAGGCCGATACTTTACTGAAAAGGGTTGTCCCTTCCGTATTTATTGACAA
Source organism: Lewinellaceae bacterium (assembly GCA_040382095.1). GTDB lineage: Bacteria > Bacteroidota > Bacteroidia > Chitinophagales > Saprospiraceae > JADJPL01. The sequence goes on from JBEIGB010000005.1 coordinate 63,373, forward strand.
CACAGATGCCCGTATATTGCACATCCGGACAGGCTGGCAGGAAAACCTGCCGTACCGTTTGGAGATCAGGCCCGGTGCGTTCACCGATATTTTTGGCCGTAGTACGGATACTTCGATTGTATATGAGATCACACCCATCCCGGGAAAAAGTTATGGTAATATTTTGCTGAAGATTTCCGGTCTGGACAGCGCTTATGCCTATGTACTCGAACTGGTAGTAAACGGGAGTACTACAGTTTCGAATGTACTGCCTGCTGGTGTTACGGCGAGGGAGATAGCCTTCAGAGGGATTTTTCCCCAGGCCTATTCCTTGCGGCTCGTGGAAGACCGCAATGCCAATGGGCAATGGGACACTGGCAGTTATGAGCTTAAAGCGCAGCCAGAGCCTGTCTATCTTTTTGAACTCGAACCAATGCGTGCAAATTGGGATTTGGAAGCGGAAGTGACGGTCAAGCGATGATTGGGGATTTACCGCACATTCACAGCGCCAGGAGAAACGCGATGAAGTGCTTGTCGGGAGGCTCTTATCCCCCGCCTGTATGCACATAATGCTAAATAGCGGGGCATTTCAAACAGGCAGTTTGCCGTCTTTGACAGAGCAGAATCAGGGAAGATATTTCGTTTCAGGTGCTTTGAGGTTCCCTAAGGAGGTGCTTTTGCCAGCCAACACGGCTGGCACTGCCAGGTATATTTCGCGAGGCCACTGTTTTTCTTGATTTTTAGAAGGATAGTCAAGAAAAACAGTGGCTTTATGAAACTTTATTTTGCCGCAAAAGCGACAAATATTCAGAACAAGACATTGGCCGGGATGGCGGTGATACGACTGATTACCGCTACTGAAGGCACCTTTGCGACGGCTTGCCGGGCTGGTACAACGCATCGGCGCCCGGGGCAGAAATACGCTATTGACGCAGCCGCACCGCTTTTGCCACAAGAGGGGTCAGACGTATTTTCAGACCTTTGGGTGCTGAATTTTATTGAGTACGAGCTGAGCCTTGATCAGGAAATCCGGGTTATAGAATTTGTACTCATTGTGAACCATGAGCAGCCTGGCAGCATCGTACGCAGCAGATTTGGGTACGATTTGGCGGGCTGCGATGGGGTGGAGCCAGTATTCCTGGTTATTGGAGCGCAGGTAAGACTGGTCGAGTTCGAAATTGATAACTACGGATAGTTTATTGAGTGAGAAGAGGTACTCGGTTTCCCGGTTGAGTTCTTTCTGCAGGTCAATGATATTATGACGGGAGAAATTGGCGCCGGATCTTTCACACAAGAAGATATCCCTTCTTCCATCGAAGACCACGATATCGCGGAAGCGATACTTTTTGAAATTTTTGGTAAGGAAGTTGCGGATAGGACCTTTAGAGGGCCTTAATTTTGCGAATTCCTGTGCGAGGGCTGCGTCGTCCAGTTTGAAATCCTCTTCGAAAGGCCGTTTGCGGCGGGTTTTCATGTTGACGACTTCCTTCACCCTACCGAGGGTGTGGCCCAGTTCATTGGTTTTGGAGGTAACGGTTACGATATCCACACCAGCGTTGTTGATCCAGCTTTCCAGGAAGATTTTTTTGGTATCTGTTTCAAAAACGAGCAGCGCTATTTCGCTGATAGCGTAGAAATTAGGGTAACCACCATAGATGTTGCCGTACTTCAGCTCTAAGAATGCTATACTCTTGTTCACGGTTTTGTGTAGTTATTGGGTCAAAAAAAGTTCATTGTGCCCGCCCCTATAGGCTATTTTATCCTTATATTTACATTACTGGTCTTAACAGATGAGGCAGCGATTTAGATTTGCCTCATGATAATAAGAGACGCAATTTAGCACTAAAAATTTACTATTGCTTTTAAAAAGAGGCGTAAATATACAATTTAGCAGTTAAAGGGCTAAAAAAAAGCCTTTTTCGTAAATTTTTTCTTCATCTGCCCAGACTTCTCCTCCCTGGCGCATATCGGTAATCATATCGAGGTGGATATGGGAATTGTTTTTACCTCCTGTTTGGAGGTAAGACTGGCCGATTGCCAAGTGCACTGTTCCCCCGATTTTTTCGTCGAAGAGGATATTATTGGTAGGCTGCGAGATGCGGTAGTTGGTTCCGATAGCGGCTTCGCCGAAGTACCTGCTACCGGGCACTGTATGGAAAATATTATCGAGGGTTTCGCGGCCTTTTTTGGCATCCCAGCTTTCTATGAAGCCATTTTCGACCCAGAGGGTAACCCCTTCGAGTGTTTTGCCCTGGAAGATGGCCGGTAAGGAGAAGTGGATGACGCCATTGACGGAGTCTTCGACAGGGGAGGTATAGACTTCGCCGGAGGGCATATTCGTCTGGCCATCGGAATTGATCCAGGTCCTGCCTTTTGTATTGAATCGGAGGTCTGTACCTGGGGCGATGAAGCGCATTTCCTGGCAGTTGTTGAGGTAGTTGACGATAGTCTGCTGTTTTTGGCGTACCTGCAGCCAGGATTCTATTGGATCGGGGTCATAGAGGCAGCAGGCGGAATAGACGAATGCCTCATAAGATTCGAGCGACATACCTGCTTCCTGAGCGGAAGCCTGCGTAGGGAAGAGGCAGAGATTGCGTTTGAGCTTTCGAGAGGCAGTGCGGTGGGAGTAGGCATTGTGGATTGGTTGCATAGCTGCCTGGCGCAAGGCGGACTTATCGGCACTGATGGCATTGTGGTCCTCGTGCAGGTTAAATGGCGCCATGATATGCAGATAAGCTTCATATTCCTCCATAGCGATTTTCTGGAGGGTTGGCGGCTGTTTCAGTTGGGTTTCGCCGGCTTCTATAGAGAATATTCGCTGCATTTCCCGAAACTCCAGCTCTGCGTCCACGGATGCACCTGCGCGGAGTGCATAGCGGTAAACTTCGCGGACGAGGGGCTCGGCGAGGGTAGTTGTTTTGATATAGAGCCGTTCGCCGGGTTGTAGGTTGAGGCAGTAATGCACCAGTAATTGTGCGTATCGTGCGAGGAGATGATCGGCCATAATTGTAAGGTATTAGAAGTCACCAGATTTGGGGATGGTAGGGGTACCTGGTTTTGTACGCCTCTTTGATCATAACGAGCAGTTTTTCGCGCAATTCGGGGATCCCTTCGCGGGTGACAGCGGAGATCATTACGTTGTCGTGATCGAAAAGATGTTTGAGGTTGCCTTTAAGGCCTTCTTCGATTTCTTCGCGGGCCTCGCGGTCAATAAAGGGGTCATAGTTATTTTCGCGGTAGAGGTCAATTTTGTTGAAGACGAATAAGGTTGGCTTGTCGAGTGCGCCGAGTTCCTTAAGAGTGTTATTGACGGTGCGGATATGTTCTTCGTGCTTTGGGTGGGCAATATCTACGACATGGATGAGCAGGTCGCTTTCACAAACCTCATCGAGGGTAGATTTGAAGCTTTCGATGAGGTGGTGGGGCAATTTGCGGATAAAGCCGACGGTATCAGAGAGGAGGAAGGGGACATTTTCGATAACGACTTTACGCACGGTAGTATCGAGGGTTGCGAAGAGTTTGTTTTCTGCAAAAACCTCGGATTTGCTGATGAGGTTCATGAGGGTAGATTTGCCGACATTCGTGTACCCGACGAGCGACACGCGGATGTACTCGCCCCGGTTTTTGCGTTGTGTGGCATTTTGGCGGTCTATGGTTTCCAGTTTCTTTTTGAGGAAAGCGATTTTGTCGCGTACGATACGGCGGTCGGTTTCGATTTCCATTTCACCGGGCCCGCGCATACCGATACCGCCGCGTTGGCGTTCGAGGTGGGTCCATAGGCCCCTCAGCCTTGGGAGGAGGTACTGTAGCTGGGCCAGTTCGACCTGGGTTTTAGCCTGTGCCGTTTGGGCACGGCGGGCAAAGATATCCAGGATGAGGGTGCTTCGGTCAATAATCTTGACTTTCAGGCTTTCTTCGAGGATATTTAATTGTTTTGGGCTGAGGTCATCATCGAAGATGGCCATCGTGATGGTTTCATTTTTTTCGATATATGCCCCGATTTCTTCCAGTTTTCCCTTTCCGATGAAAGTACTGGAGATAGGGTGGGGGAGTTTTTGGATAAAACGGCGTTTTGTAGCAGCGCCGGCAGTGAGGGCGAGGAATTCGAGTTCATCGAGTTGTTCCTGGACGAGGGTTTCTGTCTGGTCTTTGAGGACCAGCCCTACGAGCACTGCATATTCCTGTTGAAGCGGGTTATTGGGGAAATTTTTTTCCCCTACATTCCAACCTTTTGCCATAAGATACGGGCTATTTTTTGATCCACGGTTCCGGATTGAGGCGGGATTTTTCGCGCCACAATTCGAAGTGCAATTCCATAATAGTATTGTCGAGCCTGCCGATTTCCTGTCCTTCCCGCACCTGGTCTTTGCGTGTGACCGACACTTCGGCCAGATTGGAATAGACGGAATAATATTCCCCATGCTGGATAATCAGGGTATTTTGGTACCCAGGGATAAACTGTATGCTGGAGACACGGCCGTCGGCAACGGCACGTACGATGTTATTTCCTTCAGCGCGGATGTCAATACCATTATTCTGGGTTTTGACATCTTTAAAACGCGGATGTTGCTGGGTGCCGAAAGGGCGGACGATTTTTCCTCCGCTGACGGGCCAGGGCAGGCGGCCTTTATTAAGTCCGAAGGCTGCGGCTGTGCGTGTCATTTCGGGTTCTGCGGCGGGGATTTCATCCGGCCTGTCTTTTTTTTGCATGTTAGCCAGCTCCCGGCGGATGACCATTTCGATTGCCTGATCGAGCTGGCGGCGTTCTTCCTCTTGCCGGGTGAGTTCGGACACCAGTTTTTGTTCGTTTATTTTAAGAGATTTGAGCAGTGCGTCCTTTTTTCCAAGTTCGCTGTCGAGTTGTTTTTGTTGTTGGAACAAGGAGCTTTGCATTTCTTCCTTTTGCAAGCGGTTGCTGCGCAGAGTAGCCATTTTGTTTTGCAGGTCGTTTTCTGTTTCCAGGATCAGCCTTGCGTATCGGGTACGGTGGCGGTCATATTGACGCAAGTACTGCCATCGCCTGAAGGCATCATTGAGATTAGAGGCAGACAGGAGGAAGATTGCCGGGCTGTGGGTGAGTTTATAGCGAAGGGCTAAACGGAGCATTTCGGTGTATTCATTTCTGAGTTGTTGGATTTTAGCTTCCAGTGCTTTCAGTGTATTTTGATTGGTGAGGATATCTTTATCGAGCTGGGCGATTTCGGTTTCGATACTGCGTACCAATTGTTGTCTGGATTGGATTTGCCGCTGCATTGTGACGATGACCTGGAGCGTTGCTTTTTTATTTTTTTGTGCCGAAATCAGTTCTTCGCCAGTACGGTTGATTTCCTTCAGCAGGGACTTGCGTTTTTCCTCCAGGTCTTTGCGCGACTGTCCTGCTGCTGTGGGAATGACGGTGAGCAGGGCGAGGGCAAAGGCGATTGCCACATATTTATTGTGCGCGCGAATAACGGCCAGGAATTTCGAAAGGCAGGCTTTTTGGAACATTGAGTTCGACTTCGCTAAACTTTAACTCCACATTGATTTTTCCTGTTTCCTCACTATTCAAGGTCAGGATACGAAGGTACGAAAAATTTTGTTTATCGGGGGTACCGTCATAACCATCGAGGGACATGGTCATTTCCTGGTTGCCCTGACTGTTTTTAAATACGATTTGTCGGGGGCGGTAATCGGTTGTTTGAATATTATAATGGAGGGTGCCGTACGCACTGCTTTCCTGAATAGTCATGGTATTGCCCTCATTTTTGATATAATCGGGGCGTTGGGAGAGGAAGACCGGGTTTCCCAGGAGGAATTGCTGAATCATGCGGAGGTTGGCGGGGAGTTGGTACTGGCTGGACATATCGGCGAGCGAGTAAGTGCGATATTCATTATTGAGGCGGTCAATCAGGAAGGCGGAATCCGGTGTGAGGAGTGCACGGGCGACTTCGAATCCGAGTTTTCTGATGGCGATCCAGACGGCGCTGTCCTTTTGGATTCGCAGGGTTGCGCTGGCTTTTACGGACTGGCTGCCGTCGTCATAGCTAATTTTAGCCATCCCCTCGAACCAGTTTGCACGAAATTGTTGGGCGTCTATTTTGCGCCAGACAAACTCGGGGCTGTCTTTTCGGGGGTCACTGCCAATTTTTTTAGTCCCGGAGCAGGAAGTCATAGTGATAATTGCTGCCAGAGCGATGGCTCTGCCGGCGAGTTGGAGGCACAGCGGGTTATTCATAGAGTTTTTTATCAGAAATTTTTTTCATGAGCCGCGGGGATTTATTGCCATTGGCCTTTGCCTGTTCCCAGTAAGCTAAGGCTTCTGCACCGGCTCCTTGTTTGAAGAGCAGATCGCCCCAAAGTTCGAGGATTTGAGGGTTTGCGTTGGCGGTCAAAATAGGTTCCAGGGTTTGCTGGGCATCTTTGAACTGGCTGCGGGCATAGAAAGAACGGGCGAGGGCGTATAAGGCTTCGCGGTTATTTGGGGCAAGCTCTATGGCACGCCTGGCAGCCTGGAGGGCAGCTTCGGCCTGGGGGCTACGCGTGGCGAGGTTAATTGCCAGTCTGGCCTGCAGAACGGCCGTTTCGCGGAAGGTAGCTTTTGCTTCTGCGAAAGCTTTATCTGCAAGGTCGTCATTTTGTATAGCAGCGAGGACGAGTCCCTGGAGGGATAGGGCTTCCTGGCGCGCCGCGGGGTCTTGTATTCCGATTAAAAGGGCTTGCTGAAGGCTGTTTTTGGCGTTGGAGTGGTTTTCCTGCCAATACAGTGCCAGGGCTTCGCAATAGTACAGGAAGGATTTGTTGGGGAAAAGCTCGAGTGCATTGGAAGCTTCGCGGAGTAGTGCCGGGGCATCGCCGAGGCTGCGATAAATATTGAGGAGGTATTCCCAGGTGGTAAATTGATTTTCTTCCAGGTCGAGTGCGCGCCTGAATTTGATTGCGGCTTCGCTGGCCTGCCCACTTGCCAGGAGGATTTCGCCGCTAAAAGCGAGGGAGCGGTAGTCGCCGGGGTGTAATGTTTCGATTTGTTTGGCGAGGGCCAGGAGTTCAGTACCGAGAGCAGTTTCTTTTTCTTTTTCGAATTGTTCCGAGAAAGTTTTGAGCTTAGCGATTTTGACTCCGGCATCGAGGTCGCGGTTACCAATGAGGGTTTTGATATCCTGTGGAACCGTCCCTGTGGATATATTTCCCGCACCTGCCAGGGCACTGAGGGCCGTGGGTTCCCGGGGATCTATTCCGAGGATTTTCCGGTAGGTTGCACTGGCTTTTTCTTTTTCGCCATTTTGCAGATAGAATTCGGCCAGGCGCAGGAGGAATTGGGTGCGTTGTGGATATGCTGCGCAGAGTTTTTCCCATTCGCGGGCGGCTTTTTTTATATCGCCGATGGCTACATATAGCGTGGCTTTTTTGCTGATGGAAGCTTCCTGCAGGCCAAACAGGGTCTCCATTTCTTCATAGGTTTTTATGGCGGCGGTTATCTGGCCCGCGCGTTCCTGGTAGGTGGCACAGTCAAGGTAGAGTTTTTTTTCGCCGGGAAAAATCTTGAGCGACTGGGTTATTGCATTAGCGGCTTCCTGGAACCGGCCCGTTTCTGCCAGGACGTGGGCATAAAACGACTGGTACCAAATATTGGTAGCATCGCCTTTGGCTGCCTGGCCGGCATATTTAAGAGCCTCTGTCAGGTCTCCTTTTGCAAGGAAGATGCGGGACAGTTCATAGGCTGCAAGGGTATTGCCCGGTTGTTTATCCAGTACCTGGAGATAGATCGCACTGGCTTTTTCCATATTGCCGAGCATTTTTTGTTTGCCTGCTTCGATAACCTTGGCTTCCAGGTCGAGGCGGGCATCTGCGGTTTGTGCGGGCAATACCTGTACACAGAGCATACAGGCAACAAAAAAGCCTAGTGATTTCATCATGGGCATGGTCGTGAATTGCTAATCTTCAAAACCCGGAATATACGTTTTTAAAACGCAAAGCTGGTCGGTTGAGTTGTGCCGGGGGTTAAAAAACACGATTTATTCGACTGTAGTAACTTTGAGCATATTGGTGCGGTACCTTTTGTGCAGGGGCATGGATGCGGTATTGATGATTACGTCGCCAGGCTCCAGGAATCCGGAGTTTTTGAGGATTTCGGTAACGTCAATGATCGTTTCGTCCGTGCTTGTGAACCGGTCGTAGTAGAAACAGCGCACGCCCCAGACGAGGTTCAGGGTGGCGAGCATGTGCATCCTGTCGGAAAAAATATAGATATGGATATTGTTCTGTGGACGATAGCTGGAGACTTTGAAGGCGGTATAGCCGGAGCTGGTCATTCCAACGATTGCTTTGGCACGGATTTCCTCAGCAGTTTTAGCTGCGCTGAAGCAGATTGCATCGGAGAGGAAGGTGCGCGAATTCGGTGAGGCCACGGGGCGCTGGAAGGTATTCATCGCGCATTGTTCAGCTTCGAGAATAATGTTGGTCATTGCTTCTACGACCCGGACGGGGAATTTCCCGGAGGCTGTTTCTGCGCTAAGCATGACGGCGTCTGCGCCGTCGAGTACCGCATTGGCGACATCGGTTACTTCTGCACGTGTGGGGGTCGGGCTTTGGATCATGCTTTCCATCATTTGGGTCGCGACGATTACCGGGCGCGCGCGTTGGATACATTTTTGCACGATCTGTTTTTGTACCACGGGTATCCGTTCAATGGGTACTTCTATACCGAGGTCGCCCCGGGCCACCATGATGCCATTGGAAGCCTTGATGATCTTATCTATTTTTTGCAGCGCCTCAGGTTTTTCGATTTTTGCGATAATCTTGGCAGGGTGCTGGCGCTCGTCGAGGATTTCGCGGAGCATTTTTACATCTTTTGCTGAGCGTACAAAAGAAAGTGCGATCCAGTTGACGGGTTGGGTGAGAATAAAATCCAGGTCTTTCAGGTCTTTTTCCGTCAGGCAGGGGAGGCTTGTTTTAGTGTTGGGCAGGTTTACTCCTTTTCGGGACGACAGGACCCCGCCATGGATTACTTCCAGCCGGACCGTATCTTTGCCGTTGGTCTCGAGTACTTTGAGGACCAGCTTGCCATCATCGAGCAGGACACTTTCTCCAGGGTGGACATCTCTCGGAAATTCGGCATAGCTCATGTAGATGCGCTCCATTGTCCCGACACACTTTTCATTGACAAAAGTGACGACATCCCCCGTATTTAACTCAAGGGCGTTATTCTCTATTTCGCCTACCCGCAGCTTTGGCCCCTGCAGATCGGCAAGGATACCGATATGGAAGCCATATTCTTCATTAATCCGTATAATATGGTTGATGACCTCCTGATGGTCTTCATGAGTCCCGTGTGAGAAATTCAGGCGAAAAACATTGGCACCGGCCTGGACGAGACGGAGCAGGGTCTCATAACTGCGCGAAGCAGGCCCTACAGTAGCCACAATTTTGGTTTTTTTGATCTGATTTTGCATGGTTTTGCCGAAAATTCATTGGGTGTTTGGGAAAAAATACCGACGGACTTGTTGCGATGGGTCAGCAGGGTAGGAAAACGCGGTGTTTTCATCTGTACGAGGGCACTTTACAAGGCATACCTTCCCCCGGTTAGGTGCCGGATAAAGGTATAATATGAGCGATAAGGGGCTGTTTTTAGACCGTGATGATCCTGTCGCAATAAGTCCGGTTAAAATAAGGGCGAAAAATTAAGGCGAAAAAGGAAGTAAGTGTAACTTTTACAATAATTTAATTTTTAAAGGCTTTTTTGCCCGGTTCCGGCAGAGGCATGTTTGCCGGGAATATATGTGCTCAGCAGGGTATCCGGGGTGCTCTGGAGGGACTCCGACAAGGCAGCACGTAATGTTTTCTTACCATGTGATCCAGTATCCGGGGTGCTCTGGAGGGACTCCGACCCATTCTCTCCATCGGATATTTTTTGACCGGATTAAACGAAAGTATGTTTTTGAGCTTAGGTAGAATCGCATGCGCCTGGTGAAAGACACACAGCATACTTTTTCGGGAACCCCATAGCTACCTAAATAGTTGCGAAAAAAAGAATAAAAACTTTGTATATCAAGGCAGTTCTGTTTTACTTTGCAGTTGCATTTTTAACCTATAAAGCACGTTTGTTATGTCAAGCATTGCAGAAAGAGTGAGCAAAATTATTGTAGAAAAACTTGGTGTAGAAGAGGCCGAAGTAACGGCTGAAGCCAGCTTCACCGGTGATCTTGGCGCGGATTCCCTCGATACCGTAGAATTGATTATGGAATTCGAAAGGGAATTCAACGTATCTATTCCCGATGATCAGGCTGAAACTATCCAAACGGTAGGACAGGCGATTGCTTACCTGGAGGCTCAACTGGGGAATTAACCATAGCGATAAAAGACCACAGCGCAGTTAATAGCCTGTGGTCTTTTATCGTGTATAAGGATATCGCCCATTCAACCCTCCCTCCTTTTCACGTCCATGACAAAGACGGTGCGATGGGGTAATTTTCGACCCAACGTATTTCAACAGTCCCTGCACCTGTAAAGCGGAGAATACCAATTTATGAAAAGAGCAGTCATCACCGGCATTGGGGCAATAACGCCCATTGGCAACAATATCCCGGCATATCTGGAGGGCCTTCAGCAGGGTAGGAGCGGTGCGGGTCCTATCACCTTGTTCGACGCCACAAATTTCAAAACACAGTTTGCCTGTGAAGTAAAGGGTTTTGACCCTGAAGCGTATATCGAAAAGCGCGAGGCCAGACGGATAGACCGTTTTGCTCAACTGGCAGTCGTTAGTGCGGACGAGGCGATCCACGATTCCGGTCTTCACGATATTATAGAACAGCTCGACCTCGACCGCATCGGGGTAATCTGGGGCTCGGGGGTCGGTGGCCTTCAATCTCTGGAAGAAGAAATCGCGGCCTACACGCTGGGTAATGGTCAGCCACGATACAGCCCCTTCATGATCCCCAAGATGATCGTGGATATTGCAGCGGGATACATTTCCATAAAATACGGGTTCCGCGGGATCAACTATGCGACCGTCTCCGCTTGCGCTTCCTCCTCCCATGCGTTGATCAACGCACTGGACTATATCCGCCTGGGACGAAACGACATTATCATTTCCGGAGGCTCGGAGGCGGTAATCCTCCAAACTGCAATCGGTGGCTTCAATGCGATGAAGGCACTTTCTACACGAAATGATGACCCCGCGACGGCTTCCCGCCCTTTCGATAAAGACCGCGACGGGTTTGTACTGGGCGAAGGTGCGGGCGCATTAGTAATCGAAGAACTGGAGCATGCAAAAAAACGGGGCGCAAAAATCTATGCAGAAATTGTAGGCGGCGGCGCCACCGCAGATGCTTATCACATCACTGCACCGCACCCGGAGGGCCTGGGGGCACGTAACGTAATGCGGATTGCGATAAAAGATGCCGGTCTGGCACCAGAAGCGATTGACTACATCAACGTGCATGGCACTTCTACTCCTTTGGGAGATATCGCTGAAACAAAAGCAATTATGCAGGTTTTTGGAGAACATGCCTATAAGCTTAATATCAGCTCTACAAAGTCCATGACTGGTCATTTACTGGGGGCAGCAGGCGCGATTGAAGCTATCTCAGGGGTGCTGGCTATCGGCCATCAGTTTGTGCCCCCTACGATTAACCATTTCACCGACGATCCTGAAATAGATCCCCGTCTCAACTTAACTTTCAATGAGGCACAAGCGCGGAAGGTAGATGCGGTGCTGAGCAATACTTTCGGGTTTGGTGGGCATAACTCCTCGATCGTAATGAAAAAATTTGTGGGTTAAACCAGTATGTATTCAATCATCGCCTACTTAATCGTGTAAATCTTGCGGCTACTGCTCCGTTTCTACAACAGGTTCCTTTCTCCGGATAAGGCGTTCACAGCTAAACTCCGCAATCTGCTGGGTTTTACCCCCGCAAACCTCGGTATTTTTAAACTGGCATTCTCTCACCGTTCCTCCCCACTGGAAAATATTAATAAAAATTACGCAATCCAGAACAACGAACGGCTCGAATATCTGGGCGATGCCGTATTAGGCACCATCGTCGCAGAGTATCTGTTCAAAAAGTATCCCGATAGCGATGAAGGCTTCCTGACGAAAATGCGCTCTAAAATCGTCAAGCGCAATGCACTCAACCGACTGGGGGATAAAATGGGGTTGGATGTCTTCCTCAACCAGCAAAATAATCTGCGCCTCAGTAAGTCCATGCTGGGCAACGCAGTGGAAGCATTGATCGGGGCTATCTACCTGGAACAGGGCTATGACAATACCCGGCATTACGTCGTTCAGGAAATCCTGCGCAAATATGTAAATATACACGAACTGGAGCGCGTGGACGATAATTATAAAAGCCAGCTCCTCGAATGGTGCCAGAAAAACGGTATGGCGGTTTCTTACAAACTCGTCGCAAGGTATAAGTTCGAAAAGCGCGACCGCTTCAAGGTGGCCGTTATGGTTGATGGCAAACGCATGGGTATTGCCGATGATTTTAATAAAAAGAGTGCCGAGCAAATGGCTTCCGAAAGGGCAATGGTGGAGCTGGGCATACTCAGCGAAGATGAAGAGGACGAAGATTGAACCATGATATCCCGCCCGGACTTTCACTGGAGGATATCCTCCTCCTTGCACCTGACCCCCTGGGTTTCGAACGGGCGCGTCTCCTCCTTTCCAGAAAAAAATGGCCGTCCCTCGGATGGAACGGGTCAATAGTTTGGGGTGAATGCCGGAGCAACGGCACCTTGCGGTATAAAATTGCCGCGGATATATCTGAAAGGCGCTTCTTCAGCAACAGTCCAGCCACGGTCAAACCCGATAAGTACATACTCGCTTTATTACTGAAATGGCACGAGGAGCCCGAAGCGTTTGGGAAATCCGCGCCACTCCCGGGTTGGGTCGCCGGAGGCCTGGAGTATGCAGCTGCTGTAACGCCCCGGATACCCAAAAGCGATGTGGGTACAAATACCGCCGCTCGTGAAAAGCGTATCGCCACAATGATGGAGGGGGTAGAAGGCCTTCGTCGCTGGCTCCTGGATGTTGCCCGCAATGGCCTGGCAACACTGCAGATGCAGGATGCCCAGGCATGGGAAGCGACTGCAGCCAGATTGACCGACCATAAGCTTAGTGGCCCCGCACGCAGGATCAGGATGATGAAAGAAACCGCTGCCAGTCCCGACTGGCCGGTAATCTTTGCAGCAAACATCGCCGGGCTTGTCCTCCTTACCGAAGCCTTCTCCCATTTTGAAGAACTTCCCCATGATCTCAAAGCCGAACTTCTGATCCAGGGTGGGCAAAACGTAAAAAAGGAAGAGGCGTTGCAATCCCCGGCAGTAGCAGACCGGTGGCCCGTCCTCCATTGCGCCCATTTCCAGGAAGGGCAGTTGTATATCCAGAAAACATGGCTATGGGGGGAAAGCAGTGGCACCGCCGCGCTATTGCTCGATTACACCTGGGGGGGCGAAAGCTTCCCCCAAACATGGCGTGCCGGATCGGTTTTCAACGGAAAACTCCATTTCTATCCTGGTGCTCATCCGTTACGTGCATTACCAGGGGAAGGGCAAACAGAGGAAGGGCAATATTTTCCAGAGCAGGGCCTTTGCCCTTCTGCAGCAGAAATGGCAAATCGGTTTGCCGGTGTCGTCGGGGCCAACCCCTGGACTGTCGAATACCCTTTTTTATTGGGTCCGATTGCGGCCATCATATATAATGGTGTACCTTACCTTTGTGACCGGGACGACGCTTTAGTGCCATTGGATATTCCTATATCGGATGGGTTATCCCTCCTGGGCCTGGGAATAAATAGCAATCTGCTGGTTTTTGGGCTTTGGAATGGAAAGGCTTTCACTCCGCTTGCTGCCCAGAAGCAAGGTAATCCGGTTTCCTTGTTTTTTTGACCAGAGGCCCGGCGGTCGGGACAGGGCGGTAGTTGATCCGTTAGCTGCGGGATTTTAGCAGGAACCGATACCGGCAGGGGATTGGCTGCGGCTGGGTTACGTGAAAATCATGTGTTGCTTTTTAAAAATAAAATTTTGATTAACATTTCACCACTTTTGTGGTTTCACTGTTTGATTCAAAGCCGTTTATCATCAAATACTTGCAATACGGATGTGCGGCGGCTCAGGGGCGATATAAAATTCAAGTGTAATGATCATTGCCAGATTGGAGGAAGTCAGCAAGGTGTACCGAATGGGTGATGAAGAGATCGTCGCTTTACAACCTACTACGATGGAAATCCGACGGGGGGAATTATTGCTTATTATAGGGCCCTCTGGCTCGGGAAAGACAACGCTGCTGTCTCTGTTGGGCTGTGTCCTTTATCCAACGCAAGGCCGCCTTTGGGTGGATGGAAAGGAGGTCAACCGCCTTAAAGAACGCGAATTGGCAAATCTACGCCTGAATGCTATCGGTTTCGTATTCCAAAATTTTAACTTACTGGCGCCACTCTCTGCTGAAGACAATGTAAAAATGCCGCTTCGCCTGATGGGCATCCCCGAAAGGGAAATTCGCAAACGGGCGGTAGAAGCACTGGAAATGGTTGGGATGACCGCTCACCGCAGGCAACTGCCCAGGCAAATGTCGGGTGGCCAGCAGCAGCGCATTGCCATTGCGCGTGCCTTGGTAACCAACCCTGGGTTGATCCTTTGTGATGAACCGACCGCGGCACTGGACAAAAATTCGATCGGTGTCGTGATGGAAGAGCTCCGAACACTGGCCAATCACGGAAAGGCAGTATGTGTGGTCACGCACGACCCCCGCCTGGAACCCTACGCGCACAGAATGGTCGGTGTGGACAATGGCGTGGTGAGCGAGATACAATCTTTTGATCAGGGGCACTAAATGCCCGCCAATAAAAAGCATACCATGTATTTTTTCAATGTTTCAAAAGTCGTACTCCTCGTTTTTGGATTAGCTGCGTGTAGCGGGGATAAAAGTACGGCGGAAGGGAAAACGCAGGATGAGGGCTCCGGTGCGCGGGCAGCAGCAACACTCGACGTGCAGGAGATTGTTGGGGTTGCGCGAATTGAGCCGGCAGGCGAGATTATGGCAATCAGCGCCGAGACAGCGGGCTTTGTCCGGGAAGTATTATTTGCCGAAAATCAACCTGTTGCAAAGGGACAGCCGCTGGTGGTACTCGATGCCGAACTGGAAGCGGCACAAGTAGAGCGGGTACAGGGTAGAATTGTTGCCCAGCAGGCCGCTATCGAAAGTGCCCGTGCCGGGCTTGGGCCGCTGCAAGTCAAACTTGCTGAGGCGAAGCAGGCCTATGAGCGCGAGCTACGCCTTTTCCAGGGCAAAGCAGGCACCCAGCAAGCTGTGGACGACAGCCGTTTTGAAAAAGAGGACCTGGAACAGCAAATCCAGGTACAACAGGCTCAGATCCGGCAGCAACAAGCCCTGATACCGGAATTATCGGCGGAACTCCGCTACCGACAGATGGAGTACTCAAAAAAAACGTTGCGCGCACCCCTTTCCGGTCGCTTCCTTTCCTGTGAGGTAAAAACGGGAAACTATCTGATTGCCTCGGCCCCCCTGGGGGATTTTGCCGTGGATGGGCCACAGGTTGCCATAACTGAAGTGGACGAGCTCTTCGCAATGCGGGTGCGCGAAGGATTGCCTGCTTATATCCGCCTGCAGGGGCGCGAAGAAATCCTCTCCAGGGGAAGGGTGGTATTCGTAGGCCCCTACCTGAAGAAAAAATCCCTGTTTTCCGACCGGGCAGACAACCTGGAAGATCGCCGCGTGCGCGAAGTACGCGTTGAACTCGACGACAGCGGCAAAACGTTGATTGGTAGCCGGGTAGAGTGTGTGATTACTTTGAAATAAGGACGGCTACAAAAAATTATTTAATGGCCATACCTGGAAACCTTGTTTGAATATGTTGAGGACTGCCTTACGTTTCTTGTTGTATGACAAGGCCAAATCCGTTGGTGCTATGGCCGGGGTCATCCTGTCTGTTTTCCTGATCGGGCAACAGAGCGGGATTTTTATTTTCCTCACGAATGCGATGTGTTCCCTGTCCAGAAACAATAGCCAGTATATCTGGGTGATTGATGATAAGGCCACCAACGTCAACGCATTGTCCACCCTGGATATGCGCAAGGCGCGTGAGCTTGCCAGCATCCCGGGGGTAAAGCGGGTAAACCCACTGGTAGTGGCAGGGGGTACGGCACGGTTTCAGAACGGTAAAACCGCTGGTATCCTGATGATCGGGGCGCAGTACCCGGAATTTGCAGGTGGGCCGTGGAACGTGGCAGCGGGTAAAAAGGAAGATTTGCTGCAGGACGGCGCCGTATTCACAGAATATTTCGACCGCGACGCGCTGGGTGATGCCAGGATTGGCGACTTTTTCGAAATCAACGGCAAGCAGGTGTTCATCGCAGGCAATACCCGTGGCGTAACGTCCTTCGGTGGGCTGTACGTATTCACTTCGATCGAACGGGCCCGCTTTCTGGGCAGTGTGCCTAATGATAAAGCCAGTGCTTTCTTGTTGGAGTGGTCGGCATCGGTGCCCCAGGAAAAGATTATCGCCGCAATTAACAATAACCTGGAAGGGTTGAGGGCATGGAAAGAAAAAGACCTGAGCAGCAGTACCGTATCGGAAGTGCTGAAGTCGAGCGGGATCGGCTTTTCAGTAGGCACGTTGATTATCTTCGCCCTGATTACCGGGTTCGTGATTATTGGCCTGACGCTGTATTCCGCCGCGATTGACCGGGTCAAAGACTATGGCACGCTGAAAGCAATCGGGGCTACGAACGGCTTCATCCGTCGGCTGATTCTCTCGCAGGCATTAATTGTCTCTATCATCGGTTTTTTTGTCGGGTTTGCTTTTGTGATGGGGTTCCGCAATGGGATTGCCCAGGCAGGCACCATCTTTGATTATCCGCTGTGGATGCGGCTTGGCTTTTTTGTCGTCACGTTGTTTATCGCTTTCACCGGGAGTACCTTTGCGATACGACGCATTGCCGGGCTGGAACCTTCGGCTATTTTCAGGGCCTGAATATCTTAAGTTACGGAAAGGGTAAGATTTATGTAAACCGTCGTTATTGTACAACAGCCATACCATGAAATATCTTTATTCCGGCAGGTCAGATTCATTGCGATGGGATCATCGCGGGCTAAAAATGCTTCTCTTTCGCGCATATTATACCTTTTGCCGATCGAGTAGCCGGGTTGCGTTCCCCCGGAAAGTTTTCGTGCGGACGAACAACAGCCTGTTGTACCCACTATTCAGGGCAGTCGTAGCCATTCTATTGATTTTTGTACGGATACCTGCGATAGCGCTCGCACAGGATACGCTGCGCCTGACGCTGGAGGAAGCGATTGAGCGGGGGCTGGCGTATAGCCCTGCATTGCGCAACCAACAACTGGCGATTGACCTGGCCGATGGAGCACTGGACAAACTGAAAGCGCGCAAGGCACCCGTAGTGGGCGCAGGCGCTGATTTGCGGACGAATATTGTGTTGCCGGTTACGATTATCCCCGGAGCCGCGTTCAGCAATCAGGGACAGAATGAGGGGGATCGGAAAATCCGTTTCGGTACTACGTTTAATATCAGTGGGGCAGTAGAAGTAAATTATGCACTGCTCGACCCAACGCTGGGCGCCGATCGCCAAGTTGCAGAAGCAGAGCGCACACTCCAGGGAACCTTGTTCGAGGCCCAGCGGCAGCAGCAGAAGCTAATCATCGCAGAAGCCTGGTATAATGTTTTCCTGCAGCAGGAAAGCGCACGCCTGGCCGATGAAAAACTGAGACGGGCAAAGGTGTTACAGGAAATCAACCAAATACGGGAGACGGCAGGTACCGCACTGCCCGCCGATTTACTGCGCAACCAACTGGATGTGGATAATGCCGCCGCCGCGTTCGAACAAACCCTCAACCAATTGGTCCTGAGCCGGCAAACACTGGCGTATCGGCTTGGCCTTCCCCTGAATACCACAATCGGTGTCGCAGATATACCTGCACCTGATATGTCCCTGCCGGAACAAGTAACGCCAACAACAGCACAACGCTGGGAAATCGTGGAGCAGCAGCAGCGTATGGCACTCGCCGAACTCGAAGTACGGCAAATTGAAGACCGATATAAGCCGGGCCTTGATTTATACGGCAATGCCGCAGTACAACACCTGAGCAACGATTTTGCAGTGTGGAACAACTGGTTCCCTCTGGTATATGCTGGCGTACAAACTAAAATCCCTGTCTTTGACGGACAACTCAAGCGCAGGGAGCAGGAGATTGCCCGTATCCAGGGCCTTATTGCGCGTCAAAACCTGGAACGCTGGCAGAGCGATATCGCTTATGAAACCGCCACAGCGAAAACGGCTATGCAGAATGCTGTGGTACAATGGAAAACTGCCCAGGGGAACCTGGCTACGGCTACACGTTTATTTGAGCTTGAGAAAGCACGTTATGCAGGGGGGAAACTCCTCTACAGTGCATTGGTTGATGCTGAGTACAGCCTCCGCGAAGCCGAGAACAATGCGCTGACAGCCTGGTACGATTACCTCCTGGCAAAAGTGCGCTGGGAACGGGCAACGGGAAGGCTGTAAATGTTACCAATCTGTTTCAGCCTTCCGTAAACCTGCTGTCGTGTATCCATGCTAGTCGCTCCATGCGCAGTACTTCAAGACTGTAAAAGCCGTATTCCTCTACTACTTTGGCCTTCAGGTAATAGACACCCTTTCCCTTGAAGGGGTATTGCCCGAGAAAATTAGGGAAATGGGTCGTATCAAAAAAATGGCCGTTCCGGTCAAGCCAGGTACCAAATGCCATGCGCTGCCCCTTGGCGGTATATACAGGTTTCTGACAAACATAATAGCCAAGTATTTCTATAAGACTACCGCAATGGTAGCGAAAATCCTCCGCCGTGACACCTGCGTGGTAGCGCCACTGATCTTCCAGTAATTCAAAGGGAGAGCACAGGGGAAAGCCCAGTAATTCAATCTCGTCGAAAGCCTGGTCATAGCGGCCATCCGGCAATGAAGGAATAGGGTATGCAGCCGGGATAGCTTCTTTGGTATGAGCTTCCGCGTTAAAGTCAAAACGATCTTCTCCAAATAATCCGGGCTGTGCAATAGTACGCTGCTTAGGGTTAAAGACGGTGTGTTTTTCCCAAAGCAGCTCGTACTTGCTTTTTCCGGTAAAGCTGAAGGCACCGGTGCGGATCAGCAGCTCCACTTGTTCCGGATAGATGTCGAGCCGGCAGATAAAATCTTCCAGACTGTTAAACGGGCCGTTCCGGGCACGTTGGAAAACGATGCGGTTTCCCGTTTGGTGTTCTATTTGGCGCAGATGTACGAAACCTAAGTACAAGTCTTTTCCAATCAACGTCGTGAGATAATGGCTGTGGTTGACACAGGGCGGATGTACATGTGCCCCCATCATCCGGGCTTCGTGGATATAGTACTCTGTAGCGTAAAAACCACCGAAATTATTGATCACTGCAGTGATGAATTCCAGGGGAAAATGCGCTTTGAGATAGAGGCTTTGGATGCTTTCCACGGCGAAGCTCGCTGAATGTGCTTTACAAAAAGAATAACCCGAAAAACTCTCGATTTGTGTCCATACTTCCCGGATGAGGGATTCCGGATAGCCGCGGGAACGGCAATTATCGAAATATTTCTGCTGCAGACGTTCAAAGGTATCGTCTTTATATTTTTTTCCGCTCATGATACGGCGCAGGATATCGCTTTCATCCAGGTCGAGGCCGGCAAAGTAGTGTACAATTTTCATCACATCTTCCTGATAGACCATCACGCCGAAAGTTTCTCCAAGATGGTCCTTGAATACCGGATGGGGATATTCAAACCCGTTTGGTTGATGGAACCGCCGGATGTATTCGCGCATCATACCGGATCGGGCGACGCCAGGGCGGATAATGGAGCTGGCAGCTACGAGGTGGATGTAGCTGTCACAGCGCAGTTTGTGCAGCAGGCCCCGCATGGCAGGGGATTCGATGTAAAAGCAGCCCATACAATGGCCTGAACGAAGGAGTACTTTTACTTTTTCGTCTTGTTTGATTCTGGTGATATCGTGCACGTCTATACGCAGACCCTGGTTTTGGTAAACGAGGTCCACGGCATCTTTGATGTGGCCCAGCCCCCGCTGGCTGAGCACATCAAACTTATGGAACCCGAGCGCTTCCGCGTGGTGCATATCGAAGTGGGTAACCGGAAACCCTTTTGGCATCATCTGCAGGGCAGTATGCCGGAAGATAGGGCCTTCACTGATCAGGATGCCACCGGCATGAATAGACAAATGATTAGGAAAATCTTCCATTTTCTGTGCAAAGCAGAGGATTTCTGGCCCGGGTGCTACCTGTGCTTCCGGGCAATCGAGGTTTTCTGCAAGTTGATCAATTTCCGCTTTGGACAGGCCATATACCTTCCCCAGTTCCCTGATAGCAGCGCGGCGCTGGAAAGTATTGTAGGTTGCCAGTAAGGCAACGTGATCCTCGCCATAGCGTTTGAAGATGTAGTCGGTGACATCGTCGCGTTCGTCCCAGGAAAAATCAATATCGAAATCCGGGGGTGATGCACGGTAGGGATTGATGAAGCGCTCGAAGTAAAGGTCGAGTTCGAGGGGATCCACGTCGGTGATGGACAAGCAGTAGGCGACGATGGAGTTTGCGCCGCTGCCCCTGCCGATGTGGTGGTATCCGGCCGACTGGGCATATCGTACGATATCCCACGCGATGAGAAAATAGGCACAAAAGTCTTGTTTTTGGATGATATCCAGTTCTCTCTTTACACGATCATGCGCCTGCCGATTACAGGGCAATGCAGGGTAGCGTTTTTGGCAGCCATTGAAGGCGAGTTTTTCGAGCAGCGTGAAGTCACCTGCTTTACTTCCTGTGAAGGTTTGGCGATTGATGTGCAACCCTCGGTCGGATTGGGTCGAACAGTTCTCCAGCACCTTATGGGTGTTTTGGATGATGATGGGATACTGCCGGTAGAGGGCTTCCAATGCTTCCGGTGGCATGAGCCGGTCGGTTTTTTTTGCACAGCGCTCAGTAGAGATGTTGTTGAGTAAGGTGTTTTCGTCAATGGCGCGCAGGTGTTGGTGCAGGCTGAACCCCCCCTCGTCCAGGAAGGTAGCCGGGCAGAGTGCAACGAGCTTATGCTGAAACCCCAGCAGCTCGTGGTTGAAGAGGCGGGCGATGTGCTCCGGGCGGATGCCGAGGAGCTCGTTTTCGCGGAACTGCCGTATGGGTTTAATAAGGCGTGGGTAAATGATCCAGCAATTTTCGATGGGAGGGGCACATTCGGGAAGATTTCTACCTTCCATGGATTGTGTAGAAAGGAGACGGTTCAGTGCTTGTACCCCGGAGGTGTTTTTTGCGAGACCGATATACTGCTGTTGTCCTTTTGTATTTCGGAAGTCAATCCCATAGACGGGCACTATGCCTTTATCGCGACAGTACCCCTCGAATTCCGAAAAGCAGGAGGTGTTGTTGATGTCCGTCAGTGCAAGTCTGCTTATGCCCCATTGTACAGCCTTTTCTACGAGTTGTGCTGGCGAGAGCACACCGTAGCGCATGCTATAATATGTATGACAGTTGAGGAACATGGCGTAGCCGTTGTGGTGTCAAAGCTACGCTTTTGCGCAATAAAATGAAACAATTTGTTTTATTTTATTGCGCAAATACTTTTGCTGTCGGTGGGGTTGTGTAAAAAGTATTCAGAGCCGCGGGTTGTAGGTATTTTTGAGGAAGAATATGTAGAAAAGAAGAAGGGAAAGAAGTTA
>JBEIGB010000006.1:0-74663 GCA_040382095.1 Lewinellaceae bacterium
CGGCAGGTCGCCGTAGTCGAAGCCCAGGAAGGCGAAGTCGCGCGTCTCGTCGTTCTGATTATCGGGGAACCGGTTGAGCGTGTCAGAAGCAGGTGGTAGATTATTGCCGGCCAACAGCCCACCAATATCCGATTTTCCATCCTCATCCAGACATAACATCATCGGATTGGCGATTATAAACGTATCAACAGTGATCCGATCGTCAATGAGCTTATCATCACCATTACTGTTATCATCTATACAGCTATCATCAGATGGATCCGGATTGTTGTAAGTCGCCGTCATACTTGCCGGGTCGGAAACGACCAAACGGTAAGTAGGACTTGGTATTCCGGAAGGATCAACATTTCCGATAAGCCCGCAGAAGTCATACTTGCCGCTGGCATCGGTAGTGTCAAAATATACATATTCATAAGGATCACCATTGCCAAAGACCCCGTCAGCCCCTGCGAACTCGAGACGGATCGGCACATTGGCGATCGGAGGCTCGAGTGCATCCTGCAGACCATCATAATCGCGATCTTCCCATACCACATTGCCTACTTTGGACAGCGACATAAAATAGTCCTCCACTTCGCCATAGGGCACAATTCCACCGGGCACCGTAGATGAAGCAGCACCGGGCTGTGGATCGGGAAAGTTAAGGTCAGGGGCGAGGATACCATCCGGCCCGATACGCGGATCGAAGCTGATTCGGAAGCGCGTGAGCATATTGCCGTTGTTATACAACACATTGGCAGGTACGCGGAAAGTCAATCGAATCGAATCATCCGGGGAGGAGAGGTAGCTCATTTCCAGTCTAACCGCTTTCGTAATCGGTTCAAGGGAGATGGCACCACCATCCAGTGCTTTGAAAATAATTTGTTCATCCGGATCAATATTACCGGACATATCATAAAAGTTGCCATCCCCATTCCAGTCGAACCAGGCGTGCAGGTAAGCATCCGGGCCATTCAGGTTGAGCTTGGCATGGTAACGTACCGATATCTGAGCATCATAACCAGGTACAAGTGGCGTGTTGAAACGGATACCATCTTCGTCGTCCCCACAGACGTTCGTTCCCTGGTGGAAAGGCCAACGGCGGCCTTGTGAAGGATCATACGGGAAATTCGGATAGTTGCTGAAGTCAGCAATCACATCATCACCGTTATTATCGGCAGCCGGCTTGAATTCGGCACCGGCATCGGCATCGGGCTGACCCTCCCATTCTACATCCTGGCAGCTACCAAGACGCAAATCAGGTGTTACAATATGTTTTGGCCCTTCTCTGCGAGCGCCGATACCATCTTCCCGGGTATTGAAGTCTGAAACCGAAGGGTCGTTGCCAGTCTGTGCCAGATCGCCGAAGTCAAAGCCTACATAGCCAAAATCAATACGCTGCTCAACCCGGTTATCCGGGAAGATATCATCTAATTGGTTTGGATCTGGCAGCTGTGGGTTGCCCTGGTCAAGGATACCCTCTTCGTCGGTACCGATAGTAGCCGCCATCAGCTTCCATTCCTGGCTTTTTGACTGCCGGCGTTCACCCGTGGCATAATCCCAGGGATTCTTCATCGGCCTGGCATCGCTGTCGCGGTCCTCCTCCGTTACATTTTTAATCCAATCAAAACGCGTAGGCGTAAGTCCGAAAGTATCGGCAGCGATGATTTGATAGAAACCTTCTATCATACCGGTAAACCCATAAAGACCCTGGGCATTGGTATAAGTATCAATAACATAATCCGTTACCTGGTCACCAGGGCGCGGATCGCGCACTGTGGTATTCAAATCTGCAAGGGTATTCTGGGTCACAGAGTCACATACTCCGGTCACCGGGTCAATCCCCCCAAACCGCATGACCATACGGACGTTTTGAATGCCCAGGTTGATCTCGTCACTATCCTGGAAGCCATTATGATTGCGATCTTCCCATACAAGATTTCCAATCTTGAAGAGTGGAACAGCATAGTCTTCCACTTCTCCATCGAGTGCCAGGCCATTGCTGTTCGGCATTGCCAGGAATGCCGGATCTGAGCTGATCCGGAAACGGAAGTGGATCTTACCGCCGTCCAACGTTGCACTGGCAGGAACCTGGAAGGTGATGTTTCGCTTACTGGCGCCTGAGATAGCTGTCGAGGCTGCCAGATCGAGGTCACCTGTGTTAATCACAGTCACCGGACTAAGCGTGCCGCTGTTGTTCCAGTCTGCCCAAACATGCAGGCGTGCGAGGTTGGTCGAGTTATTTACGGCGTAGAAGGCAAACTGTGCAGTTTGTCCGGGAACCATTGGCGTCAAAAAGACAATGCCGTCCTCATCGTCATTTTGCAGCGGGTTGTTATCATCCCCATCGCCACTAGCGGAAGGCTGGCCATCCACTTCTGTATCAATTTTCGCGCCAAGGTGTACCAAAGGCACGAAAGGAAGAGCGTGGCGTGCGCCATCGTTCGCTTTTAAAGTCTGGAAATCATCCTTGCCAACTCCAGCGGTCACATCCGGCAAATCACCGAAGTCACGCGACATCAGCTCGATAATAAAGTCTTCTACTTCACCATCCGGAGCAATACCATAGGCATCGGTAATGCGCCCTGATGTGAGACGGATGCGCACGCCTATGGAATCCGGTCTGATAACCGACGGTACCGGATTATAATCAAAGTTGATAAATTGCGGAGCGCCACCGTTGGCGGGAACTGTCACCGACCGGGTCTCCTGCGGGCCGGTAAAGATGCCGTCGCCGTTCCAATCAATGAAAGCCCAAAGGGTAGCTGTAGAATCTATGTAGTTATTTACCACTGGTACCCGCAGACGAATAAATTCACCTGCCACCACCAAATCCTGGACGTTGGAAGCATTTACGAAGTTGGCAGGAGACAAATCCTCGTCATCGAACGGGAAGTTGTTATCATCCCCGAAAGCCTGCGGGTGTGGCTGGCCGTCCGCTTCCGGATCGGGGGGGGTAGCCCCGATGTAAAGCGCGAAAATTCGGTCTGTTGCCGGATTATTATCGTGGTCGGTAGTGGCTATTTTATGGCTCGGGCCCTGCTGACCGCCAAGAGCATCCGTAATATAGCGGGGCTCGGGTAAGTCGCCCCAGTCAAAGCCGACTACATTTACGAAGATGTCCTCGACTTCCCCGTCTATATCCGTGGCGATACCCTGTTCCGGACCTGTGGATAAATTGTAATTTGTACTGCTCAGTCGGAAACGGGCACCTACACGGGGTGGAAGTGGATTGGGCAGCTGTGGGACGATAAACGTGACCAAATAGTGGCCACTGGCGCCTGCCGGGACGATGACCGGACCGACCCGCTCATTTTCGCCAGCGGCGATATCCAGGAAGTCCCCATCGTCGTTCCAATCCGCAAAGCCATAGAGGTAAGCAGGGCCGCTTGTCGTATTTGTGACAAACACCTTGAAAACTGCTGGCTTGCCGCGCACCACAGAATCGGGCTGTGTAATGCCATCCTCATCGTCAATACTCGCAACGTCGTCGCCAAAAGCATTGAGCTGTGGCTGGCCGTTCCCCTCTGTATCTACTGTGTTACCAATTTTAAGATTGGGGTTGATACGGTGGCGAGGCCCATGCGTCCCGTCAACTGTAAAGTAAGTCTCAAAATCCCCTTTACCCGTGAACCCTGCTCCTGTTGCAATATAAGGATTAGGCGGCACTGGCAGCACATCGTCATCCGGGAGGTCGCCGTACTCGAAGCCGTAAACATTCACGAAAAGATCTTCTACCTCACCATCAGGTGCAGACCCATTTGCATCAAAAACGGCCCCTGTCGTCAGACGGATACGTACACCGGTGAAGAAGGCGCTGGCTGTTGACGGGATATTGATATTAAAGACCAGCTGGCCACCGGCGGGTGCAGTGATAACCGCATTGCCCGGCGTTCCGATGCGCTCTTCATCGTCTTCAAAATCACCGTCGCCGTTCCAGTCGAAGAACACCAGCATATTAGCCGGTGAAGAAGTAATATTGGTGTAAGGGACCGTCAACACGATGCTGTTGCCAGCAATGAGGCGGTCGCTGGTAAGCGGATTGCTGAAATAGGTATTGTTAAAGGCAATATCCTCATCGTCATCGGTTAGATTATCATCCCCATCGGCATTCGCAGAAGGGATACCGTTGGACTCCATATCGGCGGGGGTTGCCCCTATAAACAGTGGGTTCAGGTAATTGCTGCCCGAGCGGATTGCCGCGATACGGTGGCTCGGGCCGGGCGTGCCGCCGTCCTTATCAGTGAAAAACCGTGGCTCGGGGAGATCGGCCCAGTCGTAAAGCGAAATATCGCCGCTAATATAGTCTTCCACTTCACCATCCTGCGCCAGTCCGTAGGCACCAGTGGCGTCGTTGGCCAGTGCCTGGGTAGTAAAACGGAAACGGAAAAATGCCCTGTTGCTAATATACGCCGCATTGAGCGGCATGAGGAAGGTATAGGTACGGGTTGCCGAAACACCAGGAGCGAAAACGGGGTTGCCGCTCGTAAAGGCCACGGGTAAAAGCGATGAAATGCCGTCGTTGTTGAAGTCAGCATACAAATACAGGGTGGCATTGTCCGTCGGATGACCGTTTCTTCCCGTCACGGTGATCGTAGCCTCTCTTCCGGGAATCAAAGGAGAAGTAACAAAAACTACCCCATCCTCATCATCCACTGAAGGCACCGGGTTGTTATCGTCGCCATCAGCATTGGCAGAAACCTGCCCATCGGGCTCGGCATCTACGGCAGCACCCAAATAGATCGGCGCCTCAAGTACGATTCCATGACGGGCGCCGTCATCTGCAAAACGGGTACGGAAATCGTTGGTCGCAATCCCATTTGCAGGATCAGGCAGGTCGCCATAATCCAGGCCACGGACTTCTACCAGAAAATCTTCTACTTCACCATCAGGAGCCGGGCCATAGGCATCAACAACGCCTGCGGAAGTGAGACGGACGCGGACGCCGACCAGCGCTGTCTGGATATCGGTAGGGACTGTAATCGGCACATTCAGGTTGGCCGAAACCTGGGTGACAGGCCCTGCAGGCGCAGGTACCGTCGCCGCACTGACAGGAAGTGCGAAACGTTCATTTGTATTGTTAAAAACGCCGTCATTGTTAAAGTCAATAAATACGGTAACAGCAGCAGCCCGGGTAAGAAAGCTTGTCACCGGAATACCAATCGTCGTGCTGCTCCCGGCGATTAATGGCGCAGCGAATGCAGCTGGAATAAGATCTTCATCTGCACCGTCGCCATCTGCATTGGCAGACGGCTGACCGTCAATTTCCGCATCGGGAGGAGTGGCACCAATGTAAAGTGCCGGACGACGGGTCACTACCGTACTTCGCGTATCAATATCAATTGAATCTATCCTATGACTTGGACCCACTAACCCGCCGGTAAGATCAGCGGCGTATTTGGGTTCCGGAAGGTCGCCAAAGTCCTCGGTATGGTAGGTAATACAAAGTTTCTGTTCAACAGCCCCCGCAAAGACGATACCATGAAACTGCAATACCGGAATGTTAAAATCAGAACCGGAGAGCGCAATACCCACCTGGAAGAAGCGATCGGCCGCATTCGCCTGGCGCAGACGGTTCTGTACGTCGGCCGCACCCTGTGAACCCAGATCCGTCAACGCACCAGTCGTATCGTTCGAAATCGTGAAGTCGTTGTACTTGTCATCCTTCAGATCATCAAAGGCACCTTGCAGGTAGCCTACCGGTAAAGGATAATTCGACTGGGAAATTTGCGTAACATCAAACTGGATATCGCCTGTGGCACTGATCAGCGATACATCACCTACGCTGCTGTTAAACGTCTCGAAGGATTTAGGAAGAAATTCTACCCGGTCCACCCGCGCGTGTGGGGGAATATAGCCGTTTAAATCAAAGCTTACCCAGCCGCGCAATTCTACTTTCGCCAGCAAATCGGAAGCCGTCGGGTTCACTGCCTTAGTCTGCCGGATACGGCCTACGGTAATCTCCATCCCTGAATAATTATCCGAGGCATTGGTCGGCCCGATAACGTCCTGAAAGAACCCACCGGCTACTCCCGGAATATTACATACGGTCGTTTGCAAAGCGTTGGCGGCAATCGCTTCCGGATTGGGTGGGCCAAAAAGTGGACAGGACCCAATCGTATTGGAAGTACAACCGCCACTTGGCCCCACGACGTAGATATTGGAATAATTCCCAACCGGAAGACCGGGACCAATCATGTAGGGAAATGCCACATGTGCCACGGTAATAGGCCCTACTGGTGCATTGGCAGCATTGGTATAATAAAGCGAGTAGTTCCCAGGCTCCGGATTAGTTAACCCGATCGTAATGGACTGATCCGCCGAGTTTGGCGTACACGTGATCACAGGCCTTGGGATAATCGTATATTGGGCTTCGATTGTGTCGCTGCTGCACTGGGTTAAGCCGTTGCGGCGTACCACCCAGAAGCTGCCACTCGCCGTAGGGACTGTAGGTGGCGTAAACGACTGATCATTGGGATCTGAATCGAACAGCGCCGATGAGGTCGCTCCTGCATTCGTGTACCAACGGTACTGTTCCTGCGATGAATTGACAGGAGCTTGTAAGTTGAATGTCACGTTCTGGCCTTCACACGCTGAAGGGGCAGATGCCGGAGGCACCGGATCAGCAGGTGGGGTCGGATCGTTGATCGTCACCATGATTTGATTTGATGTGCACGCCGCAGCCTGCATGGGCAAAGTGACCAGGCTGGTCACCGATATATCGTAGGTACCTGCTGTAAGGAAATTGACCACGAAAGCCCCATTTGCATTTGCCGTGAGGGTATCGCCGTTCATGGGGGAGCCGGAAGCGGCCCCGGAAAAATTCAATTTATATCTCGTCTGCGGGATCAACCCTTTCACGGTTATCCGCCCGGTATTACCCCCGCATACGGATGGGCCGTGAGTGGTCAACGCCGTGATGGTGGCTCCGCTGAGCGCCGTGGTCGGTGCCCCGTTTACCGCAAACTGGGTAGCATTCAGAACTGTTGAAATAGAAGTGTTCGGGGCAAAAGCACCGGTACCAGCGATAACGACCACCGGCATGCCTGCCGAAAGACCAGCAGTACTGGCCACCGTCACAGTAGTACCGGAACTGGACCCACCGGTCAGATTAACCGATGTCTGCTCCATAATCATTGGCGGGATATCTGCGATCCGTACCTGGTTGCTGGTCACAGAACACGTCCTGCCGTCCACGGTACGGGACAGCACTGCCTGAAAACGGCAAAGTGAATTGACGGCATTCGCAGCAACCATCTGACTGGTAGAGGTACCTAAATTAGTGGTAGTTAAAGTACCGTACGCCACACCCTGGAAAGTACCTAAAAGGATATCTGATCCGGAAACACTAATACCGGTAACAGATAAACTCGACATACCGGCTACTATTTGGGTGAAGCTCGTAGCGCTCTCATTGGCGACCGCCAACCCTTCTATGGTGCCGACATACACCCGCCCTCCCGGATCAACGAATAAGCTATTTACCGCGTCATTCACAGGAAGCCCACCCGGTGCCGGGGCAACGAAAGTGTGACCGCCGTCAACCGAATAGCAAAGGCCGATATCCGTACCGGCATAGATAATATTATCCCGGACGAAAATACTCAGGATGTTGTTGCTGAGCAAACCTGCGGCTGATGGCAACTTACGGTTTATGAACGTACCCGGATCCCCGTTTTGAGCCGACACAAATATCCCATTGGTCGAGGTGGCCACATAGACGTAGTCTCCATCCAGGAAAACATCCGATACGTTCTCCATAGTGAGGATATCTTGGAATCCACCCATAGGGATTGTGCCACCAATACCACTCCTTTCCAATCCTGCGCTGGTGGCCACAAAAACCCGCCCCATCTGATCCACAGCGACCTTGTTGATGTTGTTGGACTGGAGTAGCGCAGGTGCTGCCGTGGTATAGGAGGAGCCAAAACTAACCCCCGAATTTAATGAAGCAAAAACGCCGTTTGACTGCGTTCCCACCCAGACATTGCTCCCCGAAACAGCAATGGAATTAATATAATTGCCTGTTAGCACAGGGGACAGATCGAATGTTTTGTTCGTGCTCCAGTCACTTGCAATCGAAAGCCCGTTACTGGTACCCGCATAAACCCGGTTACCCACCCGCACAATATCCGTGACCGTCGGCTGACTAAGGCCGCTTGCTGTATTCTGAAAATACCCGGGACCGTCAAAACATAAGCTCTGCCATTGAATACTGCTGGTTCCGGTACTGCCCAAGGTGAAGGTGGCATCACCCGAACATACGGGTTGATTGGTAGGGTCCGTAAAAGGTCGGATCTGGGGAACCGTATAGGGCCCTCTCGCACAACTGATCTGAGAGGTACCGGAGCCCACCGTGCGATACTGGATATAAAATGGCCCCTCTCCCGACAAATCAAAAGGAACCGCCACCTTGATCGTAATGGTATCCGGAGATGATAATTCAGACGGGAAAATACGCCGGCCTATCTCCCGACGAGTGGCAGAGTCAAGTGTGCCGCCGCTCAGGAGGCTACCGATTTCTACTATATATGCTGTATTGGCCGGAATCGGAACGCCAAAAACAGGGAAGCGCAAATCGTATCCTTCCCCCTGGCATAATACCGTATCCGGTGCCGCCAGCAGCCCATCGGTTCCAACTCCGGAAGGTGGATTAGTGATGAAGCCCGCAGCATGAATGGTGATGGTCGCGGCATTTTCAACGCCTATAAACGACGGCGCAGTAGAAATTGCCCGGATGCGATAACCCGTACCGTAAGGAACCGTACCAGGTATGTTCACCAGTACATCCGTGACATCGCTGCCGGAGGCAAAGGTATCCAGGTTGATCGGTGTGGTAAAACTCCCGGAAGCATTACTCAATTGAACAACAAACTCGTTCCCGGGCCCAAACCCACATACCATGACCGTGTCAATGGTCAATTCCACTGCTTCACCTGCACATAAAGTAGTGTCAGATAAATTAATGATCGAAGGGTTATTGAAGCCAGCAGCATTAATCGTGATATTCGTACCGTTGTCGTTCCCCGTGGCCATTGGCAAAGTAGATATCGCCCGGATGCGATAACCTGTACCGCATGTAGCCGACAAAGGTATTACCACTGTGACGCCCGTGACATTACTACCGGAGGCAAAAGTATCCAGATTGACAGGGGCTGCGAAACTCCCCGAAGTATCGCTCAATTGAACGATAAACTCGTTCCCGGCGTTAAAACAAGTACCTACGGCTGTATCAATCGTCAACGTAACGGATTCACCGGGGCCTAGCGTGGTAGGCGACAAATTAGTGACCGAAAATGGACATAAATAAAATAAATTGATGTCACTTTCTATTGACTTACGGTTGCTGACTTGATCCGATAGATAAACAATGATTTCTTTGAAAGATCCATTGGTATAATCCTCCCCTAACAAACGACTCCTCCGGCCTATTGCATCAAAATCTGCCTGCACGCCTAGTCCCGTATTTACACTACCTGCGATTGAAACAGTGTCTTTAAAAAATGAAGTAGGAGAAGCCGAGAATGCGGATAATAGCATCTCATCGACACTGTTATCTGTGCTGGTGGATCCGAAATAACTCGCCGCGATCGCCGACGTATTAAATACTACATAAAAAGTGTTATCGTATAACCCGAAAGTTACGGAGGCATTGCTAGTTGATGGAGATGTTCCATTAGCTACCGGGATAAGGAAATTACCTGCATTTCGCTTTCCGAGCGCGAAACCCGAATAACCACTCGTGGTAGTACTCTGAATGGGGAATTCCAAAAAGTCATCAGCGCCGTCAAAGACCAGGCTAACTTCGCCCGCTACTTTTTGCAGAACACCACTTGAGACAATCCTGGGCCTGCTCGCAGCGGTGGTTTGGGTAGCATTGTTACCTGCTCCACTTTGATCATACCAGATGCTAACATCACAATTCCCCGCATCGCAGAAAGCTTTCAGACTTACCGTATCGAGATAGTTCATCACAAAGCCGATATCCAGTGAGTCGCCATCCGAAGACCTCACAACCCGGATACAGTTACCGGTATAGGCCGTACGCAGCTTCCGGAAACTGAAGGCAAGGCTTGAGCCGCTATACGTATCCAGCAATTGCGCATGGACGGGAGCGGCCCCGATGCTGAAGACAGAAAGTGTCAAAAACACCAAAGCCCTTGCAAGTAGCGGGCGGACAGCCAAATACCCGGTATGCAGCAGACCTGATTTACAGGCTTTTGGCAGGGCCGAAAAATTAGTAGATGACTCGGGGGAAAGATTTGTTGAAAGTACAGATATTTTCATGAAGCTTTGATTTGTCTTATCGCCACGGAGGCGTATTGATATTAGTCGCGAATATTTTTGAGACTGGTTATTTCCGGTATTTAATCTGATGATCCAATCTGGCCCATTGCTTTGCGAGGGCAGGATCGCGCCGCATAGCTTTCAGAGCAGGTATTGGATCCTGAAACAGTGCCTGCAGGCCGGGGTAATCCGGAATAACGGCACCCTGTGTGTGCAGTTGCTTTTTAAGGTCGTCATAAAACTTAACGATTGCTGCCGCATCGGCATCAATCATCCGGTCGAACTCCTGATCCGTAAACAGCATCTCCATCGGTGCTTCCCCTGTTGAAGGCACATCGGCCACAAGGCCGGTGCCACTATGCAGGGCCTCGCGACCCTCCAGATAGGCGATGATATTGTCCACTTTGCCGGAAAGCGCTTCCACCTGGGGTGCCAGGTCATTGGCGTTGATGCCCACCCCAATTTTTACTACATTCACCGGATTTTCAGGAGCATTTTCCCAGGCCACGCCGACCACCCGGGGGAAATCCGCAATCTGCATATCCGCAGGCTTCACGGCAATACCCATACCATCGTTATTGCCGGAAGCCAGGATATAATCCCCCTGATCTACCTTTCCGGCTACCCGCACGGGCACCTGCCCCAGAAAAGCTACTTTTTCGTATTTATACTCCTCCTCCCGTTGTGGCATATTGCCCAAAAAAACCGGGCTTGTGGAAACAACGAGTATGTGGTCGGCATCCTCCGTGCGCAGGGAGACCTTGCCGCCTTTCACACCGATAATCTCACCAAACTGCAGGTCGCGCTCTGCGGGATCGCGCTCTAGCCATTCAGCATAGTCGCCTTTACCGGAGGAATAGGTGACCCCGATATCTTCCCGTATTTTCACGCCCCAGGTTGCTGCTTCTCCAGCCAATGCAGCCGTCTGCACCCCAATTACAATCCCCGCAGCACCAGTGGCGACCGCCGCCGCGCAAAAGCCGCCAGCGGCCCAGGCAAAAATAATAGTGGCAGCCGCACCGGTACAGGCAGCTGCAAGCCCAGCCGCTTCAATACCTACCCCAACCCCCTGAGCTACCAGACTTGCACCGGTAAGCGCAAACAACGCGATCTGCAGCTCATATTCCCAGTCCTTCGCCAGCTCAGAGAAAGTCTGCCCTTCCACAGCACCCCACATGAATTCTTCTGTATCTCCAAAGGTGAGGAAGTTATTATCCCCATTACGCGAGCCGTTAACTTTAATGTGTATGCCCTGATTAGCGCCCTGGATTAAAACCGGATAAGAAGCCTGGTTTTCATCACTTCCCTGAGTGCCCCCTATGATTTTTAACTGGCCTTCTTTAGTGAGCACCGCACGGGTCGTGTTATTGGTTTTGACTACCACGTCCCTGGCATCGCGGGTCCCAACGAAATGCGTTTGTGGCTCAGATAAAGTATTTCCACTTGTAGTCCAGAGAATACTTTGGTTTTTCTCCCTTTCTGTATCAAAAGTTTGAGCCTCGTCAGACAGCCGGTTGGCGCTTTGGGCATGAAAAGCATACGGGACTGCGCGCAATTGCATACGCTGCATCCAGTCAAAGCCACTGGTAGAAGGTCCCTGAATCGCCACGTCCATCCAAATCTGCTGAACAGACCAGGGGATATCAGAAAACTGCCCCTCTGTTGGCTGTCCGGCTCCTGTGGTCAGGTTGAAAAGTCCAAATGCATCGGTTTGCACCTGATGTACTTCTGAATAGTGGGTTTCGGGTACATCACCCCCGGAAGAGAATGCAATACGGACAGCAACCTGTTGATTGGCCAACGCCTTCCCGGAAGCATCCCTGGCCAAAGCCTGGAAGTTGATCCCCGTCTGCCCGTCCAAAGCCAGGACAAGGCATAGATTAAAGAATAGAAAGGGTAGTAATTTTTTTATCATAACGCATATCATTTTTGGCTTCAGGTAGGTTTACCTTCGAAATAGCCTGTTGTGTATCAAATTTTATTTACCCTTAGGATGCAGGATTGAGTTATCCAATTGTGCCCATTGCGCCAGAAAAGCGGGATTGCGGCGTAGTGCTTTCATAACCGGGACCGGGTCGTCCAGGAAGGCGAGCAGTTGCGGGTGGGCTTCAAGGTTATTCCCCCGGCGGATCAGCTCGTCTTTGGCATGGCTCATAATCTGTTCGAACAAAGCTGCATTATAGTCCAGGATACGGTCGAATTCTTCATCGGTGAAACCTTTCCCGGACGGAGTGGGGGGTGCCTTTGTAAGCACTTGCTCAGTAGTCAGGCCACCGGGCCTAACCGACGGTGTCTCTCCTTTCAGGTAAGCCATGATACCCTCGACCTTTTGCTCCAGGGCCACGACTTCCCTGCTGAGGTCATTGGCATTGATACCGACTGCGGTATTGATCATATTAAAAGGCATATTGGCCTTTCCTGCCTCCCAGGCGACCCCGATGATGCGGGCATAATCGCCAATTTTCATGCTTTCAGGATGTACGGCGATCGCAAAGCCATCGTTGTTACCAGAGGGGAGCATGTAATCCCCTACATTGACAGGACCGAGCACACGCACGGGTACCTGCCCCATGAAGGCGATTTTTTCGTAGCGCGGCAAATCGTTCGCTTTCGGTAAATTGCCCAGCACCGCGGGAAGCGTAGATACCACCATGTAGTGGTCTGCTTTATCTGTATTCAGGGTAGCCTTCCCTCCTGTAATCCCGACTACTTCTCCAGGGAGCAGGTTGCGGACATCCGGGGCACGTTCCATCCATTCTGCATAATCCCCTGCACCGGAAGAATAACTTACTCCAACTTCAGCACGGATATTGACCCCCCAGGTGATAGATTCCTGGAGGAGATTTGCCAGATCTACCCCAAGGCCGACCAGGTCTAAAATGATGGCAGCGCCCGCACCTGCACCCAGGCCGGAAGCAAATTGTCCCGCCGCTGCTGCACCCCATGCAACGATACTCCCGGCAAGGGCAACACCGTTCAGCGTGTAAAGCGCTACCTGGAGCTGATACTCCCAGCCGCTGGTGAGCTCGTCCCAGGTCTCTCCTTCAATAGCGCCCCAGGTGAATGCATTGTCATCTCCAAAATTGACGAAATTATTATCATTGTCGCGGGAACCATTAACTTTTATGTAAATCCCCTGATTGCTGCCCTCTACCGTGACCGGATAAGAAGCGATCTTGTCATCGGCACCATCTACCCCGCTGAAAATCTGCATCTGACCCTGTTTGGTCAGATTGATTCGAGACGTATTGTTTGTCTTGAAAATCAGGTCTTTATTATCCCGGGTACCTAAAAAGTGGGTTTCCGGAGCGGTCAGGGAGTTCCCGGCCGTCGTCCAGTAAATAGACTGATTTTTCTCCTGAAGCGTTATTTGCTCCGCAGCAGGCAGTGCAG
Source organism: Lewinellaceae bacterium (assembly GCA_040382095.1). Taxonomy (GTDB): domain Bacteria; phylum Bacteroidota; class Bacteroidia; order Chitinophagales; family Saprospiraceae; genus JADJPL01. Next base: position 13,660 of record JBEIGB010000006.1, read on the forward strand.
ATGTACTTACTGCGTGTATTGCATAAGGGACTGCCGGTAACCGGGAGCTGCTAAGGATACGAAGGGGGCTTCTCTCCGGGCTTTGGAGGGCGATATCCATCCAGATATCTTCCTGCGCCCAGGGAATCCTGCTAAAGTCACCGCTGGGTTGCTGACCCTCGCCCACTATGATGGAGAAAAACCCACGAGCATCTGTCTGCACCACATGAGTCTCCTCATAAAACGCACGCCTGCCAGTTTCCCGGTTGCCCAGGGATATCTGAAGCGTGACCGGTAAATTACCGAGGGGCCTCCCGGAGACATCACGTGCAATACCCTGATAATTAAAACCTTCTGCAACTGGCTGCGCCTGGAGAAAAGTTACGGCCACTACAACCGCAATAAAGAATAGTATCGTTTTTTTCATGCCTGTGGATTATTTTTTTTGTGGCAGTTGCTGATCGAACATTGCCCATTGCGTAAAATAGGAAGGGTTACGGCGCAACGCTTTGAGTGCGGGGACCGGATCATATATAAAGGCGTGCATATATGGGTTTGCATCTATGTTATGCCCTTGTTTTTGCAGTTCTTTCCCGGCCTCCCGGTAAATACCTTTAATAAATGGCTCATAGCGGTCGAGCATTTGGTCAATCTCCTCATCCGTATAGCGCTTCAGGGCCTTTGTTCTGGGCTTCGCCCCGTCAGCAGGAGCCTGCGCGTCGAGCTGTGCATCTTCAAGCAGCGGCGCATTACCTTCAAGAAAAGCAAGGATATTCTCTACCCTGCGGTTGAGCTTGTCCACCTTTTTGCTCAGATCGTTGGTATTGATCCCGACTGCTGTTTTGATGAAATTGAAAGGGGCATCTGCGCTGCCCGTTTCCCAGGCGACACCGATTATGCGTGCATAATCCCCGGCTTTCATATCCTTGGGGTGAACTGCAATGCCTAGTCCGTCATTATTGCCCGACGGCAGGATATAGTCTCCTGCCGAAACAGGGCCGGCCACCTTTACAGGAACCTGCCCTATAAAGGCGATTTGTTCAAAATTGTCTTTTTCCTCTGGCTGGGGCGCATTGCCCGAAAGAATGGGCTGCCTGGATACGACCAGGTAATGGCTGGGGTTATCCTCGGTATTCAGGGATACCTGGCCGCCATATACCCCGACAATTTCACCAAAAGCCAAATCGCGTTCCCCACTTTTCCGGGGAAGCCACTCTGCATAGTCCCCTGCACCGGATGAATAGGTTACGCCGATTTCCTCCCGGATCTTGACCCCCCAGGTAATAGATTCACCAAGTATACCCGCTCCCTCCACTACAAATGCGGCTATGCCTCCAACTGTACCCGGCGTTGCCCCGGCGCCAAAAATTGACGCGCCTTCGCCGATCGCTTTTACGATCCAGGCAGCAATACGCAAAGCCAGCGAAGTCCCGGCAAGCGCAAAACCTGTTACCGTCATCTGATACTCCCAGTCTTGCTCCAATTCCGAGAATGTCTGGCCTTCGATGCGCCCCCAGCTAAACTGACGGTCATCCCCGAAGGTCATGAAGTTGTTGTCGCCTGTGCGCGGTTCATTGACTTTTATATGCATACCCTGCTTACTTCCTGCTATTGTGACAGGATAAGCGCCTGCCCCGTCATCTGATCCATCAACGCCAGAAAAAAAGCGGACCTGCCCTTCTTTGGAGATTACCATCCGGGTGGTATTATTCGTCTTGAGGACGAAATCCTTGTTATCCCTTGTACCCAGAAAATGCGTGGGCGGGTTGATTAAGCTATTGCCACTGGTCAGCCAGTAGATAGATTGGTTCTTTTCCTCCTGTGCCGACGGGGGCGGGGTCAGGCGACCAGCCGTGTTGGCATGAAGGGCATAAGGTACAGACAGCAGGCGGGAGCGGTTGATCTGATCGAATTGCCCCGGACGCTTACCTTCCATTTCTATATTGAGCAATATTTGCCGGGCAGCAAAAGGCACCTCGCCCAACGACCCCGCTATCGGACGGCCTTCGCCGATTACAAGGGTAAATAACCCCTGGTCATCTGTCCTGACTTTATGTAATTCGGAAAAATGAACCGTAAAGCCATCCGTTTCGGATACCATAGCGATTCGCAATACGGCCTTGCTGTTGGACATTGGACGGCCGTCTTTATCGTGGAGCACGGCCTGGTAGTTTATTCCCCCGGGTACCATCTGGGCTGAAAGCCCTGCGGCACAGAATAGGCCATAAATGAGAAAAATGCTGCGTAGATGTCTTTTCATCGCAATAACGCTTGATTGTGATTTGATACTTGCTTTAAATCCGTGACAGCTTGCCCTTACTGAACTTTGACAACCCGCAGGGTCTGCAGATTATGCCCTGTTGCAGCCTCTGAAATGCTGAGAAAATAAGTGCCTGCAGATAAATGGCTGAGGTCAATGGCTGAATTACCGGCCGAAAGCCCGGTTGAGCGGAGTAGGATCCTACCCTTTACATCGGCTAATGTGACCGCCCATTCCTCCCTGCTATCGCCGGGAATATAAATATTGAGGATGTCCCGGACTGGGTTGGGCGCTACCTGGACCAGCGTGGGGTCTGCCCCTTCGATCAGCGGCATCAGGCTGGGCTGCTGGAAACCTTCTGTCATTCGTCCCGCACCGTTGGCGGCTTTCAGATGGCCTACAGCGACTTCACCCAAAGACCAGCTAAGCTGAACATCGCCAACTCGCCCGGAACTACCTGCAGAACCGATTAACTGCCTTCCCAGCGATTGACTACAAAGCGGCATGGAAAACGCAAAAAATACGGCAATACCCAGAAGAGATTTTAGCGATGGGAGAAATGAATCAGGGATGGAAATGGAGACTGATCTGTTGCTGAATTTTAGCTTGACGGGGCTGACGCTCCGTTGTTGAACAACCAGTCCACACTTATGCCTGGACCGCGCAACCACATGAGATGGAAAGGACATCTGCATACTCGTAGGGGTAATTTTTTTCATGAGACAGTTATGACTACTGTTAGATAAACTACTAACGAGGCCATCTCAAAAGACATTTGGCGGCTTGCACCGCCGAAGAATATTTTTTCAAAGAGACTGTCTCATAAGTCCTTTGGTGTCGAAGACGACAGAATACTTGTGAGACACCCGCTTTAAAAAAATTTATTTTGCCGCCTTCGACGACAAAATATTTTGAAATACCCGTTCCCAAAATTATAATTTACCCCCCTGCATCAGTCTTCAAAAAAGATATATAAACTTCCAAAAAAGCTAAAACTCGTTTTCTGTATTAGTCATAATGGGAATATATACTTACATTCACCGAAAAATGGTCCCTCAGCTAACCTGGTCTTCGCTCTTTGCCATACTGTATTCCCTTTGTTTTGGGAATGTCCATCCCTTACGAGATGACTATCTCAGGCCGCTTCCAGTCATTTTTTGTTCATACAACCTGTTCCCCGACGACTGGCAAATGGAGACCCTCGATATACCTAGTACCCCATCCAGCCTGGAAAAAAAATATTGTCCACTGTCAAACAAAAAGACAAGTTTGTAATGGCACAACAAACCGGACAGTTCAAAAATCTGGCCATTGCCTACCTTTCCCTCCTCCTGGTTATCTTGTTTATCCTATTCCGCATGCGTCAATTTAGTCACCGACTCTACCTCATAGAGCAAAAACACACCGGATTGGCTCCCCAGGCCAATCATGTCCTGACTCCCGCCGGACCTCAGGAGACGGCATACCCCTTACCGTTAAATCCCGAAAAAAATGAAGAAACCGGACGTCCGGAAAACTATTCACTTGCTTTATACAACCAAATCCTCGAACTGATTGAGCGCGAAAAACTCTATCTGAAGCCTGATTTGGATCAAAAAATGATTATCCAGAAGCTTGGTACCAATAAGACCTATGTTTATAATGCAATAAACGAGCATAGCAATCTGAACTTTAAGGGCATAATCAACCATCTTCGCGTTGAAGAAGCCAAACGCGTAATTCAACAGCTTGTACTTGAAAAGAAAACCCTGAATTATGAATTGATTATGCAATTGTCCGGATTCAATTCAAAAACTACGTTCTATCGCATTTTTAAATTGCAGGTGGGCATGAGCCCTTCAGATTATGCCGAAATGTGCGCTGCTTATCCAGATTCAATTTGATTGTATGCGGAACACCCGGCAGCTAACAACGCCCGGGTGATGCAGAGCAATATGGGGTTGTGTAAAAAGCCGAATATTTGAATGAATATCGTTTTTTTGATTTTGCTCCGCAAAACCAAAAAAATGGGACAACGCACAATATAATATATAAATTTGCATCAAAACCTGTTACAGGCACACCGCAGCCTCTGTATAGATTATAAATCAGTCTCGAATGAAAAGAGCCCTTATCACCGGAATTACCGGCCAGGACGGCGCCTACTTATCGGAGTTGCTCCTGCAAAAAGGCTATGAGGTACATGGTATGAAACGCCGCAGCTCATTGTTCAATACTGCGCGCATTGACCACCTCTACCAGGACCCGCATATTGACCACCGGAATTTCATCCTGCACTACGGCGACCTGGCTGATTCTACCAATACCGTGCGTATCGTCCAGGAAGTGCAGCCCGACGAAATTTACAACCTCGGGGCCATGAGCCACGTAATGGTCAGTTTTGATGAGCCGGAATATTCTGCGGAAGTGGACGGCATCGGTACCCTGCGCATCCTCGAGGCGGTGCGCATCCTCGGGCTTACCGGCAAGACCCGCATTTACCAGGCTTCAACTTCCGAACTGTACGGGCTGGTGCAGGAAGTACCGCAAAGCGAGCGAACGCCGTTTTATCCGCGTTCGCCTTACGCGGTGGCCAAGCTCTATGCTTACTGGATTACCGTCAACTACAGAGAAGCTTATAATATGTATGCCTGCAACGGCATCTTGTTCAACCACGAGAGCCCGCTGCGTGGCGAGACCTTTGTGACCAGGAAAATCACCCGTGCCGTGGCCAAGATCGCGCTTGGCCTGCAGGATAAGCTCTATCTCGGCAATCTCGATGCCCGGCGCGACTGGGGCCACGCACGCGATTATGTAGAAGCCATGTGGCTGATGTTGCAACAGGACACTCCTGAAGATTTTGTTATCGCCACCGGGACAACTACTCCGGTGCGCGAATTTGTCCGGATGGCTTTTCGGGAAGCTGGTATAGAAATCGAATTTTACGGCAGTGGCACCGACGAAAAAGGTATCGTCGTCAAGTGCATCAACCCTGCAGCCCATGTGCTCCCGGGTATGGAAGTCGTAGCCATTGACCAGCGTTATTTCCGACCGACCGAAGTCGAGCTGTTGATTGGCGACCCCACAAAAGCCAGGGAAAAGCTAGGCTGGATCCCCCGTTGCCCACTTCAGGAACTCGTACGGGAAATGGTTACCTCCGACCTGGAATTGTTCCAGCGGGATGCCCTGCTCCGCGACCATGGCTTTGAAGTACGCAAAGAATTCGAGTAACTCCGCCCTGCCAAATCTAACGAACTCAACGGCAATGACGCCATCAGATAAAATATATATTGCAGGACATACCGGAATGGTAGGATCCGCAATCGTCCGAAAACTACGCGCAGCAGGGTATGACCATCTACTGCTCCGTACGAGCCGGGAACTGGACCTGCGCCGCCAGGATGAGGTGGAAGCTTTTTTTCACAGGGAACGCCCCGATTATGTCTTTCTTGCAGCAGCCAAAGTTGGAGGGATTTTAGCTAACAATACCTACCGGGCTGCATTCTTGTACGACAACCTCATGATCCAGTCGAATGTGATTGATGCCGCCTACCGCAACGGGGTAAAAAAACTTTTGTTCCTGGGGTCTTCCTGTATCTATCCCAAAATGGCCCCACAACCGCTCAAAGAAGAATACCTGCTCACTGGCCTGTTGGAACCGACCAATGAGCCATACGCAATCGCCAAAATTGCGGGAATCAAAATGTGTGATGCATATCGTTCACAGTACGGCTGCAACTTCATTTCCGCCATGCCCACCAACCTCTACGGGCCTAACGACAATTACGACCTCCTCAACTCCCATGTGTTGCCCGCACTGATCCGGAAATTCCATGAAGCCCGGCGCAACGCTGCCCCGGAAGTGTCTCTCTGGGGTAGCGGTAAGCCCAGAAGAGAATTCCTGCATGTGGACGACCTCGCCGATGCCTGCTTCTTCCTCATGCATTCCTTTGATGAACCAGGCCTCGTAAATATTGGTACAGGCGAAGACATCGCAATCCTCGACCTCGCCTGTCTCATCCGCGAAATTACCGGGTTTAGAGGCCATATTTCCCATGACCGCTCCAAGCCGGACGGTACGCCGCAGAAATTACTGGATGTCGAAAAGCTGCATGCATTGGGCTGGAAGCACCGAATCCCTTTGGATGAAGGGATTCGGTCCGTATATACTTCCCTCACCAGCCAACCATGGTATTAACCCACCCCTTCGGAAGCCAATCATCAATCGGGATATTCCCCCCCAAATCCTGTGATATTCAATATGGCTATCCAAATTTTACCTGTTTTTCAATTTATTATGTAAAAAATACAGGAATATTTTTTTAAAAAAACTTGCACAAAGCAAAAAAGCCACTTACTTTTGCAACCGCTTTGGGGCAGGAGCGTCTCAACAGACCGCAATTGTCAACGGAAATTATCCTATCCAGTGGGCGGGTAAGCATAAAAATCCAAAGCAAAACGTCGGATTTAACTTTGATTCAATCATAAAACATCAAATATCGTGGATACGCGGAGCTACAAAACGATCAGCGCTAAAAAAGAGACCGTGGAGCGGAAGTGGTATGTCATTGATGCGGAGGGAGAGGTCGTAGGCCGCCTCTGTTCGCGGATCGCACATGTACTGCGGGGAAAACATAAGCCCTCCTTCACCCCGCATATAGACACCGGCGATTATATCATTGTCATCAATGCAGAAAAAGTGCGTTTCACGGGGCAAAAACTGCTCCAAAAGGAGTATCAGACCTATTCGGGCTATCAGGGCGGGCAAAAAATTGCCACGGCACGCGAGTTGCTGGCAAGAAAACCTTTCGCAATCATCGAGCGCGGTGTAAAAGGTATGCTCCCCAAAAACCGACTGGGAAGGGCTATGTTCAAAAAACTGTTCGTGTACGCAGGGTCGGAACATCCGCACTCGGCACAACAGCCCGAAGCATTCAAGTTCTAATTCATTTATCATTGTTCGCCAATAACGGACGCTAAATATTTTCGGCAGGTCTATGGAAATGATCAATGCAACCGGTAGAAGGAAGTGCTCAGTGGCACGAGTCTATCTAAAAAAAGGAGAAGGGAAAATAGAGGTCAATGGCAAGGATTATAAGGAGTATTTCCCACAAATCCATGTCCAGGGCACCGTCACTTCCCCGCTCGAAACCGTAGAGGTGAGCAGCCTGTACGATATCGTCGTCAATGTGACCGGCGGTGGGTTCAAAGGGCAGGCCGAGGCAGTACGCCTGGGGATATCCCGCGCCCTGGTAAGGCTCAACGAAGACTTCAGGAAGCCGCTCAAATCGCGCAAATACCTTACCCGCGATGCCCGCGAGGTAGAGCGCAAAAAGTATGGCAAGCCTAAAGCAAGAAAGAGCTTCCAGTTCAGCAAGCGTTAAGCCTTCACCCCTTGTTTTTCTCCATCTATTAAAATGAAAGACATGAATAAGCCTACCTATAAAGAACTCCTCGATGCAGGTGTGCATTTTGGCCACCTCAAGAAAAAATGGAACCCTAAAATGTCTCCGTATATCTTCACGGAACACCGCGGTATCCATATCATTGACCTCAACAGGACCACCGAGTGTATGGAGCGCTCCGCAAATGCCATGCGCCAACTCGCCCGTTCAGGCAAAAAAATCCTCTTTGTCGCTACCAAAAAACAGGCACGCGACATCGTCTCCAACGCCGCAAGGAGCGTGGGCATGCCCTTCGTCACCGAACGCTGGCTCGGTGGTATGATGACCAACTTCAATACCGTCCGCCGGTCTATCAAGAAAATGCAGACGATCGACAAAATGCTCAATGATGGCTCACTGAGCAGCGTGACGAAAAAAGAACGCCTCACACTGACGCGCGAACGCGACAAACTCGAAAAAGTACTCGGTGGCGTGGCTAACCTGCTCCGCCTGCCCTCCGCAATCTTCATCGTGGATATCGAACACGAAAATATCGCTGTAGCAGAAGCCCAGCGGCTCGGAATCCGTACCTTCGGAATCGTTGATACCAACGCCGACCCCAATAAGGTGGACTTCCCCATCCCTGGCAACGATGATGCGTCTAAGTCTATCCGCATTATCACAGATTATATGGTCCACGCAATCCGCGAAGGACTGGAAGAACGCCGCCAGGCTAAACCGGAAAAGGAAGAAGAAGCAGGCGCATAAGTCTTGTCGGGTTGCTTCCGATTTTGCTCCGCAAAATTGAAAAACCTGAATAAGCACGCCTCACCCTGGTTGTATAAGGGTCTCTTTGCTGCCACTGGCACAAAATATCATCCCGGATAAGGCTTTGTCAAAAGTCTTCCTGAGGCACTACGCGCCAAATTATAATTCGTCTGGGGTTTTATTTGCTCAATTTTGCTCCGCAAAATCGAAAAGATAAAACCTCAGACCATATAAGAGGCCGCCACCGGAAGCCGCGAAAGCCTGATGAGACAACTTTATTCGGCAAATGAATTTCCTTCCGGAGGCAGAAGGATATCGCTTATACAACCCCAACAAATACAGGCTGTAGTCTATATCCCTGCCTGTAAAAATATATCGCGCCATGCGTGAAGGTACACTAAAGTCCTGGTTCTTTATCCTAATATATCTCTCAACAATAAAACCACCAAACAAATGAGTGCAGTAAATATTTCCGCTGCCGATGTCAAAAAGCTGCGCGATATGACCGGCGCAGGGATGATGGATTGCAAACAAGCCCTTACCGAAGCCGAGGGCAACTTCGATAACGCAATCGAAATTCTGCGCAAAAAAGGAGAAAAACTCTCCCTTAAGCGTGCCGACCGCGAAGCTACGGAAGGTGTCGTACTCGCACTGACTTCTGATGACCGCAAACGTGGCGTCATTGTTAAACTGAGCTGTGAAACTGACTTCGTGGCCAAAAACGAAGACTTCATCGCAATGACCCGCAAAATCGGGGAAATCGCACTGACCAGCTTCCCCGCTACCCGCGAAGAACTCCTGGCTATGGATTATGCAGACGGCCTTACGATCGAAGGTAAAGTCACCGAGCAAATCGGCGTAATCGGAGAAAAAATCGAACTCGCCGCTTATGGCCGCCTGGAAGCTGCCCAAATCTGCCCCTATATCCACATGGGCAACAAAGCAGCGGTCATCGTAGGGCTTAACCTCCCAGACCCCGCATTCTACGACGCAGGCCGCGATGTCGCCATGCAGGTGGCCGCGATGCACCCCATTGCTGTTGATAAAGGCGATGTAGATGCATCCATTGTAGAAAAAGAAATCGAAATCGGTAAAGAAATCGCCCGCAACGAAGGTAAACCAGTAGAAATGCTGGAAAAAATCGCGCTGGGCAAACTCAATAAGTTCTTTAAGGATAGTACCCTGCTCAACCAGGACTTTGTCAAAGACTCCAAAATGACCGTTGCGGCGTTCCTCAAGTCTATGAACAAGGAACTGACCGTTACCGGGTTCGTCCATGTGAAACTCGGATAAAAAAAATGCCCTGGCGTCCACCAGGGCATTTTTTTTATCTAACTTGTTGCAACGGGTTCAGCGCGGGTCAAAAATACCCTTTTCGCCCCCGCTATGCCGCATTTTCAGTTGCATAGCGGCCTGTATCCTCAAGACCTTCGTATGGACGAAAAAAGTACTTTGTCCCTCCATGCTGACCCGGCGCAACAAGTCGCTGTTCAAAAAAGGGGCATTCTCAACTTACGGAAGTAACACCTCGACTACCATGGCCATAAAATACAAACGCATCCTTTTAAAGATGAGCGGCGAGTCCCTCATGGGCGACCAGAAATTTGGTATCTCCGCCGCTATGCTCCATCATTATGCCGCTCAAATCAAAGAAGTGGCCGACGAAGGCGTACAGATTGCAATTGTCATCGGCGGCGGCAATATTTTTCGTGGGCTGCAGGCGGAAAAATCCGGTATCGAGCGTGTACAAGGCGATTATATGGGGATGATGGCGACGGTCATCAATGGCATGGCGCTGCAAAGTGCACTGGAAGGCCTCGGTGTCTATACCCGCCTTATCTCTGCAATCGAAATGAAACAAATCGCAGAGCCATACATCCGCCGAAGGGCCATACGTCACCTGGAAAAGGGCAGGGTCGTAATCTTCTCCTCCGGTACGGGAAGCCCCTACTTCACCACTGATTCCGCTGCCGCCCTCAGAGCCAGCGAAATCAATGCCGATGTCATCCTCAAAGGTACCCGCGTGGATGGTATTTATAGTGCTGACCCCGAAAAAGACCCCGATGCGACAAAATTTGATCAGCTGACCTTCGCCAAAGTCATTAGTCTTGGCCTTAGCGTTATGGATATGACCGCATTCACGCTCTGTCAGGAAAATAATGTCCCCATTATCGTTTTCGATCTCAACGATTCCAATAACCTGAAGCGCATTATCCACGGAGAGCCCATCGGTACGCTGGTCAAAGACTGAATAAATGGGCCGTGGCCGAATAGCTTCTATCCGAATTTTTACCTATTTTTCGGACAAAAGCTTTAAGCCATGAAATACCTGCCGCTCATCCTGATCCTTTTCTTTCCCTTTTCGTCGTCCGCCCAGGTTTTCCGGGAGCAGGAAATTGCCCGCTGGACGGCGAGGGCACAACAGGTGACCATTATCCGGGATAAATGGGGTGTCCCGCATATTTATGGTAAAACCGATGCCGACGCGGTGTTCGGTCTTTTGTACGCCCAGTGCGAAGATGACTTTGCCCGTGTAGAGCAAAACTATATCGAAGCGATTGGACGACTTGCCGAGGTGGAGGGGGAAAGTGCCGTTTATCACGATATCCGTGCACGGCTCTTTCTCGATACCCTCGAAGCCATCCGTCTTTATGAAAAGAGCCCTGAATGGATGAAGCATCTGCTCGATGCTTTTGCCGACGGGGCCAACTACTACCTGCATACCCATCCACAGGTAAAGCCGCGATTGTTGTCCAGGTTCCAACCCTGGATGCCACTCATGTTCAGCGAGGGCAGTATCGGGGGCGATATCGGCACCGTACCGCTTAGTGGGATACAGTCATTCTATGGTACAGAAAGCCCGGGCAGCGCAATGCTGGAAAAGCACAATATCCCTGAATGGGAACGGGAACCCACCGGCTCCAACGGGTTTGCCATTGCCCCCTCCAAAAGCGCAAGTGGCAATGCGCTATTGCTCATTAACCCACACACCTCGTTTTATTTCCGTGGGGAAGTACACATCGTCAGTGAGGAGGGTTTGAATGCCTATGGGGCAGTAACCTGGGGGCAGTTTTTCATCTATCAGGGTTTCAATGAAAACTGTGGTTGGATGCATACTTCCAGCAGTGCCGATGCAATGGACGATTACCTCGAAACCGTCGTACAACAGGAAGGGAAATGGTATTACCGCTATGGGAAAAAACTGCGGGCGGTACAATCCCGCCAGGTAGTACAACCCTACAAGGACGGCGACGGATCGGGCCAGAAAGCCTTCACCCTCTTCTGGACCCACCATGGCCCGGTAGTGGGCGTGCGCGACGGCAAGTGGGTCGTACGCAAGATGATGAACACCCCACTGGAAGCACTCATGCAGTCTTACCTGCGCACGAAGGCAGACGGATATAAGGGTTTTCAGAAAGTCATGGCACTGCGTACCAACTCTTCCAACAACACGGTTTTTGCCGACCGGCAGGGCAATATCGCTTACTGGCACGGTAATTTCATCCCCCGTAGAAACCCTGCCTTCGACTGGTCGCGCCCAGTAGATGGCAGCAACCCGGCCACAGAATGGAAAGGCCTCCACAACGTAAAGGAAATCGTGCAGGTCAAAAACCCCTCTACCGGGTGGTTACAAAACTGTAACTCCACCCCGTTCACGGCTGCTGCTGCAGCCAGTCCAAAACCCAGTGATTTTCCTGCGTATATGGCTCCTGATCCCGAGAATTTCCGGGGACTGAACGCGGTGCGCGTACTCGCCCGTGGAGAACGCTACACCCTTTCCAGCCTTATCGAAGCCGCTTATGATCCACACCTGGCCGCTTTCGAACCGCTCATCCCTTCCCTTCTGGCCGCTCATGAAGCAGCCCTGGCACAGCAGGACACACTGGCCATTGTACTCCGGGACCCTGTTGCAGTGCTCCGTGCATGGGATTATACCTGTGGCGTGACCTCCATAGCGACGACCCTCGCCATATTATGGGCGGAAAAACTTACTGCGCTCGTACGCACAAGGCTCCAGCCCGGACAAGCAGCTGATATTATTTCAATGAATACCCTGATGATTAATGCGACCAGCGGAGCAGAGAAGCTGCAAATACTCGCACAAACCATTCAGGAGCTCGAAACCCGGTTTGGCACCTGGAAAACTTCCTGGGGCGAGCTAAACCGGTTTCAGCGCCTCACCGGAAAAATCCAGGAAACCTATGACGACCGATTGCCGAGCCTGCCCGTTGGTTTTACCCCGTCTGTATGGGGCTCTCTGGCTGCTTTCGGGGCAAGGCCCGGAAGCAATACCAAAAAAAGGTATGGCTACGTAGGCAACAGCTTCGTCGCGGTAGTCGAGTTTGGCCCTACTCTAAAGGCAAGGTCTATCCTTGCCGGAGGCCAAAGCAGCGACCCTGCCTCTCCACATTTTCGGGACCAGGCGGAATGGTATGCCCAGGAAAGGTTCAAGGACGTCCTTTTCTATCGGGAGGATGTAGAGAAAAATGCGGAACGCACTTACCGACCCGGCCAATAAATCAGAACTGGGCTTCCTCTTTCTTTTCCTGCAGGAAATTCCGTATGGCCCGCACGGCTTTCTCTATCCGTGCGTAGTCCACGCTATAATGGATGAATTTCCCCTCCCGCTCTGCTTTGACCAGGTCGGCCATACGGAGTACCCGAAGATGCTGGGAAGCAATGGATTGTTCCAGATCCAGGGACATATATATCTTGTTGACGCTGATAGACTGGTGCTTGTCAATAAAAGCCAGTATTTTCAGTCGCAACGGATGTGCCAGGGCACGCAGGAGCGTCGAAGAGACTTCGAGCTTATCGGAGGGGATGCTTAACTGCGTTTTTCTCATAGTGGTTTTTTAACGAGAGTAACAAATATACATATTTTTTAATACGCAAACAAATAATTTTCAAAGACATACCGGATGGCTATTTTACAAAAGCAGTTCTTCTACAAGCGTAGAGATTTGGGCGATCCGGTCTTTATTCAGGGAATAAAGAATGAACTTGCCGTTGCGCTCCGTTTTTACGACCCCTGCCCGGCGTAGGATTGCGAGGTGCTGGGAAGCGACCGACTGTTCCAGCCTCAGCTTAATATAAATATCCGTGACGGTCAGGCCGTCGGCTTCTTCGAGCAGGTGGATAACCCGTTGCCTCAGTTTATGATTAACAGCCCGCAGAACCAGTACGGCTTTGCGCAACTCTCCATAATCCAATTGTACGTTGTTCTGCCCTTTTTTTAATAGGATAGTCTCGTTCCTTTGCTTTCCCATAAATTCGTGTCTGTTTGATGAAGTTATTTTTTCCCGTAGTCTTTTAGGTGCTGTGCGCCCAGGTAAATCGTCTGGCGAAGCTGCCCCGAAATTCCCTTAAGCGCAAACTACTATCAACGTATGTAAACCAAACATCATACCAAAATCAGTTTTTAATCATAAATATTTTAATATCTCTTACAGCGATACCCCTTCATCTCACCATCTCCATCACTCACAAGATTGCACGCGCCTGGGTGATATTCGGGGGCTTGAGGTAAAGTGGCCCGCAATAGGCCGTATCTGCGAACGCTCCTTGCCGGAATTTTTTTTCTGCCAGGGCTGGAAATGTCTCGGCAGAAGCGGGTAGTGGTAAAAACAGGGCATTAGCATGGGCGTGTATCCTGCTGTATTTCTCTGCCGCATTTCCTGTGAATACCATAGATGCCCCGCGGGCGTAATAGGCATCAAACATTTCCGGGGACAATTCAGCGGCCAGGGGTGGTTCAATTTGCTGTCCGGTTTCTGAATAGAGTGCATAATACGCCTCCATACGGCGTGCATCGAGCATTGCACAGTACAATGCCCCTGGGCGGTTTGCCTCAGCGACGCCCCGTGCCGCCAATGCCTGCAGGGTATCAATTTCCAGTACCGGAATCCCAAGGGCATAGGCGATACCTTTTGCAGTACTGTAGCCAATCCGGAGAGAAGTGTAAGAGCCAGGGCCCTGGCTCACCGCTACAGCGTCCAGAGAATGCAGCGCTTTTCCAGCTTGTTTCAGGCAGGAAGCAATCAGCGTCGTGAGCCGGGCAGCGTGATCCATCGGCTCCCCCGTACCGTTGAGTGCGAGCAGCTCCCCGTCATCCCCCAGGGCCACCGAACAAACTTCCGTAGCTGTTTCCAGACAAAGTATCAAGGCCATCAGCAGCAACCTTTTTTTATAGCATCCACACAAAATTTATCCTACCCGGCGTTATTCCGCAGCTATTCACAACGGAACAAAAGCACGGGAACGACAGGGCAGCAACGGGCATGGCGCACAAGGCAGGGCCAGGGCATGACCAGTCGTTGAGGAAGTCTTTTTTAAGGCTCTTGACAGAGGATTTGTTACTGCGGGGAGTCTCCGCATGTTTTGCGGGCCCGCGTGGAAATTTTGTAGGTCTCTTTGCTTTTGAATAAAGCTTTCATGAAATGATGGACAAATATAAAAATATATTTCAAATATATTACGCAAATTTTTAGATAAATAAATATACTACTTTTAAATGCTATAAACACAAAAGACCATGTAAGACAATAAATTAGGTTTTTAGAATTTTATATTTTCATGTTGGAAGTCAATAAATTTATTTCGGCAGGCAGCCCCGGCCACACCGCTACTCCCCCTTCTCAGGGCTTCAGGTGCATGAAAACGACGCTTTCAGGTTTCCCCGGTGGAGCTCTCGCAAATAGTTACTACCTTTGTGCCCAATACTTTAAAAGTTCCGTTGGTTATGCTGGACAAATTACAAGCCATATACGAGCGTTTTATCCATCTGGAAGAGCAAATTGCCGATCCCGAGGTCATCCTCGATATGAACCGCTACAAGAAAATCAATAAAGAATATAAAGATCTTAAGCCAATCGTAGAAGCCTACCAAGCATATCAGAACGTCCTGCACAACCTCCGGAGTGCCCGTCAGGCCCTTCGGGAAGACGACGATCCGGAGATGCAGGAACTCGCAAAAGAAGAAATTGGTACGCTCGAACCCCACAGGGAAGCATTAGAGGAAGCGCTGAGGATGATGCTGGTGCCCAAAGATGCCGAGGATTCCAAGGATGTGATTTTCGAAATACGCTCCGGGACCGGGGGAGATGAAGCCAGCCTCTTCGCCGGCGATCTATATCGCATGTATTCGCGGTTTTTCGATACCCAGGGGTGGAAAGTCGAAGTCCTTGAAGTAAATGAAGGCAGCGTCGGAGGCTTCAACAAGATTGTCCTGGAAGTTCAGGGCGAAGATGTTTTTGGCAAACTGAAATTCGAGTCCGGGGCGCATCGGGTGCAGCGCGTGCCCAGGACAGAATCACAGGGGCGGGTACATACTTCGGCGGCAACCGTGGTCGTAATGCCCAAACTGGAGATGGAGGATGTAGAAATCCGCAAAGAAGACCTTAAAGTAGATACTTTCCGATCGAGCGGCGCAGGTGGCCAGCACGTCAACAAGACGGAATCCGGGGTGCGTTTCACGCATATCCCTACGGGTATCGTCTCCGAAAGTACAGATGGCCGATCCCAGATCCAAAACCGAGAAATCGCGCTTCAGCGCCTTTACCAAAAAATTTATACCGCCAAAAAACGGCAGATCGAGTCGGAACAGGCTGCCAAGCGCAAATCCCTCGTAGGTAGCGGCGACCGTTCCGACAAAATCCGCACTTATAATTTTCCACAAAACCGCGTAACCGATCACCGTATCAACCTCACCCTCTATACGCTGGACCGCGTCCTGGAGGGCGAAATCGGCGATATCATCGAAGCGCTGCGCATCGCCGAAAATGCCGAACGTCTGAAAGGCGAAGAAGTGGGCAGTTGAACGGAGTTGCAAAAATCCAATATATGCCGATACTCTCCCGTCTCTATTCCTGCTGCTGTGTGCTGCTGCTGGCCTTGCCGCACTACCTCAAGGCACAGGTTGCTGCACAGGAAATTGCTTTCACCCATGTCAATGTGATCACCATGGATGGACGAAAGGTCCTGCGCAACCAAACAGTAGTGGTACGTGGATCAGTAATCTATCAGATCGGGCCCGCAAAAAAAACCCAACCGGGTAAGGAGGCTTATATCATAGAGGCCAAAGGCAAATTCCTGATACCGGGCATCTCAGAGATGCACGCACACATCCCCATACCTAAGGCGGAAGATGAATCCCTGCTGGAAGAAACCCTACTCCTATATTTATATAACGGCATCACCGTAATCCGCGGCATGCTCGGAGACCCTTTTCACCTCATCCTTCAAGACCGTGCCTCGACTGGTAAAATCCTCAGCCCCCGGGTTTATACCGCCAGCCCTTCCCTAAACGGTAATTCAGTGAAAACGCCGGAAGAAGCGCGGCAGAAGGTCGTTCAATATGCTGCTGAACGCTATGATTTCCTGAAAATTCATCCTGGAATTGCCCTACCCGTTATGGAGGCCCTGGCAGCACAGGCCAAGGCATCTAAAATACCGTTTGCCGGCCACGTCCCGGCTGCCGTGGGTATCCATAAGGCCCTATCCCTGGGATATGCGGCAATTGACCACCTCGACGGGTTTGTCGAGGGCTTGATTCCAGATACTACAGGGATCCGGCTCGAGGATAATAACTGGTTCGGTTACCCCTTCACCAACCTGGCAGATAAAAAACGGATCAAACCCCTGGTAAAAGCAACGGCAAGGGCTGGCACCTGGATCGTCCCCACCCAAAGCCTGCTCGTCAACTGGTATGCACCCATCAGCGGGGCAGAACTGGTAAACCAGCCCGGGATGCAGTACGTCGCCCCGGGTACGCGATTCCAATGGCAGCGGTTCAAACAACAAATCGTGGACCACCCACGCTACCATCCCGATACCGCCAGGCAGTTTATCGAACTCCGCAAACAAATCCTTCGGGAAATGGAACGTCACAAGGTCAACCTTCTCCTCGGATCAGATGCCCCACAGGTCGGAAATGTGCCGGGATTCTCCATCCATGCGGAGATGAAAGCGCTCCATGAAGCTGGCCTTTCTAACTATACGATCCTGAAAAGTGGTACCGTCAACCCAGCCAGATTCCTGGGTGCCGAAGATGCCTTTGGGGTTATCCGGCGCGGGGCCTCCGCAGATCTGCTCCTGCTCAATGGCAACCCGCTCGATGATATCGCCAATATGCAGCGCATCGCAGGGGTTATGACCCTCGGGCGCTGGATCCCGGATACGTGGATCACCGCACAACTCGCCGTCATCGCAGCAAAAAATGCAGGACAATAACCTAATGAGGCTGTCTCATAAGTACTTTCGCAGCTGCTGCCGGCAGAATCCTTATCCCGTCAGCGCGCCAACAATGAGCCTTCCGTGATATTCCTTTGCCCCAATCAACTCGTGTATCTCCCCGAGATTCATCTCCGTAATCTTTCCGGCAGCAATGACGGTCACCGATTCCCCCCCGGCAGCAATCATTTGCCGCAAGGTACTGGCGCCCGCTTTTGCCGTAGCAGCCCCACCGGAGCTAAGGACGTAGTCAGCTGCCTTTGCTGCACGCAGGGCAGCGACTGCCGCGACAGGATCGGGTGTAAGGTCAATGGCCTTGTGGACGACCACTTTCATCGGCCGCGCAAGCGCGGCGAGCCTGGAAATCGTAGGTATATCGAGCTGATGCTCCGGCGTAAGTACCCCCAGGACTACCCCTGGTGCCCCCGCTGCCTTGCAGAACGCAATCCCCTCGCACATCGCCTCCAGCTCCTCCGCTGAATACACGAAGTCCCCGCCACGCGGACGGATCATCACATGTACCGGGATATCCAGGGCAGAAAGTGCAAACCGGATAAAGGCATGGGAAGGCGTAAGGCCGTCGAGGTCCAGCCGGGAACACAATTCGATGCGCCCCGCGCCCTGGGCCTGCGCCCTGATTGCCTGTGCTTCATCATCTACACAAGCTTCTAAAATAAGCTCCATAATATTCGTATTAAAAATCAAAGCCCAGGGCAATATGCAGCCTTGGTTTTTGGATGGCCCGCGTCTCTATACCCCACCCGTAATCCACACGGACGAAATAGCCGAAAAGGAGCAGGCGTGCGCCCACCCCGTATCCCGCCACGATGGGATCCCTGAAGTAATTGATCGTGACGAAAACATACTCGTTCCCTGCTTGCCCCTCGCTGATTGTCTCGGTATTCAGCGGGTTGTCTTCGCGGAAAGGATTGTTCCCTGCCCAGGCAGTACCCACATCAAAAAAGCCGGTAACCTGGAAGTTGCGCAGGAAAGCCGAACTGAGCCTGCGGCTGAAATAGCGGAACAGCGGAACCCGCAGCTCCGTATTGATCAGGGCATAAGAATTACCATTCCGGATATTGATTGGAAAGCCCCGCATATTGGCCGCAAGCGTCTGAAATACAAAATTACCCGGTGGCACCGAGACATTCTGGTTTTGTTCGGGCAGGAGCCAGTTGTCCACCCCGCCCAGATAGTACAGCATTTTTTCACTGCCAAAAGATGTCGTCGCCGCTAACCTGGTAGCCAACAGGGAATATTTCAGCAAAGGCTGATAAAAACGGGCATCGAGGCCAAGAACCCCGGTATGCCCGTTGGGAAAGTTCAATCCCTGGGTACCGTTATTACTCAGGCTGAATTTTTGCATCACTTCGCCCATCACACGGGCACGCATACCCGAACGCAGGTTCAGTCCGGTTTCGAGGGTGTTATCAAACACATACTCCAGGCGCAGGCCAATCCGTTGCTGGGTAATCGGCTGGCTGTTCAGACTAGCCTGATCGGTTGCCAGTTGCATGAAGCGGTCGCGCCGCAGAGTAGTCGTGGCCCGAAGACTCTGAAAAACATCCAAAGGGTAGCGAAGGCCATACTGGCCAAGCAGGATATTGGTTTCCTCTTTGGAAGGAGCGAAAAAGGACTGGTTGCTCGTTGCCCGGGAATTTTTGGTATAGAATGCAAAACGCTGGTCGAGCCGGTTCTTTTTATTATCAAAAACCGCGAAATACTCTGCTCCATTAAAAGTTGTAGGAATACGCACACCTCCCCGGATCTGGTAATCTTCGAAAAGATCTTTAATAACCCCTTTAATGAGGAGGCCTGCAGGTGGCGGGGAAAAGCCATTGGGATTGCCGGCAAGGTTATCCAGCCCTTCAAAGAGCAGGGTGTTATCCACCTGTGTAGTAATCTGGTCGGTACGGAATTGCAGGCGATAGGGGGTAATCCTGGCCAGATTGATTTTGTGGAGCGGGCGCAGCGCGCCCGGGGCTGGGTATTGATAGATATCAAAAGCGGGCATCGTACTTGTGGATACCGGCACCTGCAGTGTTTTTTCCCTTTCTATAATCAGCAAAGTATCGCTGCCCGGTTTGCGCAGCACTTCGAAATGATCGGGAAACCCAAACTGGGCTTGAAACAGGAGTCCTTCCTTCATCCGCAGCGTATCGTCGGGTACTTCCACTTCGAGTGTAGTATTCTGGCCACTTACGGGTAGGCGGCTTCCCAGTGAATACGTAAGCGTATCTTCAGCTTGCCTGGAAAACTGTCTGCGCAGGCGCTGAAAATACGTATCGGAGGGCCTGGACTGTGGGCGAAGGGCGATTGGAGCTACAAAAAGCTGATTTTTACCCTGCTGTGGCATTGCGATCACCTGTTTGCCCGCTAGGGGAGCAGTGTGCTGGGCCAGTGCGTTATTTTGAAAATTCGACAGCGAAAATACATATGCCCGCGTGCGGAGCACGGGTATCAGGCGGATGGAATCAATGAGTGCCGTATCTATATCTGCAAAGCTGGAATCCTCGTGCAGAACAATCTTATCCCCGTCTTTCAGGAAGATATGGCGCTCGGAATGGTGGACAAAATCTTCCAGATACCCCGCTTCCTGGTTGTAAATCCCGCTCCGGTCGCTCAAATAAGCGAAAAAGGTCGTATCAATCGCCACCGGACAGCGCTCGTTGGCCAGCGGTGTACGGCTGATCCTTACACATTCGGGCAATTCACGATCGAGGGCATAGTAAAACAGGTCAAAATCAGGCCGTATGATCTGCGTATCCCTGCGGGGCGGCACGGCAGAAAAGAGGGTATCGGGGCGGTTGGAAGTAAACAGGATGCCCTTTTGACCGTGTACGCGCACGAAAGCAACCTCCTGCTCGTCGTAAAAATCGTTGGTCAGTTTCCGGCTCTGACGCGTGCGCGGATAGTAAAGAAACAAATCTGACTGGCTGCTTGCCGAAGCGGCAAAGACCAGGGAGAAGGGGTCAACGAAGTCCATATCGTACACCCGCTGATATTGTTCTTCCAGCAAGGCAACCTCGGTTTTTCCGGTAAGGAGATCATAGGTGCCAAAGCGGATATCGTCCCGGAATTCATATAAAATAGCCAACTGGGTGTTATTGGGGTTCCAGGCAATCAACGGGTAATTGTAATCTGTTGCCTGCAGGGGGTTGCGTTGGCCGCCTTTAAAGATCATAGCAGGCTTATCGCTGGCAAAATCATACAGGGCCACCCGAAAGCGGCCTATTTTATTGGTCACATAGGCCAGCCTCCGACCATCCGGGCTAAGTTTGATCTGGGTGAGCGGCAGATTTTTCCGGTTTTTGATCGGTAATGCGGCTACCGCCGGGTTATCTCTGCGCTGGCGGTCTTCCAGAAAACGGCTCCTGAAATGTGCTTCCCAGCCTTCGAGGACTTTTTCGTAGGTCGTCCCCATCACATATAAGAAACCCGCTTCGACGCTGCGGTTGATCCTGGTCAGGTACAAGAGATTAGAAACAGTGGTCTTACCGAAATTTTCTGCGATATAATACCAGAACGCGTGCCCTGCGAGACGCGGGTTTTCCTCTGCCAGGCGCACAAATCCCTTGTATTTTTCGCCCAGCATGGCATCACGCAGGGCATTATCATCATTGGAATTCCACGATTCCCCTGCAAAAGCCACCAGGCCTTCCTTAAACCATACCGGAAGGTGCAGCATCACGGCATTCTGGACGACTTCCTGGATATTCGAGCCAAAAAGCATGGTATTGAGGTACACCGATGCGATACCTTCCCTGATCTGACGCCGCAGGTTGCTCTGGTTGCCGTCATAATAAACAAAAATCGTACTCCCTACAATCTTCGTCTGGCCGCCAGTACTGCTGAAAGCCTCCTCTTCCCCGATATTACTTTGCTTGAAATCCGTGATATCGGTATAAACAATAATCTGTATTTTTTCGTTAATG
Organism: Lewinellaceae bacterium; assembly: GCA_040382095.1. GTDB lineage: Bacteria > Bacteroidota > Bacteroidia > Chitinophagales > Saprospiraceae > JADJPL01. The sequence goes on from JBEIGB010000006.1 coordinate 35,196, forward strand.
CGATGTTCGAGAAGGGCCTGAACGTCGGGAAAGTCGAGTTCTGCCAGTTGGGCGGCTGTCTGCCCGATATTCCGGGACTGTCCGTACCAGAAAATGTAAAAATTATCGCTTTCGTACTGAGACCACTCTTCGAAGTTCTTGTGATATTGCACCCGGTTTTTCCCAAACTCCACCTGAGTGCCCTGCCCGACGGCGGAGATGGACCCAAAGAGGGACAACAACAGCAAAAAGCAGGTTTTCTGCATGACTTGGGATTTTCGGAACTGAAAGAATAAAGCCTTTACCCTTTAGGCCGTACGCGAAATAAACCACCCGGGAATACCCGAATGACAATATAAGAAAATAAACATATAATTTCACTAATCGGACAAAAAATATCAGGCGTACTGCGGCCGCTTCGCACTTATCATCCGCACCAGCCTGTTCAACTGCTGCAAAACCGGAGCCATGTTACAAATCGCGCATTTTACCTTCAACCTTTTTCAGGAGAACACCTATCTGTTGTACGACGGGACAGGTGCCTGCATCATTTTTGACCCGGGATGTTTTTACGCCCATGAAAAGGAAGAACTCAGGCAATTTATTGAACGTAACGGACTGAAACCGGAAAGGTTGATAAATACCCACTGCCATTTCGACCATATTTTTGGAAACAAATTCATCCAGGACACCTATGGATTGGTGCCGGAAATCCACCCTCTGGAGCAGCAGGTATTGGAACGTGCCGGTGAGGCCGCGCTGCGCTTCGGGGTACCTTATCCTGAACCCTCCCCCCCGGCAGGACGCTTTATTGAAGACGGGGAAGGGATTATCCTGGGTGGCAACCACCTGGAAGCCATCCTGGCCCCCGGGCATTCTCCCGGCAGCCTATGCTTTTTTGCCCCGGAGTCGCAGTTGCTCATCGCAGGGGACGTCCTTTTTCAGGGAAGTATCGGCAGAACAGACCTACCCGGAGGGGATTACGGCACCCTTATCCGAAGCATCCGGGAGCGCCTGATGCCGCTGGACGATGCCGTGCGGGTTTATCCTGGTCACGGGCCGTCAACGACAATCGGGGAAGAGCGGCGCAGCAATCCTTTCCTGACCTGAGGGCATCGTTACCCAGCAGCCTGCTCATGCTTCTTTTCCATGGCACTGCTTATATTTTTTTCCACTCCCACAGGGGCAGGGATCGTTGCGTCCGATTTTTGGTTCTACGTTCCGGATGGTCTGGACCTTTGAGACTGGCTGGCTGGCCTGGGCAGCGGCCCTCCTACGCGCATTTTCCTCTTCCTCCCGCTGACGGTTGGTGCTCGTGCGCGTCATATCGGTGCGCTGTTCCCTGGCCTGCTCCAGCGTCGTACCGTCTGCAAATATCAGCGTACCTTTCGCCAGGTAGGAAGTGACCTCCTCGTTGACTTCCATAATCAGTTTTTCAAAGAGGTTGAATGCTTCCACTTTGTAAATGACCAGCGGGTCGCGTTGTTCAAAAGAAGCAGCCTGCACAGAATCTTTAAGTTCATCCATGGAGCGCAGGTGTTCTTTCCATTTTTCGTCAATGATCGCCAGCGTAACCGCACGTTCTACATCCTGCATGATAGATTTGCCTTTAGAGTTCACTGCATCGACGATTTCCGCGGTCACATTATAGGGGCTTTTCCGGCCATCGGTAAAGGGGATAAGGATACGTTTATAAATATGGCCCTGGGTACGATGGACTTCTTCGATCTGCGGATAGAGCAATTCTGCGATATGCAGGGACTTCCGGTGATAAAAGTCCCGGAACTCCTTCAGGAAGGCCTCGGCAACTTCCTTTGCGGGGGCCTCTCTGAAAAAGGCGGCATCTATATCCGGGTCGAGACCCAGGACACTCAACGAAGCGCGGCGGAAGCTATCGAAAGAACCCGATTCCCGATGCGAGAACACCAGGGCCTCGGTAATCCCGGTGAACATATTATTCAGGTCAACGGAGATACGTTCGCCATAAAGTGCGTTATCGCGTTTTTTATAAATAGCTTCACGCTGGATATTCATGACATCGTCGTATTCCAGCAGGCGTTTACGAATCCCGAAGTTATTCTCTTCTACTTTTTTCTGTGCCCCTTCGATAGAGCGCGTGACCATGGAATGCTGGATGACCTCCCCATCCTGGTGCCCCATACGATCCATGAGCCTGGCAACGCGGTCGGACTGAAAGAGGCGCATGAGGTTATCTTCGAGGGAGACATAGAACTGGGAGGTACCGGGATCTCCCTGGCGCCCCGAGCGGCCGCGCAACTGCCGGTCCACACGCCGGGATTCGTGGCGCTCGGTCCCGATGATGGCGAGGCCACCGGCTTTGCGCACCTCTTCAGAAAGTTTGATATCCGTACCACGGCCAGCCATGTTGGTAGCAATCGTCACTTTGCCCGGCCGGCCGGCTTCGGCCACGATTTCTGCTTCGCGCTGGTGTTGTTTTGCATTGAGGACGTTGTGGTCAATTTTTCGGAGGGAGAGCATTTTGCTCAGTTTTTCAGAAATATCCACCGATGTCGTACCCACAAGTACCGGGCGGCCAGCCTCGCTCAGGTGTACAATTTCATCAATAACGGCATTGAATTTTTCACGCGCGGTTTTATAGACCAGATCTTCGCGGTCCTCCCGGACGATTGGTTTGTTGGTCGGGATGACCGTAACATCGAGTTTGTAGATTTCCCATAATTCCTGGGCCTCTGTTTCCGCCGTACCGGTCATACCCGCCAGTTTGTGGTACATTCGGAAGTAATTTTGCAGCGTGACCGTTGCATAGGTTTGGGTGACTTCCCCGATTTTTACATTTTCCTTTGCTTCAAGGGCCTGGTGCAGGCCATCCGAGTAGCGTCGTCCTTCCATAAGGCGGCCAGTTTGTTCGTCAACGATCTTGACCTGACCCTCGATCACGACATATTCCTCATCGCGTTCGAAAAGGCTGTAGGCCTTGAGCAGCTGGTTGATCGAATGGAGGCGGCGGGACTTTACGGCATAATCCTGGGCCAGGTGGGTTTTGGCATCTTCTTTTTGATCCGGGGTCAGGACGTTATTATTATCAATTTCGACCAGACCGGTCACGACGTCGGGCATGACGAAGAAGGCGGGATCGGAATTACCTCTGGAGAGGAATTCCACACCTGCTTCAGTCAGTTCTACCGAGCGGTTTTTTTCATCAATGACAAAGAGCAGCGGTTTATCCACGAGGTGCATATTGCGCGACTGTTCCTGCATATAGAAATTTTCGGTTTTTTGCAGCAGGACTTTTACCCCTTCTTCGCTGAGGAACTTGATCATCGGCCGGTTTTTGGGCCATGCGCGGTAAGCGCGCAACAAAGCCATGCCTGCCTGACCTTCTTCGACGCCGAGGGTTCCCTCCTGGAAGAGCCGCCTGGCCTCGGCGAGGTAGTCGGTGGCATTTTTCCGCTGTGCGCCGATGAGCCTTTCGATTTGGGGTTTCAGATCAATATATTCCTGGTCTTCAGCCATTTTTCCGACCGGGCCGGAAATGATGAGCGGGGTACGCGCATCGTCAATCAGGACGGAGTCCACTTCGTCCACCATCGCGAAATGGTGCCGTCGCTGTACTTTTTCCTCCTGGCTGCGCACCATATTGTCCCGGAGGTAATCGAAACCGAATTCATTATTAGTACCGTAGGTGATATCGCACTTATAGGCGGCGATACGCCCGGGGGAATGTGGTTGATACTTGTCAATACAATCAATCGTAAGCATGAGGAACTCGAATATAGGGCCCACCCATTCGGCATCCCGCCTTGCGAGGTAATCGTTTACGGTCACGATGTGTACGCCCTGGCCGGCGAGCCCGTTGAGATAAGCCGGCAAAGTAGCGACCAGGGTTTTGCCCTCCCCGGTGGCCATTTCGGCGATTTTACCACTGTGAAGGACCATACCTCCAATGAGCTGTACATCGTAGTGGACCATATCCCACACGATTGCCCCTCCGGCCGCCATCCAGGAATTTTTCCAGACCGATTTATCCCCTTCGATTTTCACGTAAGATTTGGTCGGATTACCAGCCAGGTTCCTGTCATGTGTAGTGGCCGTTACTACGAGCGTCGGGTTCTCCTTGAACCGGCGGGAGGTTTCCCTTACCACGGCAAACGCCTCCGGCAGTATTTCGTTGAGTATTGTCTCGAGTTGTTTGTTGCGGTCTTTTTGTAGCTGGTCAATATACCCGAATATCCTTTCTTTTTCCTCCAGATCTTCGGTATCTGCCGCTGCTGTATGCTGGAGTGCGATTGCTTCGTCTATTTCGCTGAGGTAAATAGCGATGCGCTCCCTGAAATCCAGGGTTTTCTGTCGCAGGGCATCGTTGTCGAGGCTACGCAGCTCCATACCAATCTGGTTAATCTCCTCTACGACGGGAGAGAAGTTGCGAACATCGCGTTCGTATTTAGTGCCGAACAATTTTTTAAGCGATTTTCCGATTATTCCGAACATAGCGTTATTTTGCTTTGACGAAAATGATCAATATAAGACAGGGTTTTGTGGCGGATACCGGATTGCCGGCGAAGCCCACGTGCACAACCAGGGCAATGGGTCATTGCTCCTTTCGCCATGCCAACAAAACGCCGCGAAGATAAGAATATTTGGAGCGCTTTGTGGCAATTTCGTCTCATCGCCCGACACTTTTTGATTTTACCCGTTGTTAAATGCACTGCCCGGCATTGGGCACCCTCAAAATATCCTGTACATATATCCAATAACAATGAAAAGAAAATATTGGTTAAACATCCTTTGCTACTTTGGAACATTCTCCTTCTTGGTGTTGTCCTGCCAGCAGGAAGATGAAGGCTACCGCGATATCCGGAACTATTATTTCCCATTGAAGCGCCTGAAAGAAGGGGTAGTCTATGAGTTCCGTTCAGTGAATTCCCCTCAAATGGCCCCGGCATTCTGGTATTTCAGGTCCGTGGTACAGGATGGCAAAAAGGTACTGACCTCCACATATTACGAACAAGATCTCCTGCCCATGCAATTCATGCAGGAGGAAATGGTCACCAACGGGATGCTGCTCGACAATATGTACATTTACGGGCCGGGAAACGCGGCAGATGGACGGCAAAAAAAATCAGTGGCAACAATCGTCGCCGGCAATACCTTTCCTTTCCAGGTACGCGACTCCGGGGGCGTATTTGTATATCACGTACAGTGGAAAGACCCTGCAGATTCGCTCATCGCCCACGCGGTAATCAAGAACCGGTATTTCGTTGGCGATACGGTCATTGTGCTGGAAGGCCGAAAATATCCTGCTATTAAATTTGCGCTAAAGGAAAGCTATGAAATGGATAATTATGGCGTTTTCGAAACCTTTTACACCGGCGAGGAGGTTTATGCCAGGGGCATTGGACTGGTATATTACAAGAAAAATATCAATCCCGGGATGACCCTGGAATTCCAGCTTGCCCGACGTTACCCAATGGAAGTTCTGGAACAGTATTTCCGCAGGCGATACGGCGAATAAGCCTTTATTGGATCGCGTTGCAATGGGTCCGCAAAAAAAAGTTCCCATTATCGGCAAAAGTGGGAAAAACCCCTTATATTTGCAACTCCAAAACAAAGCAGTTTTGGCATTCAAAATGGTCGGGTGGCCGAGTGGCTAGGCAGAGGTCTGCAAAACCTCGTACGGCAGTTCGAATCTGCTCCCGACCTCTCAAGCCCGTTACAGCAATGTAAGGGCTATTTTTTTGCCCCTAACCTGATGGCATCTATGTGCCCACAGGAATTATTCAATGACTATGGCATTGTTTTGGATTGGTTTCATCCTTTTGGTCATCCTCTTACTCGCCATTGACCTTGGCGTCTTTAACAGGGAGGCACATGTAGTCACTACTGCAGAAGCCCTGCGATGGACGACTGTCTGGGTAACGATTTCCCTGCTGTTCAGTATTTTCATCTACTTTGCCTATGAGCACCAGTGGCTGGGGGAGTCTGTCCAAATCGACAGCGGCAAACAGGCGGTACTCACCTACTTGACGGGATACCTGGTAGAGCAGTCGCTCAGCGTGGATAATATTTTCGTCATTGCAGTGATTTTCGCTTACTTCCGTATCCCGGCAGAAAGCCAGCACAGAGTATTATTCTGGGGTATTTTGGGTGCCATCGTCTTCCGCGGCCTGATGATTGGCGTCGGCGTCGTACTGATTGAGAATTTTTCCTGGATCACCTACGTCTTTGGGGCATTTCTCTTTTATGCTGCCTACCAGATGCTCCGTTCCGGGGAGCATAGTGCCGTCGAGATCGAACAAAACAGCACCGTACGCCTGGTCAAGCGCTTTGTCCCGGTCACGCGCAGTTTTTACGGCAGCCAGTTTTTCATCCGGAAAATGGGCAAATGGGCTGCAACGCCGTTGTTTGTTGCATTGATGGTCGTAGAGACCACCGATGTCATGTTTGCATTTGATAGTATCCCCGCGATTTTTGCAATCACTACCGACCCCTTTCTGGTCTTCACTTCCAATATTTTCGCCATCCTTGGTCTGCGCTCGCTGTATTTCGTATTGGCCTCGGTACTCGACAGGTTCCGCTACCTGCGCTACAGCCTGGTCTTTATCCTGGCATTTGTAGGCTTTAAAATGATTGCCGTCCATTACGTTCACCTGCCGGAGTGGCTTTCCCTGGTGGTAATCCTCCTTTCCCTGGTAGCAGGTATTGTACCGTCGTTGATAACAGAGCACAAAGATAAAAAGGGGTAAAAGGGAAAAAGCTGTTTTTCGAACCATGCCGGGCATAAAAAACGGTTAAAAATAGTAACTTGCCCCAACGAAAGGGCACATGTTCCATGGAATCTATTTTATGCCTCACCGATTACGCCAGCAATAGCGCACAAACATTTCGATTTGCCCTACAAATCGCGTGTTCCCTGCATATCCAGCTCTTTCTGGTGCATGTGTTCGATGCGCAGGGCGCTATTCTGGAGGAAAAAGACCTCCCTTTGGACCAGGCCGAGGGGGCATCCTCAGGGCGGCATGCCACTGAATTACAGCGATTAAAAGCGTTTGCAGCAACCAATGGCGCAGAGGTATTGACCAGCACCATGGTGCGATATGTCGTTGCCGGTGGATCCCCCAGGGAGCGTGCGCTGGAGCTGATCAAAGTACACGATATTGACCTTGTCGTGATGGGTATGCGCAATCGCAAAGCGCTTGCGGAGCGGCTTTTTGGCACCCTTGCCAGTAAAATGATTGACCAGTGCCCATCTCCCCTGCTCCTCATCCCCCCTGAAGTTACTTTCCGCCATATCCGCGGCCTTGTCTATGCCACCGATTTTAGCCATGACAACCTCAACGCGATCGAGCTACTGCTCCGGTGGGGGGAAGTGTTTGATGCACCACTGTATCTTTTACACTTTTCAGGTGCCCTCGAAGCGCACTCCAGGGCAGAAGCCATCATGGAGCGCATTGTGCATACCTTTGACGATGAATACAAAAATCAGTTGATTACCTTTTCCGTTCAGGAAGGAGAAGTTGTCGAGGGTATCCAACGCTTCATCGCCAATACCCCCGTGGATATTATCGCCATGACGCGGCACCCAAGAGGGTTATGGGCAAGGTGGACAACCTCCAGTCTGGCCAAACAGCTCGCGGAGACCGCAGATGCCCCAGTCTTAATTTTCAAGGCAGAGTGATGAAACAGACTTATTGCGACAGGTCAGCATGTGGAAAAGGGCTGTTCTTCGTCCACTCGAAGGCTCTTTGAGCGAAAGGAGACGGGCTGTGTGACCGAAAAAAGGCATCGTGTGGGTACAAAAAAGCCATTTTTAGCCCGGGATCATCCTGGTACAACAAGTCTAATCAAATGGAAAGGAACAAGGGCCTGAGCCTGGAGTAGCGTGTGTGCGTAAGGCCGGTATCCCTGCTAAGGCCAAGCACGAACCCGCCGCCGCCTGCCCCGCACAACTTTAACGCATGGGTTTCCTCTGAAAGCGCTTCGAGCCATATCTCCTGCCAGGAAGGCAGGATAAATTCCCGCATATAGCGATATTGAAAGTAACTGATGCGGTGGAATTCCTCATATAATTGTACGAGGTCACCGGCAATCAGGCACTGGATGGCATCTTCGGTAGCCGGCACCAATTCTGCAAGGACGTTGGAAAGAAAAGGGTCGTTGGTACACCATTGCTGGAATGTGCGCACCAGAGGGCCGGTTTGACGGGATTTGCCGGTATCCAGCAAAAAAAAGTGCCCACCGGCGCCTTTTAGTTTTATTTGCCGCACTACGCCCCCATGATCAAAAAGCAAAGGTTGGTTAACATAACTGACCAGCGGATCTGCTCCTGAACTCGATCCGTGGAAAAAGCTTTCAATTTTCCCCAGGATGGTTTTTAGCTCAGAATATACCGATTCTTCCGTACCTGGCAGTGGTGCCGTCGCATATCGCTCATAGAGGGCAGCACTCAGTGCGCCGGAACTCCCTGCGCCGTATCCTTGTGGTATATTTGAGCGGAAGATCAATCCCTTGCCGAGATCCTTTCGGAACGTGTCCAGGTCGAGGCGACAGCCGAGGTTACCAGTGCTTTGGGTTGTTTCCAGGTAATCCGCCCACTCGTATAATCCGGTATTGCCCCCGGCGGCCCCATTCGATAAAAAATCCCATGTGCCGCTCAGTTCGGGCAGTGGCACCGCAAGCGCCTGTGCACCCTGTACGACCACATGTTCACCAAAAAGTAGTAATTTACCCGGGTAAGAAAGGCGGTCTCCCTGCATAGGAAGGATTTTTTACTCCGCGAAAAGAAAATCGTGCGGGTGCGCAGACGAGATTTTCCAGGGGCTGTCTCAGTGAGACATCTGCCACCTTCGGCAGCAAAAGAACGTTTTTTGATGCTGTCTCTCCGGTCTTTTGGCGGCTTGCACCGCCAAAGAATATTTTTTTTGAAAGAGACTTTCTCATAAGTCTTTTAGCGACTTGCGCCGCTAAGGAATATTTTCTTGAAACGCCGGTTTTGTTGATTTTGCTAAGCAAAATCAACAAAACCGGCATTTCAAGAAGTTTTATCCTGCCGCTGAAGGCGGCGAATACTTATAAGGCAGCCGTCTAGAAAGCTTATTCTTTATTCTCGGCTTCCCGGTCCTGCTGTTCAAGTTGTTCTTTGAGCTGTGCGAGGTCGTCGAGTTCTCCGAGCGTAGTCCGCTCAATAGTGGACTGTTGCTTTTTAACTGCCTGGCGGGTACTTTGGCGTTCGCTGTCCTTTTCGCGCTTCACCTGTTCATCTGCCTCGCGGCGGATATCCTCCAGGTATCGGAGATGGGAGACCAGGATACGCTTATCATCGCGATTGAATTCGATCACTTTTACCGTGAGCGTTTCGTCCACTTCGGCCAGGGTATTATCCTCTTTACGGATATGTTTGATGGGCGCGAAAGCCTCGAGTCCGTAGGGCAACTGGACGATTGCGCCCCTGTCGTCCCTGCGCAGCACCGTAGCCTCATGATAAGAGCCTACCGGGAAGACTGTTTCGAAGGTATCCCAGGGATTTTCTTCGAGTTGCTTGTGGCCGAGGGAGAGCTTACGGTTATCCTTGTCGATATCGAGGATGATGACCTCTATTTTTTCGCCGACTTTAGTAAATTCGGAGGGATGCCCGTAGCGCTTCGTCCAGGAGAGGTCGGAGATATGGACCATACCGCCGATGCCATCGCCGAGCTCTACGAACACACCATAAGGCGTGAGGTTTTTGACCTCTCCCGTATGGCGGCTGTTGACCGGGAAGCGGGCTTCGATTTCGCTCCATGGATCTTTGGCAAGTTGTTTGAGCGAAAGTGACATTTTACGGTCATCGCGGTCAATTGTAACCACTTTCGCTTCGAATTCCTGGCCAAGTTTGAAATACTCCCGGGCATTGATCGGCTGGTTGCTCCAGCTCACTTCGGACACGTGGATAAGGCCTTCTACCCCAGGCTGGATTTCGAGGAATGCGCCGTAATCTTCGATATTGACGATCTTGCCTTTGACCACCGAGCCTTCCTGTATAGAGGGGTCGAGGATTTCCCAGGGATGCGGCTGGAGTTGCTTGAGGCCGAGGGAGATACGCTTTTTGTTTTCGTCGAAATCGAGGACGACCACGCTGATTTTTTGGTTCATCGAAAGCACCTCGGAAGGATTGCTGATACGGCCGTAGGAGATATCTGTGATATAGAGGAGGCCATCCACCCCGCCGAGATCGAGGAACGCACCGAAGTCTGTGATATTCTTGACAATCCCTTCCAGGACCTGACCTTTTTCCAGACTTGCGATAATTGCTTCCCGTTGTTCGGCGAGATCGCTTTCGATCAAAGCCTTGTGGGACACGACGGCGTTTTTGATGGTTTCATTGATTTTCACCACTTTGAACTCCATCGTTTTGCCAACGTATGCATCGTAATCAATAATCGGCTTGATATCAATCTGGGAACCGGGCAGGAAGGTTTCCAGGCCACCACAATCCACGATAAGGCCACCTTTTGTTTTGCTGATGACCGTCCCTTTAATCACGGTACCATTTTGGTAGGAATCGACGATGTTTTCCCAGGCGCGCAGCAGCTTGGCTTTACGGCGGGAAAGGATCAGCTGCCCACGGAGGTCTTCCTGGCTTTCCACATAAACCTCCACCGGATCACCGACTTTGAGGTCGGGGAAATCCCGGAATTCGGAAACGGGCAACAGGCCGTCCGACTTGTAGTTGATATCCAGTACAACGTCGCCATCGTGGATGGCCGTTACATAGCCTTTCACGATTTCGTTCTCCACTACCGTTTTCATGGTAGCATCGTACTGCTCCAGATAGTTTTTCCTTTCTTCGCTGGAATACGCGATCCCACCTTTGTTGGTCACGTTCCAGTTGAACTCATCGTGCGACGAAGGCAGGATCAGCTCTTCTACGAGCAGGGATTCCTCCTCTTCCTCCTCTTCCTCTTCGACAACAGTTTCTTCTTCTTCCGATTCGGCGATAACTTCGTCCTCTACTTCATCAATCGGGTCGGCGAGTGTTTCCTCGTCATCCCCAGGCTCGACAGCCTCTTCGGAAGTCTGGTCTTCGAGGGCTTCATCGTTTTCTTCGAAGCCCGGGTTGTTTTCGTCCAGCATGGCAGTTGGTTTTACCCGCGAAAGGCAGGCTTTGGTGAATAAATTTTTAAAAGCGGTGCAAAGATACGTTTAATCTATGGAATAAAGTTCCCGGGTTTATAAATAAATGCTGGTATTATGCATAAAAATAGCGATTTTTACCGCATTAATTGCCTTTCAGGCGTGATCAGACTTGTTGCCGGGGGAATTACTAAAGGTCAAAGAGGTTTTTTTGCCGCCTCACTGACCTCCCGCAACAATTCCAGTAGCAGCAATCAACTTCAAACCGATATCTGATTATGGGACCCAAACCTTGGCTACATCACTATCCTGCCGGAGTACCGGTAAAAATTGATCCGGAACAATATCCCACCATACTGCACCTGCTCCGGGAAACTTTCGCCAGATACGGGAAGCTGAAAGCCTTTTCCTGTATGGGCAAAGAACTGACGTTCGAAGAAGTGGACCGCATGGCGAATGACCTTGGGGCATACCTGCAATCGCGGGGCCTTCAGCCGGGCGACAAAATCGCATTGATGATGCCCAACCTGCTGCAATATCCGATTGCCTTGTTTGCTGCATTGCGGGCCGGGCTGGTCATTGTCAATACCAACCCGCTCTATACGCCCCGGGAAATGCTGCACCAGTTCAACGACGCGGGGGTGAAAGCAATCATCATTGCGGAGAACTTTGGCGCAAACCTCCAAAAAATCCTGCCCGAAACGGGAATCAATACCATTATCACCACGAGTATCGGGGAAATGCTGGGCACGGTTAAAGGGGCCATTGTAAATTTCGTCGTACGCAAGCTCAAGGGTATGGTCCCTCCGTATCAACTGCCCAACGAGGTATCCTTCACGCAGGCCCTCAGGCAGGGACGGAAACTCGCCCTGCGCCCACACGAAGGTACACCCGATGAGGTCGTGTTGCTGCAATATACGGGTGGCACCACCGGAGTTTCCAAAGGAGCTATGCTGACCAACCGGAATATTGTGGCGAATATGCTCCAGATTAAAGCCTGGATGCAGCCATTTCTAAAGGAAGGTACTGAAGTCGTCCTCTGCCCGCTGCCGCTTTACCATATTTTTGCCTTCACAGTCAACCTGCTCGCGATGATGAGCTATGGCGGCCTATCTGTACTGGTGACCAACGCCCGCGACCTTCCGTCGGTGATCAAAGTCCTTAAATCCTACAAGGTCAGTATCATCACCGGCGTAAATACCCTTTTCAACGCTTTACTCAACCACCCCGATTTTGCCGCACTGGATTTCAGCGCCCTGAAAATTACGGTCGGTGGCGCCATGGCAATACAGCGACCAGTTGCAGAAGCCTGGCAAAAAGCAACGGGCTGTATCCTCTCCGAAGGCTATGGCATGACGGAAGCCGCACCCGTCATCACGACCAACCCCCTGGACGGGACGAGCAGGATCGGAACGATCGGCCTGCCCGTACCTTCTACTGAAGTCCGTATTGTGGACGAACAAGGCAAACCGCTTCCCCCGGGACAGGTAGGCGAAATCCAGGCTAAAGGGCCACAAGTGATGAAAGGCTACTATAACCGTCCGGAAGAAACTGCGCTTACGATTGTCGAAGATGGCTGGCTGTGTACAGGCGATATCGGCATCATGACCGAAGATGGCTTCTTCCAGATCGTTGACCGAAAAAAGGATATGATCCTGGTATCCGGATTCAACGTTTTTCCCAATGAAGTGGAGGAGGTCGCCATGATGCACCCTAAAGTAATGGAAGCGGCTGCGGTCGGCGTCGCCGATACCAAATCCGGAGAAGCCGTCAAGTTGTTTATCGTCAAAAAAGACAGTTCCCTCACCGAAGACGAGCTCCTGGCATTCTGCCGGGAGCGGCTCACGGGATATAAACTACCCAGGACGATCGAATTCCGAAAGGAGCTGCCAAAAACGAATGTCGGCAAAATCCTCCGCCGTATGCTGAAGGACGAAGCTTCTTAGTCCAGGCAGTCTATTACGGTTTTCATCAGGACGAAGATGGGTTCGCGCCCTTCACGGGTAATCGGCAGGGTCCCCCCTTCTTCGTCCTCCAACAGCGCGTCCTCCACAAAGGCCAGAAGGTCTTCCTGCTGAGAAGACTCGAACAGGACGTCCAGCCGTTCCCTGAATTTTTTGACATTGGCCGGCAATTTCTCCAGCATTTCCCAGTTCTCTTCCTCCGCCTCCTCTAAATCTTCGGGAGCAATCGGTGCCTGTGGCCCGTTCACCTCCTCGTGAGATTTCCAGACTACGAGCAGCAGGAACAATAAGAGGGCATTTTCCGCTTCGTCGAAAGCGCCCTCATTATTCGAAAGGATAAATAATGCCAAAGCCGGCTGGCGCTCATGGAGCTCCGCCAGGGTGTTTTCAAGAAAATCGGGTGTACTGTCCAGGCGGGCAATTACTTCGTCAATGACGGCTTCGGGTACAAATTTCATGATTCAGGTAAATTTATGTGATACTTCCCGCTGGCAGCTTACCCCAGTATCCGAATACCAAAAATCCGGGAGCAGGGGGTGGCAGTACAGACAATGTGCATAAGCATCAGGAGCGGGTTATTTGTTGGATAACGTGAAATAAATTTCCACCCGTTGATTGGAGCGTCGGCCCTCCGAATCGTCATTAGATGCCAGGGGGGCATACTTACCCTTCCCGGTGGCTGAAATACGGAGCGGATCTATACCCTCTGCAGCCAGATAGTTTTTTACAGTTTCTGCCCGGTTTTCGGTAAGTTCCCTTGCAAAGCTATGGGAACAAAGGCCGTTGGTATGGACTTCAACAAGGAGGCTGATCTCGGGATACTGTTTTAAAAACGTGGCGAGGCGCTGAAGTTCCGATAGGGACATCGGGTCCAGTACAGCAGTATTGGGCTGGAAAAATATATTTTCGAGGCGCAGATGTGGCTGCTGTCCGGGGTCAAAAAGCTGGATTTCTACGTACATCGCTTTTTTACCGAGCACGGTGAGGGTATCTTCCCCTGAAACAGGCGGCAGGGTCAGGGCGGGATCTGTTTTTTTCCGATAGGATTTTTCCAGTTGGATTTGACGCTGCGTAAGTCCCTCTAATTTTTGGGCCAATATTTGCGCCTGGGCCTGGTACAGCCCACACAGCAGGTCAAATTCCAGGTATGCCCTTACCGAATTTTTGAGGACAGGGACGATTTTTTCCGAGATCGAAGGCATAAGCAGTTTCTCCAGGGTATCCGCAAAAATCTGTTGCCAATCCAGACGTACGGGGTTAGCCACCTGAACAGTACCGAACTGCCCGAGTTTCAACAGCGCACTCTCGAAATCCGGAGAAAGCAGATTGCGCCTTTTTTGCTCGGCAACTGCATCCAGGATCGGGATCTGGCTATCTGCAAGGACGCCCCGCAGGGACGATACAGAAGAGGCGAGAAATTCCCTTTCCATATCCAACAGCAGGGAGTCCTGGATTTTTAACATGAGCATACCCTCCAGCGCTTTTCCAAAGCCCTCGAAATCGAAAAGACGGTAAGGTGCTATCGCATTTATTTCCTCTGATGCGCCCAGGTCACGGCGCAATTGCTGCCTTTCCCGAAGGGCCTGTATCCTGCCCTGGGCGGTTTCAGGATATACACTTTCCCGCACTGGTATGGCAGCGGGGGCTGCATCCCCGGAGGTAGGGATTTCCTCCGGGATAGCTGCATCTGTATTGTATTGTTCCCGCATAGCTTCGTACCGACCCCTGAACAATGGCCAGTCAATATCGTAATCCAAAGCGGGCAAGCCCTCTGTATATTCCATACGTGCAAGCCTGACGAGCTCCCTGCGCCTTAATTCTTCCATATTGGCCAGCACGGTTTCCAGTTCCTGTAATTGTTCCTGCAGGACCGTAATTTCTTTTTCCCGTTCCCGGTAAACGGGTTCGTTCGCCGATAAATCAGCCAGGAGGGCTTCTTCCTGGTCTTCGGGCATATTCAGGTTACCACCGGGTAGGAAGAGGTGGCTGGAGGAAAACATCCCTTTTTTTTCTGCAAAAATGCCAATCTTATAACTTTGCGGGATAAGTAACTGAAAAACACCGTTCCGGTCGGGGCGGATACCGCAGCGGTCAATCGAAACCTCGCTTTTATCGAGGCCGTATATACAGACCGAAGCGAGCGTGGGAAGCCCTGTAGCCGCATTTACGACTTTTCCGCTCAGCAGGAACATGTGCAGTGGTTGAGCATTCGGGGGAAGCGGAGCCCTGTAAATCCTGGCATCCCCCGTCGGATCACCCGATACGAAGAAAGCTGTTTCGCCGGAAGCCGAAATACACACCTGAGTTTCATCAGCAGAGGTATTGATCGAAGGCCCAAGATTGAGTGGAGTACTCCAATGCGCCCAGGAATCATCCAGGCGTTGTGCCATATACAAATCGAGCCCGCCCTGGCCACCCTGGCGGTCGGAGGAGAAGTAGAGGCTGCGCCCGTCTGCCGCCAAAAAAACAGAGGCCTCCCGGGCAACGCTGTTGATTGGTGACACCAGGAGCACCGGCGTTTCCCAGTGCCCGAAATCCCTGCGCCGGGCGATATACACATCTTCATCTTCCCGACCCTTTGACAAAGCGGAAAGGAAGAGCAACTGGCCGTCTATACTGACGTGCCAGTGGCGGATGCGCTCCATGTCGCTATCCCCCCAACCATCAATAACCATTTTCTGTGGCGCTTGCCAATTCCTGCCCTGTCTTTGGGAAAAAGCGATGTGTGCACGGCCCGAAGCCTGGTTCCAGACATAAAGGATGCTGCCATCCATATTCAATGCCATTGGGATATTGGCTTCTGTATCGTTCAGTGGGCTACCCACGTTAATCGGGCGGCTGAATACCCCACTGGTACCGGCGCGGGCGGACCAGATATCCGCATTATTTTCCTGACCGAAATTAATCGGATTGTTGCGGCTGCAAAAAAAGATTTCATCTTCTTTGATCGCTGCGACGGGATGGGATTCCGGATAAGATGACTGCTCAAAGACTGGTACGCGGGACGACAGCGCGATTTGTGCAGGCAGGAAACCCGGCACAAAAAAACATCCTATCGCAATCAGCAACACTCTTCCCATCTCCTGTACCGTTGGGTTTTGCAGCATTTGCCACGACGGATTCTCAGGCGCGCAAAGTGGTATTTTTGCCACGCGGGGCCGTCGCAACAGGCCGGTTTAAATTTCTACTTTCGGAAGACGTGTAAATTTACGATTTATTATAGAGAAAAGGGGCTACGGGACTGTCAAAGAAAATTTAATTTTATACGCAGGGTACAAGCGGTAAAACGGACCGTATAAATCGGTATCACGCATCATAGGATATTTCTACGACATCAGTTTTTGGGTGTGCCTGGCAAGTCAGGATATATCCTGCCTGTACTTCGTCTTCGTCGAGGGAGTAGCAGGCTTCCATTTTCACCTCTCCCCTGAGTACTTTTGCCATACACGTCGAGCAGGCTCCCGATGTGCAGGAATAAGGAGGGTTAATCCTTTCGGATATCAGTACGTCGAGGATAGTCTTTTTTGCTGGTACGGTCACCTCATAAGTTCGTTTTTGCCAGTGGACCGTCACCTGTGCCCCCTCAACTCCCTTGATATGTGGTACGTCACCGGACGAAACATTTTCGAAACGCTCCGTGAAAATATTTTGCTCCGGGATATTTGCCGTGCGGAGGACGTCAGCAGCGGCATTGATCATATCGCCAGGCCCGCAGATAAAACAAATGGGTTGTTTAGCCGAAGCCGGATATGCTGCGAGAAAAGCATTTACGGCCTTTGCGTCTATCCGGCCTTTCCATCCCTCCCACGCTGTCTGTCCCTTGGAAAAAAGCCCTGCCAGCCCCTTTGGTTTATCGGCCTGTGGGCGGCTCAGGGTATGTACTACTTTGAGCTGGCCTTCATAGCGCTTTTCCAGATGCCCAAGTTCGTCGCGGAACAAAATAGATGCCTCGTTTCTGTTGCCGTATAGTAAGTACACTGTACTTTGGGGTTCTTCCTCCAGGATTGTTTTGAGGATAGACATCAATGGTGTAATCCCGCTACCTGCACCAAAGAAATAATAGGTGTTGCGTTTTTCAGGAGCAAGTGAAGGGGTAAAACGACCTTGCGGGGGCATCACATCGAGTGTCTGCCCGGCCTTGGCGGTGTCGTTCAGATAGTTGGAGATTTTTCCCTTGGGCACACGTTTTACCGTAATCGCCAGGTCTGGTTCCAGCGGGCTACTGCACATGGAGTAGGCCCGACGATATTCCTGCCCTTCCAGTACAATCCTCAGGGTGAGGTACTGTCCGGGCAAATAAGAAAAAGTTTCTTTGAGGTCAGCCGGAATTTTAAAAAAAAGAGTGATCGCCTCGCTATTTTCGGTACGCGCTTCTTTTATTTCCAGCGGGAAGAAGTCAAATACTTTGCTCATAATTAAAACATAAGATAGTCAACGGGCCCTTCGGGCCATGAAAAATGTGAAAGGGTCAGATTGGTGATTCGCTGGCTTTGCGATGATCCCAGACCCAAAAAATTTCGTAAACTAAACACCGTTAACCCCGGAGGGTTTTGGGACCGGAATTATTTTTAGCAGGAAAACCATTCGGGAAATACCTATTTTTGACCAAATCCTTTTTTTCTATGAAAAAGACCGACTGGAAATATCTCATCGCCTACACCGCGCCTCTTGCCGCCCTGGCAGGTATTTTTTTTAAAGGCCACTGGTCATTTGCAGGTATCTATGTAGGATTTGTACTCATCCCTATCCTGGAGCTCATCGGGCCACAGTCAAAAGCCAATTTAAGCGAAGCTGAAGAAAAGGACAAGACGGTTTCTGCGATTTTTGACTGGCTGCTTTACCTGAACCTTCCCATTCTGTATGTACTGATTGGATATTATTTGTACACCATTCAGCAGGGGGGCCTCGCGGTTTACGAAATCATCGGCATGACTTGCAGTGTAGGCTTAATCGTAGGCACCATCGGGATTAACGTAGCCCACGAGTTGGGGCATCGCGATAATCCGGCCGAACAACTGCTGTCTAAAGTCCTCTTATTAAGTGCTTTGTATATGCACTTCAATATCGAGCACAATCGCGGTCACCACAAAAACGTAGGTACCGATGAAGACCCGGCCTCTGCAAAATATGATGAGCCTATTTATCGTTTCTGGCTGCGCTCGGTTATCGGCGGATATTTCAATGCGTGGAAGCTGGAGTCCGGGCGGCTCCGACACGAGAAAAAACCCCTTTGGGGCCTATCGAACGAAATGCTTTGGTTCCAGCTTATTCAGGTGGCCTACCTAGCGGCAATTGGCATTTTTTGGGGCTGGCAACTCGTGCCCTACGCCCTGGCGATCGCCGTTTTTGGGATCTTAATGCTGGAAAGCGTAAACTATATTGAACATTATGGCCTGCGCAGGAAAAAACTGGCCTCCGGACGTTACGAGCCGGTAAATCCGGCGCATTCCTGGAATTCCAATCACGAAGCGGGAAGGATTTTTCTTTATGAACTGACCCGCCATTCCGATCATCATTATAAAGCTACACGGAAATACCAGGTACTCCGGCATTTTGAAGAAAGCCCTCAACTGCCTTTTGGCTATCCTACCTCCATTATCCTGTCGCTGATCCCCCCGGTATGGTTCCGCATCATGAACCCCAGGGTAAAAGCGTGGGAAAGAGCGGCTCCATCAGAATAAGGAACGCACGAACAGAACGGCACCGAAAGCAATCAACGCTGCACCGGAAATCCGGCGTAGCCAGAGCAAATGAACAGGCTGCATTATCCTGCGTATCTTTTTTGCCAATAGCACTTTTGCCAGATCCCCGACTACGATGACGCTGAGAATGCCACCAAAAAAAGCCACGGCATCGCGGGGCGACCATACCTCCCTGACCGCGACCGCACCAATCAGGCCCAGCCAAAAAAACAAGGTAAAAGGGTTCACCGTATTGATGAGGAAGCCCTTCATCCATAGCGATAAACCAGAGCTTGAACGCCTGCCGGATAAAATCCTCCCTCCCGCGTCTTGCAGAAAAGAACCTTTTGGGGAGGTGAGCAACTGACCCAGGCCGAAAGACGCGAGCAGCGCACTACCCCCGACACCCATAAAAATATTCAGGCCGTGCAGGTGCTGCGCGATCACCGACGTCCCCCCATAGACCAGCAGGATGAACAGGAAGTCGCTTACCCATATTCCCGCACCAACAATTGCCCCTGCTTTGAAACCTTCTTCGATACCAGTTTGTACCAGGGTAAAAAATAGCGGCCCGATCATAAGGGTGAGTACAACCCCGATTTTAATCCCTTCCCAAAAAAAACCCATACACCTTAATTTATTTCATGGCTTGCCGCTGAAGTAAAAGCCGAGACACAAATTCAGCGATTAGCCGCAACGAACTCCTCCCACTCCCGAAAGCGCTCATGCCTCAGTACGCGCGGAAATTTATTTTGCCCACCCATTTTTCCCTGCCGCTCGTGCCATTTATAAAACAGGGAAACAGGAATCACTTCCAACTGGATATCTTTCAGTACCGATGCACGCTCGATCCCGTAGTCATCATTCACTTCCCTGAGCCGTTGGTCCAGAACAGGAATCACCTTTGAGGGATCCACGGTGACGTCCGTACCGAGATACCATTTATGTGTGAAAAAATTGCCGGACTTGATCGCGGAAACTGTGAATTCCGGGATACTCACGTTCAGCACCTCTTCCACTTTCTGTACCCCCTCGTTCATATTATCAATAGAAAGGTGCTCGCCACAGATACTCAGATAATGCTTGGTCCGCCCGCTGATGATGATTTCCGAACGGGATTTATCCGTAAAACGCACGGTATCGCCGATCAGGTAGCGCCATGCACCCGAGCAGGTACTCAGCACCAGGGCATAGTCGGTATTCTCTTCCACTTCCCCGATGGACAAGGTTGCGGGGGAACCGATAATATTGCCTTCCTCATCGAAGTTATTGCTGTTGAAGGGAATAAACTCGAAGAAAATACCATTGTTCAGTAACATTTTCATAGCCCGCGTATCGGGGCGGTCCTGAAAAGCAATAAAGCCTTCAGAGGCCAGATACGAATCCATATAGATTAGCTGGTGCTTCATGATTTTTTCGAAACCCTTCCGGTAAGGCTCGAAATGTACACCGCCGTGTACGCAAACACGCAGACTAGGCCAGATATCGTGGATTGATTCCAGTTTATGATGGTGGATGATGCGCTCCATCATAAGCTGTAGCCAGGAGGGTATCCCGACGATGAAGCCCACGTCCCACTCAGGCGCTTTTTTGACGATTTCTGCGATCCGCTCATCCCAGCTCCGGATCCTTGCGATCCGCGAGCCTGGCTTATAATAGGGGCGCAGCCATACCGGAGGTTTACTGGCGTTAATACCGCTCAGGTCGCCAATATAGTGCCCGCCTTCATCTACGAGATCGCTCGACCCCCCCAGCATCATCATGCCTTTGGTGAAGAGCTGTGGATCAATATCGAAGCGCGGTAGTGCAAAGAACATTTTGAAGCCCGCACGGCGCATTGCACGCTGCATATCATCGCTGACGGGGATACGTTTACTGGGGGCACCAGCAGTGCCCGAGCTAAGGGCATAAAATTTTATCCGGCCTTTCCAGGTGACATTTTCTACATCGTTCAGGGACATATGCCACCACTGCCGGTGCATCGTATCATAATCGAACAGCGGTACTTTATCCTGAAAAGCCTGGACGACATTGTCGCTTCTGAGAATTTCCCTGAAATCGTAATACTGGCCAAAAATCGTCGGGGCTGCCCGGTTGATCAGCCTTCGAAGGGTATTTTCCTGGTGCCCGGCGGGCGAGGTAAGGAGGAAGCGTTGCTCGAGCATTCCTCCCAATGTCTTGTTCCGGTTGATTAGGGCTCCAAAAATAGGCATATCAGATAGCATTTATATTAAATACAAGTGCCAGCCCATTCAGGTTTTGTCAAAGGCCGGAATTTGTCTGTCCCGGATGCGTTTTATCTCCGGCCTCCCATAGCACTCGGACAGCGCAGGGAGCCAAAATAATAGACCAGGCCGGCCTGAAGAAAGACATACGCATCTTTGGTCTTGCTGTTGCCACGCTGGGTCCCCGGCAGTCCGAGACGGCTGTCTTCCAGGCCCGGAAGGCGCAGGGAGCGGTCAGAAAGAGCTACGGCAATATCACCCCTCGAACGCAGCAGGCTCCGCTTATCCGTATAAACGGTACTGACATCGTCCAGGTAATCCGTCTGGGTACTCCGCGCACTAAGCTCGGCATTAAGGCTCCAGGAACTGCCCAGGTCCAGTTTAATCCCCCCTCCATACGCCAGCGCCGTTTGCACAGTATAGTATTCCTCCCCCTTGAATTGCCCCTCTGTACCTAAAGGACGAAGAGAAACCCACTCCCCGTCATAAAGGGCAGCAGGATCAAAAGAAAACAAGGTGAAACCACCAAAAACATAGGGGGTGAAAAAAAAATCCCTGCTGCCATGTATATAGGGTAAGAAATTGAACTCCAGCAGAGCACTTGCATCGGTAACGGGGGAGCGGAAGCTCAGGTTGCGGGCTTTTTCGTAAATATTCTTCGAGCGCGCATCGTCCCCCTCGACCCGACCAGCTGTGGCCGCTAAACGGAAGCACACCCGCTCATTGAAATTAAAGCGCGCCATCGCCCCTGCCGCTGCATTCGGCAGCGCAAGACTATAGTTGGTGTTCAGGTCCCCAAAATAAAAAGCAGTGCCCGCAAAAAAGCCTGCCTCCCATCCCCTTTGAGCATACAGTACAACTGCCGCCATCGAAAGGGAAAATACAAAAATCAGTCTTTTCAACATCGTGTCGCTCATTTCTGCCGCTGGATTCCAGGCATATACGCTCTGCATGGAAATGAGGTTGTGTAAAAAACTTTTTGGGAGTTGTGTGAAAAGTAGAGGCTGTCGCTCACATTCTTTGGCAGCGAATGCCGCCAAAGAATATTTTTTTGAAACGCCGGTTTCAAAAATTTTAGAGGCTGTCTCATAAGTCCTTTGGCGGCCTTCGCCGCCAAAGAATGTCTTTTCAGGCGCCGTTTTAATTGATTTGGCTTCGCAAAATAAATTAAAACGGCGCCTGAAAAAAATTTATTCTGCCACCGAGGGCGGCAAAATACTTACGAGACAGCCTCTTCTTATGAGACAGCCTCAAGAAAAATATTACACAACCTCAATACTTATGCGACAGCGTCGTTTTGAAAAAAATATTCCCTGCCGGGGGCAAAATTTCATATAGCCCCGCAACAACCCTTTTAAACGGCTAAACGGCGGGGTTATTGCACCGGGGGGATTGGGCACACCAAAAAGAAAGCAAGCCTGCTGCGACGGGGCAGTGCACTGGTGTACTATTTTCACCGTTCACGATAATCCCGTCGCAACAAGCCTATTGAAAAGCTATCCTAAGAGGGCATTTTGTCCGGGCTTTAAAAACGGCTGGTCGCGCAGGCGCTGGCCGGTCGCGCGAAATACCGCATTGGTAAAAGCCGCAGCCAGCGGGGGCAGGGCAGGCTCTCCAAGCCCGGTAGGCGACTCTTCGCTGTCCACAAAGTGTACTTCCACCGAGGGCGCCTCGGACATACGGATCAGGCGATAACGGTCGAAGTTCACTTGTTCCGCCATCCCATCCTTCAAAGTAAGCTGGCTGAACATCGCATGGCCAAGACCATCTACAATGCCCCCTTCAATCTGGTTTTCGGCACCACTGCGGTTGACAAGGATACCGCAATCCGCTGCGCAGACGACCCGGCTGATTTTCGGTACGTTATGCTCCAATACGACTTCCACGACTTGTGCGACATACGAATTGAACGAATAATACGCGCTAAAGCCCTGGAAAACGCCTGGTCGGGGGTTGCCCCAACCTGCTTTTTCCGCTGCCAGCCGTATTGTACCTTTAAACCTTTCGACATCGTACTCTATTTTGCCCACTGGATTTGCCTTTGCCTGATCCAGGAGGTCCAGACGCATCTGTACAGGGTCTTGACCGCTTGCAAGAGCTACCTCATCGAGGAAACTCTGCTCGGCAAAAGCGATGAAATTATGCACAGGTGCCCGCCAGGGTCCGGTAGTCACTTTAGATTCGAGGTTATGGCCTTCGATGAGCAAGTTTGCCAATGCCCCTGCCGGGAAGTTGTTTTCGCGGGTCGGGTTGCCGACATTGATTCCTGCGCCACGCAAATGGAACCCGACGACCTTTCCCTGTGCGTCGAGGGCGGCCCGATAAATATACTTGCATGCGGGCCGGTAGATACCGCCGCCCATATCATCTTCCCGCATCCAAACCACTTTTACCGGTTTCTGCGCGAGCTTAGAGATTTCTGCGGCTTCCACAGCATAATCGGCATTCAGGCGACGACCGAAACCGCCCCCTTGCCGGGTCATTTGCACCGTGACCTTGCTGCTGTCCATATTGAGTAACTTAGCCACATCGTTTCGTGCCCGCTCCGGCGTTTGGGTCGGGCCAATCAGCTCTACGCCGTCAGCACGGACATGGGCGAAGAAATTCAGGGGCTCCATCGCATTGTGTGGAAGGAAGGGACAAGCGTAAGACGCCTCGACGATGCGGGCAGCCTGCGCAAAAGCCGTCCCCGCATCCCCATCTTTGCGGAACGGGCGCTCGGGGGCACGCTCCAGGAGGTCTTGCAGTGCTTTATCGTGCTGTGCGGTGTCTTCCAGCGTTCCTTCCGGTGTCCATTGCAGCACAAGGGCATCGCGCCCTTTTTTGGCCTCCCAGGTCGTATTGGCGAGTACGGCCACTTTGTTTCCAAAGCGGATAACCTGCTGCACACCCGGTACGGACTTTGCTGCTCTGTCGTCCAGATCCGTTAGCTTCATTCCAAAAGCAGGCGGGCGTGCTACTACGGCCACCAGCATCCCCTCGCGTTTTACGTCAAAACCGTAGAGTTTTTCGCCTGTAACGATCCCGTGGTTGTCAACATTGGGGACATATTTACCCAGCAAGCGGAAATCAGCACGGCGTTTCACCGATACGGCGCCTGGAGGGGTAAGGGCCGCTGCTGCTGTGGCAAGCTGCCCATATCCAAGCTCGCGCCCACTTGCAGGATGCCTGACCACGCTGTTCGCTGTAGTGCATTCTTCAGGATTGACCTGCCACTGCTGTGCGGCGGCCATGACCAATAACGCCCGGGCAGTAGCGCCCGCTTTGCGCAGCGTTGTCCAGGAAGCACGAATCGAACCGCTACCGCCTGCCACCTGGCGGGTGTACAGTACCGTATCGAGCGGTGCCTGTTCTACGGTCACTTTGCTCCAGTCGGCATCGAGTTCTTCCGCCACAATCATTGGCATCGAAGTCTTGACGCCTTGCCCGATCTCAGGATTGGGGGACATGATCACGATACGCCCATCGGGATAAATTTTCACATAAGCATTAAATCGGGCAGCTCCGTCATTCGGAAGCTCGTCTGCCGACCGGCCATAGAGCCACTGCACGCCGACGAGCAAGCCACCGCCGGCAAGAGCGGAAACCTTTAGGAAGCTGCGGCGGTCATATTGAAAAAGGTTTTCTGAGTTCGTCATGATTAGGATTTTTTGGCTGCAAAATGGATTGCTTCGCGGATGCGCTGGTAAGTACCACAGCGGCAAATATTGCCTTGCATCGCCACATCAATATCTGCATCGTCAGGCGCGGGGTTTTTCTTCAGCAGAGCGGCAGCCGTCATAATCTGGCCCGCCTGGCAATAGCCGCATTGCGGTACGTCAATCGTTTTCCACGCCATCTGTACGGGATGATCGCCGTTTTTGGATAACCCCTCGATCGTCGTGATGTCGGCGTTGCCGACAGCCTCTACGGGAAGGGCGCAGGAACGCATGGGTTCATTGTTGATATGGACGGTACATGCACCACACTGGCCTATACCGCAGCCATATTTCGCACCGGTAAGGTCCAGGTGATCGCGCAATACCCAGAGAAGCGGGGTATCGGGACTTACCTCCACCTGACGGCGCTTGCCGTTAACCTTCAATGTGAATTTTGCCATGATCAAAATATTTTATACATGATTATTGTTCGATATTTTCCAGATCGAGTTGCAGCCCCTCCAACCGCATCAGGCTGTCCCTTGCCAGTGAATCGGCAAGCAGTTCCTCAGGGGAAGGTATCCGCAGGGGGCAGGCCAGCTTTTTGGTTTGTTCAGGGCTTAGCAGCGGAAAACTTCCGCCATGCCAGTTGTAGAGGGCGGGATTATCGAGGACTTTGCGCATGAAGATCGCCACCACCGGCAGCGCCGTCGCTGCACCCTGGCCATTTTCAAAATTGCGGAAGCGGACCAGGGGCGAATCGCCTCCTACCCAGGCCCCTGCGATAATCTTTGGCGTATAGCCGATAAACCACCCATCGGCATGGTTCTGCGAGGTGCCCGTTTTGCCGGCTACGGGCACGTCCGTGACATTATACATCCAGCGCAGACGGCTTGCGGTACCCGCACTGGCCACCGACTGCAGCATACGGGTCATGGTATTGGCCTCTTCGGCAGAAATAACCTGTTCCGTGCGGGGATTTGCCGAGAAAATCACTTCCCCGGCGTGGTTTTCGATCCTCAGCACTGCCACTGGCCTGACCCGCCGGCCCTCGCTGGCAAAGGCGGCGAAAGGCTGTATCATTTCGTACAGGGGCAATTCCGCTGTGCCAAGGGCAATAGAGGGCTCTACAGGGATTTTGGTCTCAATACCCAGGGATTTCGCCAGTTCAACGACCTTTTTTACACCCATCTGCATGATAAGCGATACCGTAACGGTGTTGACGGAGTTCGTCAGGGCACCCTCAAGAGAATAGGACCCCCCATAGATGCCATCGGCGTTTTGCGGGGCCCAATCATCCAGGTCTCGTTTTATACCTGCTTCTATAACGATGTGAGGGTCCGGATCCTCCCTGCTCCGATCCCTGATTGCCCAATCCCCTTTGGCGTATTCGTGATAAGTCACCGGGAAGTTGGGAATTTGATCGCAGGGGGGAATGCCTTCCCGGAGTGCCTGGGCATATACCACAGGCTTAAAAACAGAGCCCGGCTGACGATTGGCCAATATATGATCAAACTGAAAATAATCGTAGTTGATCCCTCCTACCCAGGCGCGGATGAACCCGGTGTAGGGATCCATGGCCATAAACCCGGCCTGCAGCAACCCCAGATGATGGCGGACAGAATCGAGGGGGGACATTTCGACTTCTTTTTCACCATCCCAGGTGAAAATCTTCATTTTTATTTTTTGTTCGAAAATCCGGTTAATTTCCCCTTCGCCCTTACCCGCCGCTTTGAGCAATTTATAGCGCATCGAATTGCGCTTGAAGAGCTCTACGGTTTTTTTATTATGCCAGAAGGGGCTGGAGCCTCTCCAGTGCTGGTCAAATTTTTTCTGTATTTCCGACAGATGCTGAGCGACGGATTCTTCGGCAATGGCCTGCATACCCGTATGAAGCGAAGTATATATTTTAAGTCCATCCTTATAAAGGTCATAGGGTTCTCCATCGGGCTTGCGGATTCCGTCGAGTAACCGTTCCAGCTCCCGGCGAAGAAATTCCCGGAAGTACGGTGCCCGGTCTTCGTTCGCTGCTGCAGGATTGTAGCGCAGTTCCAGGGGAAGCTGCTGCAGTGCTTCGAGTTTGGCCTGGCTGAGCATTCCATTTTTATACATCTGCTCTAACACCACATTCCTGCGCTGGCGGGCGCGTTCAGGATACTTTAAGGGGTTATAGAAAGTCGTTGCCCGAAGGGTGCCCACCAAAGTTGCACTTTCGACAATACTGAGTTCGAAAGGCTTTTTACTAAAAAAACGCTGTGCGGCGATATTGATCCCATATACATTTTCAGGGAAAGGCACCGTATTCAGGTATAAAGCGAGAATTTGTTTTTTATCATAAACCCGCTCCAGGCGTCTTGCGATAATAATCTCCCGGATTTTGTTAATGGGTAGCGAAGCAACGGGAAAGCTCCTGCGTGGAAGCATATTTTTTGCCAATTGCTGGCTGATCGTACTGCCTCCACCGCCGGAACGGTCGCCGCGCAGGATAGAACGGACCAAGACGCGGCCCAATGCCCGGTAATCAATCCCCTTATGCTGGAAGAAGCGTTCGTCTTCGGTAGCGACCAGGGCATTAAAGGTCATTGGCGCAATCTCCTCATAAGTGGCCACGATGCGAAACTCTTTGAAATAAAGTCCGATTTGAACGGGGATGGAATCTGCAGAATAGACTGTCGAGGCAATATCTGCCTGCATACCCTCAAGTTTTTTTGCAGAAGGTATCGTCAGGGAAATGGCGAATATAAAAAGCAGGAGAACGGCCAAGAATACCAGAAAAGAAAACGTAGCCCACTGGACAAATTTGGCCAGACGGGGCAAATGCCCCGAAAACCTATGCCAATGTTCCTGAAAAAACGCTGTGCGCGATTGTAGTCCTTCCCGAAAACGCCTGATTATAGGTTGCTTCGATTGCATGTTCAGTTTTGAATAGCTGAATATACCACTTCATGGACACGGCGCCGGATGCCCATATCGAGCAACTGCCGGCTTTGTCGTGTAGGATATACCCGATTGGTAAATATAATGACGAGGAGCCTGCGCTCCGGATCGGCCCAGGTATAGGTGCCCGTAAAGCCGGTATGCCCGAAACTCCGGGGAGATGCCTGTGATGCGTAGGACGCTGCAGCAGGATTATACTTCAACGTGGGTTTGTCAAAGCCGAGGCCGCGGTGTATGCCCTCATCACAGTATTGGCAACGGGTGAATTCGCGCAATGCGCTTTCTTCGATGAAGCGCTCCCCACCGTAGGTGCCGAAATTCAGGTACATCTGCATGAGCTTGGCAAGGTCGTTGGCCGATCCGAACAACCCTGCGTGTCCCGATATACCGCCCAACATCGCGGCACCTTCGTCGTGTACTGTCCCGTGCAGCAGTTTCATCCGAAAAAAAGTATCTCTTTCGGTTGGTACGATACGCGTCGAAGGATAAAACCGCAGCGGGTTCAGGGTGAGGGTATGGGCCCCTAATGGCCGGTAAAAGCGGGTTTTCAGATAGGTCTCAAAATCTATACCCGTCTGATACCTGACGATCCTGGGCACCGTGTAGAAGAAAAAGTCGGAATACACAAAACCTGGCTTTTCATTGAGGGGCGAACGGTAGATTGACCGGAAAATCAACCGATCATACCGACGGTGCAACCATAGGCTGTCGGTCACGAATACCGGATATGCCGAAGATGAATCGGATCGAAAGGTGCGGGCTTTAAACCTGAAATCATTATCGCGCGTCCCGTTCCAGCCTTTTTGCCAGGGGTTCCGGCTTTGCCCTTTCAGCGTCCCGCGCCAAAAGGGGATCCAGGCCATGAGCCGTGCGGTATGCGTGAGGATACGCCGCATGGAAAGGTCTGCCTTATTGCTCCCCCTGGTTTCGGGCAGGTATCTCGACAATGGTGCGTCCGGATCAAAACGCCCCTGGCCATACCACTCCATCAGTGCCGGAAGCCCGGCAGATATCTTTGTAACGGAAGCAAAATCATAGAGGTCGTCCAGTCCCACAGGGCGCGACTCTTCATAAGTATGGTTTCCGAAAGCCTGGTGATAAACGATTTTATTATCCTTTGCAACCAGCACCTGTGCCCCCGGATATGCAAAGTTTGCCCTTCCGGCCTCTATAATTGCCTCGATGCTGTCGCGCAGTAACTGACCGTTGAGGCCGGCAATCTCCGGAGGGGCATAGCCCAGGCGGACGGCAGCAGGGCTGTCCATACCTGCGCCCGCAGGAAACCCCGGGCCTAAATCAACCGCCAGACGGGCAGACGAAGATACGCCCCCAAAAATCAACTGTGCGGCCAGCGATTGCCCGTAAAAGTCGCCGGAGGCGACAAGCAGCCCGTCGGCACTGCCCGCGGCTGCAAGTTCAACAAAATACTGCGCAGGGTCAAAAACCGCAAGGATAACCTTTTGCTTACCCAAAGCAAGCTTTAGCGCCACCTGCCCGGCAGTACCGGGAGACGGTGTGGCAGGCCCGTCCTGAAAGCAAAAAATCAATAAATTGTATGCTGCGAGCTGTTCGGCGATCGCACTTTCCCCGGCGTCTTCAGGAAGTGTAATGACATCGGCTACCGAATACTTCTCCAGAAAATCCTGAAAAATACCAGTCCCTCCCCCCTGTCCCAGGCGCAGCAGTCCGATACGCAGCGAATCGAGCCGTTTCAAAGGGATGAGCCCCCCCTCGTTGCGCAACAGCACCGTCTGAGCGAGTGCAGCACGATAGGCCTCCTGTTGTAATGCAGACTGTTGTGCGTGTGCCGGGGGCGTTCGCCCAAGGAATACCAGTACTGAAGCCGCACTAAATAAAACCTTGAACAGAAAGGACCTTTTATCAAAAAACATCGTCATGGAAAAACATTTTGACCTTAGTGCCAGGCCATTCAACTGTCCGGGAATTTTTATGCCCATCTAAAGCAAGTCCAACAGAAAAACCTTAAGTTTGGTGCCGACAAGCCATCTTTTTCATCAAAGCTCCGGATCATGATGCCTGTAAAAGCTGCTAAATTATTAAAATTCCCACTTCTGTACTTTTTTTTATTATACACATCTTCCGCTCACGCGCAGTACATGGACAAGCGGATCCAGCGCACCCTGGACGTCATGATCCGGGAATCCAGTATCTTTTCGCAGTTCTTTACCGGCTTCGCGCTTTATGACCCCGCAAAAAAGGCGATGTTGTACCAAAAAGATGCCTTTAAATACTTTACGCCAGCCTCTAATACCAAGATCTTCACCCTGTACACCGCCCTGAAAATCCTGGGTGACAGTATGCCAGTGCTGCGTTATGGCGAAAGCGATGGGATGCTCGTGGTACAAGGCACTGGCAACCCCTTGTTCCTGCACCCTGATTTCCAGGACAACCGCCAGGGCTGGGACATTCTTTCCGCCCCAAAGCACTTCCTGCTTTTTTCCGAAGATAATTTTAAGGACGATCACTTCGGCCCGGGCTGGTCCTGGGCAGATTACCGGTATGCGTATCAGGTGGAGAAAACTTCTTTTCCGCTGTACAGTAACCTCGTATATTTTAAGCAGGACCCTGCCAGCCGGGGGCTTCAGGTGTATCCCCGCTATTTTTCCACCCTGCTAAATATGGGTACAGATAATGTATCAAAATCCCCGCAGATATGGCGGGAGGAAAATGGAGACCGCTTTTTTTACAATGATGCGGCTGCAAGTACCCCGGGGTTCTCGCGTGCTTTGCCCTATAATCACTCCCCGGCAGCAGTGCGCAAACTCCTTGCCGACACCCTGGGGCTAAAGGTATTTCCGGCAGAAGAATGGGTAAATAGCTTGCCATCATTCCGGACCCTGTATGCCCCGCTCCCGGATACCCTACTGCGCCGTTTCATGCAGGAAAGCGATAATTTCCTGGCCGAACAGTTAATGCTTATGTGCGCCGCCAAATTATTTGACGGAAAGCTCAATACGGCTGATGTCATCCAATATGCAAAAGCACAGCTCTTCGGTGGTTTTCCGGATACCCTCAACTGGGCGGATGGCTCCGGGCTATCCCGTTATAACCTTTTTACGCCCCGCACCATCACCACACTGCTGGACCGTCTTTACCAGGAAGTCCCTCACGAACGCCTCTTCTCCATTTTTCCTGCCGGGGGGCAGTCGGGTACGATCCGCTCCTGGTATGGGGGCAAAGAAAAGCCTTATGTTTTCGCAAAAACCGGCAGCCTGGCCAACCAGCATTGCCTGAGCGGATATATCAGGACAAAGAAAGACAGAGTACTGATTTTCAGCTTTATGCACAACAATTTTATTGATAGTGCCAACCCCCTGCGCACTGAAATGCAAAAAGTCCTGGAATGGATATGGGCTACCCTCTGAGCAGCCAGCCAGTTCAGCGTAAAACCTTTCTGCCCCAAATCAGTACCTGAAAGCCGTAAATGCCGAGCCACAAACCCATTCCCGTAAACGACAGGATACCTACGGCGGCAAATGGCTTAAAAAATCGAAGGTTGAGTTGTAATATTTCATATCCCAGAAAATCACTTACCACCAATGCCGAATGTACGCATAATAAAAAAACCAATACCTTGACGAGCTTCCCCAGGTAGCGGGTTAGTTTTGCTTCCGCTCCAAGCCGCAAATGCTGCCGTTTCTGCCGGATAAACCGATAGCCAAAATACAGGTACGCGAAAAATGTCGCCAGGTAAAGCGCTGTCTCCACACCGCCATAAAAGGGGTTGAAAAATTCCCGCTCCAGCAAAACCGAGGTATTGGATATTGTCAGTAATACAAAAAACAGGAACTGACCCAGGGGAAGGAAAAAATGCTTGGCATCCGTCCAGCGGAAGCGATAAGCCGGATACAGGCTCAGTTTGATATAATAAAAAAGCAGGGGAGGGAATAATAAGGTATAATATAAAGGCAGTACCGAAAAAACCGGAAATTGCCGGGAAAGACCCGTAATCAGGAAAATATAGTGTATCTGCGTCAGGCCAAAAGCGATGAGTACCGTACCGAAACAAGCATTCGCACGCATTTCCCCGCTGCGTTTAAAGAAAAATAACACACCGGTCGTAATCACCTGTAATGCCACCATCCCGGTAGCCAGCAGTAGTAAATAATAAAAAATACTGTGCGCCCCGGAAAGGACTGGCAATTGGGTTGAGCCCATGGCAACGCAAATTTGTTTTGTCTCAAATACTTTCGTCGTGTACCGTATGCCTGCCGAACGCCTCCACCCACAAAAGCGGGAAGGCAAGGCGTTCCACCACCTGCGGCACCAATTAACTTTTCAACGTACCCATGAACAAAAATCACCAATTTTCCTGACATTTTCAGGGACAACATTTTCACTATCGGCAGTAACTTGCGCTGCGAAAAAAGCTCAATTGCCATGTACACAAAAAATTTTCATCCAGTAAGCCCGGAGGAAGCCGTTTCGATCATCCGTTCCGGCGATAAAGTTTATATCCACAGCGTTGCCGCTGCCCCGCAAGTACTCATTAAAGCCCTGGTACAAAGGGCCGATGACCTGCGGAACATCGAAATCTACCAGTTGCATACCGAGGGGATCGCACCTTATGGGGAAGAGCAGTACAGTAAAAGCTTCCTCGTGAAAAATATGTTTGTTGGTGCCAATATGCGTAAGGCCGTACAGGCAGGGCGGGCAGACTTCATCCCCGTCTTTCTGAGCGAAACCCCGCGTTTGTTCCGCAGAGGCATCGTACAACTCGATGCTGCCCTCCTGCAGGTGTCCCCCCCTGACAGAAACGGTTTCTGCAGCCTGGGGATTTCTGTGGATACGACCTTATCCGCCGCACAAACGGCAAAGAAGCTCATTGCCGAGATTAACCCCAACATGCCGCGTACCATGGGCGACGGCAATATCCATGTCAGTAAGTTCCATAAAATAACGGAAGTCAACTATCCGCTCCCGCAATTTCTGCCCCCTCCGCCCGATGAGACCGAAACCCGTATCGGCCAGTTTGTAGCAGAACTCGTGGATGACGGTGCCACACTGCAAATGGGCATCGGTGCCATTCCCAATGCCGCCCTCGCCGCTATGACCAACCACAAGGAACTCGGCATCCACACGGAAATGTTCGCCGATGGCGTCCTTCCGTTGGTCGAAAAAGGTGTGATCACCAACCAGCACAAGGTCAAGCACCGCAACTACCTCGTCACCAGCTTCATGATGGGTTCGCAGCAACTCTATGACTTCGTCAACGACAACCCGCTCGTGCGTTTCCTGGACGTGGAGTACGTCAACGATACCGCGGTAATCCGCCAAAACCCCAAAGTGACGGCTATCAACAGTGCCCTGGAAGTAGATTTCACCGGACAGGTCTGTGCTGATTCTATCGGCACCAGCATCTATTCCGGTGTTGGCGGGCAAATGGACTTTATGCGCGGTGCAGCGCTCTCCGACCACGGCAAACCGATCATCGCCCTGCCCTCCACTACGGCAAAAGGCCTCAGCCGTATCGTCTCCACCCTCAATACCGGTGCAGGCGTCGTGACTACCCGTGCGCACGTACACTACATCGTAACCGAATACGGTGTTGCGGAAATGTACGGCCGCAGCATCCGCGAGCGCATCCGCTCAATGATCAACATCGCCCATCCAGACCATCGGGAGCGGCTCGAGAAGGAGGCATTTGAGCTCTGGCGTTTTCATGTATAAAAAAGCTACGTCCTACGGGGGGTCTATCATGGACGCCCTCTTCACCGCCCCCATCCCAAAGCGGGAACGGATGCGGTCCAGCGCTTCCATCAGTTGGCCGTCCTCCTGGGTGTCTTCGAATAAGCTGAGCTGAGGCCGGCCATATACCAGGTCGCCAAACCGCACACCAAGCAGACGGATCCGCTGCCGCCGCTCGTAAAGTTGCCCAAACAGCTCGTGTGCGATGCGTATCAGTATCTTATCGCCAGCCGAATAAGGGATATGCCGCTGTCGGGTAAACGTGTTGAAATCCGCATAACGCAATTTCACGGTGATACAGGCCGTGAGCTGGCCACCTCGCCGAAGTTCATAGCCCAGTTCCATGACCATCGCGGTGAGTTGATCGCGGAGCCAGGACATATCTGCACTATCGCGCTCAAAAGTCCGTTCGGTGGACATGGACTTTTGCTCGTGAACGGGTATTACAGGGCTGTCGTCTTCTGCATGTGCTTTTTTCCAGAGCTGGGGACCTAAGCGCCCGAACTCCCGTTCCAGCAACTGCGGCGGTATCTGACGTAATTGCCCCACCTGCCGTATGCCCATCAGGTTGAGCTTCCGGGCAGTGACATCCCCTACCGAAGGAAGCTTACCTATTGGCAACGGAGCGATGAAATCTTTTTCCGTACCCGCCGCTATAAGCCTTGCACCATTGGGTTTTGCCTCCCCGGCCCCGATTTTAGATACCAGCTTATTGACGGCCAAAGCCATGGATATGGGCAGGCCACTTTCCCGCAAAATCCGGCCACGAAGCCCCTCTGCCCAACGCCAGCAGCCAAAATACCGGTCCATGCCGCTGAGGTCCGCATAAAATTCATCTATCGAAGCCTTCTCAAGTATCGGTACCTCCTCCCGCAGGATATCGGTCACCAGCCCCGAATATTTGCTGTATAACTCCATATCGCCACGTACTACGACCGCTTCAGGGCACAAACGCAGCGCCATCTGTACCGGCATCGCCGAACGTACCCCAAATGCCCTGGCTTCGTAGCTGCACGAGGCCACTACACCCCGGCCGCTATACCCCCCAACAATCAGCGGCTTTCCACTCAGGGCATTGTTGCGCAGGCATTCCACCGATGCGAAAAACGCATCCAGGTCCAAATGTAAAATGGCCCGTTCAAATATCATCGCGGTTATCTTTAGATTTGCTGCAGTGGGATGCCAACCCCATTCTTAAAATACCGGATTTGTTGCAAAGGAATCATATCAGGCTGAAAATCGCCCTTTTTTATCTCCATACTCATCTACTACAACAAATCTGTTCAAATATAAACTTTTTATTTTATTTTTTTTAAAAAACCTATTTTTGTTTTAATTTCACCCCTGAGCCTGTTTAAAAAGCATTTTAATGAAGCCGGGCATCAGTAGAAGGCAGGTATCCAAAAAATCCTTAAATTTGGCCATTACCAAAACAATATGCGCTATGTACGTTAAAAAACGCTTTTCAGGAGTTTTTTTCTTTCTGCTCCTGGGCATTGCCAATACCTGGGCACAGCCTGAGCTCCGCCGCGTCGAACCTGCATTCTGGTGGTCTGGTATGCAACAAACACAGCTACAGCTTATGGTGTATGGGCGACAGATTTCCGATTTGCGGCCGGTAGTGAATTATCCAGGCGTGCGCCTGATACAGGCCACAAGCGTCGAAAACCCCAACTATCTCTTCATTGACCTCGACCTTGCAGGGGCAAAACCCGGCACCTTCGAAATCCAGTTCCAGGAAAAAGGCAAGACCCGCCTGGTATATGCCTACCGGCTGCTGGAGCGGCAGCAGACATCCGCCCAGCGCAAAGGATTTTCCCCGGCCGACGTGATGTACCTCATTACCCCCGACCGTTTTGCCAACGGCGACCCGTCAAACGATTCCTCGGAAGGGATGCAGGAACGCTTAAACCGCAGCTTTAAAGGCGGGCGACACGGTGGGGATATCAAAGGCATCATCGAACGCCTGGACTATATTGCCAATATGGGTTTCACCGCTATCTGGCTCAACCCCCTACTCGAAAATAATATGCGGGAATATTCCTACCACGGTTATTCCATCACCGATTTCTACAAAGTGGACCCCCGCTTCGGCAGCAACGCCCTCTATCTGGAGTTAATCCAAAAAGCCCACACCAAAGGGGTCAAAGTAATTATGGATATGATCCTCAACCACTGTGGCTCCGAGCACTGGTGGATGAAAGACTTACCCGCCAAAGACTGGATCAATTTCGGCGGCCAGTTCGTACCGACCAACCACCGCCGCGAAACGATTCAGGACCCCTACGCCTCCGCCTACGATTCAAAACGCAATTCAGATGGCTGGTTTGTCGAAACAATGCCCGACCTCAACCAACGCAACAAGCTCCTGGCCACCTATCTCATCCAAAATACAATCTGGTGGATCGAATATGCAGACCTGGACGGCATCCGAATGGATACCTATCCCTATCCCGATATCCACTTTATGGCCGACTGGAACGAGGCAGTGCTAAAAGAATACCCCCATTTCAATGTCGTCGGGGAAGAATGGTCCGGCAATCCCGCCCAGGTATCGTTCTGGCAAAGCGGCAAGGTCAACCCGAATGGATATGTTTCCAAACTGCCCAGCCTCATGGATTTCCCACTGCAGGAAGCCGTCAGGGATGCCATGCTACAAAGCGAAAATGGCTGGGAAAGCGGATTCGTGCGGATCTATCGCATTCTCGCAAGCGATTATCTCTACCCACATCCCAATAACCTGGTTGTTTTTCCCGATAATCACGATATGGACCGGTTCTTCACGGCAGTCAAAGAAAATCTCAACTGGTTCAGGCAAGGGCTGGCTTTCCTCCTCACTACACGCGGTACCCCACAAATCTACTATGGTACCGAAATCCTCATGACCAATACGCCAAACGGGGACCATGGAATAATACGGACCGACTTCCCCGGAGGATGGCCCGGCGATAAAACCAATGGCTTCAC
Source organism: Lewinellaceae bacterium (assembly GCA_040382095.1). Lineage (GTDB taxonomy): Bacteria > Bacteroidota > Bacteroidia > Chitinophagales > Saprospiraceae > JADJPL01. The sequence continues at coordinate 71,387 of JBEIGB010000006.1, forward strand.
CGGACAAGGATTGCCTGCGAAAGCAAGCGAAACCCAGCAATGGCTAAAGAAATTCCTTCAGTGGCGCAAAACAGCCACCGCAATACATGACGGAAAATTACTCCACTTCGTCCCTGAACAAAGTACTTATGTTACCTTCCGCTTTAACACTGCCCAGAAATTGATGATCGTCCTTAATAAAAACGAACAACCCTTCTCCCTGAAGTTAGACCGCTTCCAGGAAGCCCTGCTGGGCGCAACAACGGCCAGGGACGTATTCAGTGGCACCGTCTATCCCCTGAACCAGGGAACGTTACCGCTACCCCCCGGGGAACCATTAATCCTGGAGATTTATTAGCCTCGTACCAAATATTATTTCAAACGGGGAGGTTGGGGTTGTGTGAAAAGCCCCTGACCTGTCAGGGCCGGATCTGCAGCATCTTTAATGCTTCCCCGACGCAGCGGACTGCAGCACGAAAGCCCTCCTGTTGCGGGCCGCTCAATTCGATGGTATGTTTGTACGTGCGGTAATTAATCCTGATTTTTGCAATTTTCAAATGGGTCAAAGCATAAAATAAATCCAAGGGTACCACACAAGTGTGCTGATACAACCGCATATTCGTATTCGAATCAAATATCCCCTGATCAGAAAAATTCACCAGCTCGATGATCTGGTTATCATCAAGCATGAGTAAGACATTATAGTCATTGTCCACCCGAAGATATTCCCTTTCCTGTACGGCGACAATCAGGAAGAAAGCATGGATACTGTCACGCTCCGAATAAGAAAACATCAGTTTGCCCTCTTCTACCATCTTTGGCCCATCCGCTGTCTCAAAATTGCTTGGGATGATGTACCCGATATTTATCGGTTTTGAAGCTACTGTACGGGTACTGTCGAATTCATCTATCTTGTCGTGGATCAAATTACACTGCCCGCAAGCCTGTACTGCAATTATCCACCCCATTAGCCCCCCTAACAATACACGCAAATATTTCATAGCTATCCAATGGTTAGAAAATAGACTTGTCGCGATGGGTAAACGTACCTGAAAAACAGCCTTTTCAACCTACGATAATCCCTGCTACAACAAGTCTGACGAGAATGTCTGATAGGTGGTCTGTTTTCAGTTTATCGCCCCGAAAATATTCCAAGGCGGTCTCATGAGTCGTTTTTTGGTACTACACGCCAAATAAAAACCTGAATTGTGTCTTTTTTTCCATTTTGCTTCACAAAATCGAAAAAAAGACACAATTCAATAGCACATTTTCCCACCGAAGGCGGAAATTATTATCGGAAAGGCCGCTGCACAGGAACCGTTGGTGAAAACCAAAGATAACCCCGCCGATATCTAACGAATCAAAGAAATACTGCCACTCTTCTTAAATTCGGCTCCATTGGGACAAAGCACATACACATAATAACCATATACGTCCGGTGGTAGTTGACGCCCCCGGTAAGTACCGTCCCAGCCAACTTGCGGATCCCGCGTATCAAAAACCTCCTGGCCCCACCGATTGTAAATAATCATACGCATTTCTTGGTAATCTTTCAACCTGGCATACAGGATATCGTTGATATTGTCCCCATTAGGCGTAAACGCGTTGGGCACGAAAGGTTCTACGCACTCCTCGACAACCAACGTAATACTCAGGGTGTCCACACAGCCTGCCTTACTCACAGTCGCCACATAAGTAGTCGTTTTGTCAGGGCTTGCCGAAACAGCGGCACCATTGGTATTACCTAACCCGGTAGAAGGCGACCATGCGACTGTACAGTCCTGGCAACCTCGCACGGTAAGGGTGGTTGTCTCCCCTTCTTTAATCGGGTTCTTCGCCGCTTCAATCGTGAGGATGGATGGAAGATTCAGTACCTCCAACCGCGTATTAAACGTAGCGGAACATCCAGCCTGATTCGTCACCACAACGCTGACCGTGGCGCCTGTCTGGGCACGGATAATAGCAGTCGGCCCTGCATTGGGGTCAGAAATGATCAGGTTGGAGGGCGACCACCGATAGCTGAGTGTTTGACCAGGGTCCCCATTCGTTACCGTGATGTCTTTTCTGTCGTCCGGCAAACATGCGGTAATGCTGGCAGGAACGCTTGCAAGCAACGGGAATGCCCGGATGGCAACAGAATCAATTTCAACGCATCCTAAGGCATCTGTTGTCCTGAGGTAAAAGAGATTATTCCCTCGGGTAAGATTAACCGCCTGGCGCACATTTTCCCCGATAATAGTGCTAAAATTCCGCTGGGCCGACCACTGGAAGCGTACGGCATTTATCGCACTGCCCTGCACCGTAAAAGTGCCCACGCTGCACAATGTGGTATCCTTACCGGCATCCGCATCCATGGCCGGAGAAATATTGATGCGTACAGGATAAGAAAACTGACATCTCCCCGTAGAATCCCTGATCGTCACAGCGTAAATCTGAGGGGTACTCACAGTCAAAATCGGATTAGGAACGTTAGCCGCGTTCAAACCTGTAGCGGGTGACCAGAAATAGGAGAAATTATTATTGCCTTTAGGATTTATAGGTGTCGGAACATTTTTACAAACAGTTATGACCGTATCCGGACCGACTGCAAGGAAATCAGGTAAAACAACCTGTACCGTAAAGGTCTGGCTGCAGTTATTGAGCGGGCCGCTGATCCGCACCTGGTACGTACGGCCAACTGTCGTCGTCACCGTCGGGTTCGGTACATCCGTAGCGCTCAGCCCCGTCGCAGGCGTCCACTCGTACTTATAAAGAGAATCGCCCCGGGGGTTCAACGATGTTGCAATGCCTTCACAGACAACTATCCTCGGGGAAGGAGCTACCGATGGAAAATCCGCTGCCCTTACCTGTATTGTAAACGTCTCGCCACAATTATTCAACAAATCGCTGATCCGAACCTGGTACGTCCGGTCAACTGTCGTCGTCACCAATGGGTTCGGTACGTCCGTAGCGCTCAGCCCCGTCGCAGGCGTCCACACATATTTATACAGCGGGTCCCCTTTCGGGTTCAGCGGCGTCGCAATACCAGGGCATACCACCATCACAGGTACCGGCGCAACCGGCGGGAAATTCGCCGCCTTAACCTGTATCGTAAACGTCTCGCTGCAATTATTCAACAAATCGCTGATCCGAACCTGGTACGTCCGGTCAACTGTCGTCGTCACCGATGGGTTCGGTACGTCCGTCGCGCTCAGCCCCGTCGCAGGCGTCCACACATATTTATACAGCGGGTCCCCTTTCGGGTTCAGCGGCGTCGCAATCCCAGGGCATACCACCATCGCAGGTACCGGCGCAACCG